>JAQTSD010000001.1:94576-106232 GCA_028711445.1 Candidatus Peribacteraceae bacterium
CTCCCCTCTCCCATGACGTCGAAGAGACCTGATGCATCCGCTCTCACTGGACAAGACGCAAAGGTTGTTCCCTTTTCTTGCCGACGCGTCCTCTCGCACCCCCCTCAGGGAGAGCATCTCTGGATCGGTCCGAAAGACGGCAAACCTCTCACCACAGACGAACGGCAAGCGTATGATCTTGCGCACACCATCCTCAAACACCTTATTGTCTCCGCCCCTCTCAAACACAAATCCGGCCATCCGGGCGGCCCCCTCTCCGCATTCACATTCAGCTATCTCTTGAGTGTACGACGTGATCCGGCGCGCGACCAGCCCATGAGAATGAGTGCGGGGCATCTGTCGCTTCTCTCTTTCGGGCTGCAGTGGCTCTTCGGACGCGAAGGTTCGGATAAACGTCTCGCTTCCCCGCAGGCGATCATCGATACGTTCCGCACGCCGGACGGGCTTCCTGGACACATCGAAGCGGGCATCGGAGACATTCCCTTCGGCACGGGCCCCTTGGGCAAAGGCGTGAGTAACGCCCTTGGCGTTGCGTTTGGTCTGAAACTGCAGAAGAAACCGGGGATCGTCGATGTCCTCCTCGCTGACGGCGACGCACAGGAAGGACAGGTGATGGAAGCGTTCCGCCTTGCTTCACACCTCAAGCTCGATCACCTCGTCGTCCATGGGGATTTCAACGACGTCCAACTGAGCGGCCTTCCTTCTCAGACCGTCGCGGCAGACTTCGCTTCCATCGCACATGCATGCGATTGGCACGTGATCGAAGTTCAGAACGGCAACGATCCCATGCAAGTGAGAGCTGCTCTCGATGCGGCGGATGCACTGGTCGGGAAAGGGCGTCCGATCTTCATCTGTTACTACACAACCATGGGGTACGGCATCCCCTTCATGGAAGAGGGATCAAATACGGGGCAGAAGAACTACCACGGCGCTCCGCTCTCGGCCGAAGAAGCGAAGTTGGCCCTCGACATGCTCCCGGATCTTGCGGAGACCATGCAGGCGTATGAGCCGTTCAGAACGAAGGAGAAGAAACGCTTCGCCGCCACCAAACACACCGAGACAGATATTCCCCTCACCCTGCAGATAAAGGGATACGAACGCGCCGTGACTCTGGAGAAAGGCGCCGCACGACAGGACTTCGGCGCCGTGCATATCCGCAATCTCATGAAAGCCGATTCACGCATCATCGTGCTTCACGCCGATCTTGCTGGTTCGGGCGGGTTCACCGGCGTTGCCAAGGATTTCCCCGACCGTGTGATCAACGTGGGTGTGGCCGAGGCGAACATGGCGATGATGGCAGCCGGCCTGCGACAATCCGGCCTGCTTCCGATCACCTACACGTTCGCCGCATTCGGCGTGAACGAAGCGCGCGCCAATTCCCGGCTTATCGACATCAACTGTGGCCATACGCGCTGCGCGGTGCTCCACGACTGCACGCACGCCGGTCTCTCCGTCGGAGAGGACGGGGAAACCCATCAGGAACAGAACTACTTCACCCTCCCCTTCCGTCACACACAGGTATGGATGCCCGCGGACTCGAACCAGGCCGCGGCGATGGCGGAGCGGGGCTTGGAACTGATTGCAGAAGGCCACACGAGCGTCTACGTCTTCTCGCCGCGCACGGGTCATGAACAGTTGAAAGATGCGAAGGGCGGGGCACTCTACGACAAAAACTACCGATTTTCCGGGAGGGCGGATCGCGTGCGGGGAAAGGGGGACTTGCATGATCGAGCAACCATCATCACGACCGGCATTGGCGTCCATAACGCCATCGCAGCGGCGGACGTGCTCGCTGCCGGACAGGAAAAGCTCTCCGTGCGCGTGCTAGCGATCGGGTGTATCCGCCCTCTTGACGCCACCGCCATCCTCGAAGCAGCTCTCGAGACGGGACATTTGATCGTCGTGGAAGATCATAACACTGAAGGAGGTCTCGCTTCGCAGGTCGCGGATGTCCTTGCGGATTTCTCGCTGCCGTGCACGTTTCGGCGTCTCGGTCTCATGCACTATTTCCCATCCGCAACGGCAAAGGAGCTGGAATTCATGGCAGGGCTGGACGCGGAGAGTATTCAAAATGCCATACTCGACGATCTCAAGGCGGAAGTCCGGGGGAGCGAAGACGCTCTCGTGACTTCCCTCTTCGAGATCGTGCATAACGCCCGCTTCAGTCGATGGCGTTCTTCCATCGTGCCATATGTCAAACGACTGATCGATGAGAAAGAGTACATCGAAACCCTGCGCGTGCATTGGGCCAAGCGCGCCTGTCCTCCTGCGAAGCTCCCGAAGACGGAGGAACTGAGAAAGAAATTGAGTGAGTTTATGGGAGAGTGATGGCGGAGGGAGTGGGATTCGAACCCACGAAACCCTTGTGGGGCTTAACCGATTTCAAGTCGGTCGCCTTCGACCACTCGGCCATCCCTCCGGAGTCCATTGTACACGAACTTCTGCAGAATCACTTCTCACACATCCCCGAAGCTCGCTGAAGTACGCGGAGTGGCGAAGTATTGCTTTTTTCTGTATATTATTGTATAATATTTACATGTCCACCGTGATGGAACAGTTCGGCAGAGGAGCGCACGAAGCGGGTGACCACACCAAGGAAGCGCTCAAAAGCGCGTTATTCATCGATATTCTGGATAGAGGTTTCGACATCAGAAATCGCATCTTCACCCTCCTCAAATATCCCTTGAAAATGGCGGGAACGGCAGTGGCGACTGGCGCAAGAGCCATCGGAACAGGCGCCATCAATACCGTAAAGGCCGCCGGTAAAGCCGTCCTCAGCGCGCCGATCGTCCCCGTGAAGACGGGCAAGAAGTTGGGCGAAGCACTGTAGCGCGACACCAAAGCATCATGTTCCTGTGATGATGCAACTCTTTTTAAATACCTGCAATGCGAGAGCAGTTTCGGGCAGCGCCCCGAAACTTTTCGCCGCCTGAGCGCTGTTGCGCATCATCTTGCACACCGATCACATCCGTCATCCGGAACGGAGACTTCCGAGTGCGCGCACAGGCCTACCGCCAGCGGTGAAATTGGAGTATACTTTTTCGATTTGCGCGTGCGAGCGCCCGCTGTCTCGAGACAGCACACAGAACACACACTCCATGCACTCCGTCCCCCTCTCCACGGGCGACATCCTCAAGCTCCAACATCGGGCGCTTGCAGAAGGCTGCGGCATGGAGGTCCTTGAGCGCTTACGGTGGTTCCAGCACCTCGCCGAGTACGGGTGCGTCTCCACGACCTGCAGGGAATTCAAGATCGCCCGCTCCACGCTCTACCGATGGATCGAGCGCTTCGATCCGAGCGACCTCACTTCCCTCACGGACCATCCGACGCATCGCGTTTCGCGGCGGCAGCATGTCGTGCAGCGGGAAAATGTGGAACAGCCAAGTTCTGCACATCAAAATTCGCTTCAGTGTGCAATTGAAAGCAGAAAGCGTGTCACCCTGAGCGGAGTCGAAGGGTCGACATGCTTTTCGCCTTCATGGTTCGACTACGCTCACCATGACACATGCTCCGTAAAGCATACTCACAATTCAGCTACCGGCATTCTCCGTAAGCATCTGCGTATAGGGCTGCTTGTCCTCGCCTTCGCAATCAATGCGGCGATTCTGGCATCGCTCCTCATCCCCTCCTCCGCCTCCGCAAGCTCGTGGAAACCGACCCTGCTCGTGAACACGGAGGCCTTCCAAGTCATCGACGACTCCGACTCGACCGCGAACGTGTACATCAAGTTCGGCGACACGCTCGCCGAGACGCTCACCTTCAATCGCACCGCCACGCGCTTCCAGTTCTCGGACAACCTCTATGTCGCAGGCAAGCTCGACGTCACCGGAACGATGTCAGGTAATCGTCTAAGTGTTTCCACGAATCAGGCTATAGGAACAGGCGCGGTCTTCGTGGATGTGAACGGCAACTCTACGGGTATGCTCCTCGACTCCGAAGCGACGACCGCTCCGGGAATCGCCATCGACATGAATGGCGCCAGCGGCGTAACTCCGCACATCCTCTTCGGCTACCGAGGAACCTTCGACGTGAACCTCTTCCGCTCGGCAGCCAACGTCCTCAAGACCGATGACTCGCTCTACGTGAGCCAAACCCTCTCCGGGGCCTACGTAAATGCATCTTCCACCTTCGAGGGCGCAGGGCTCACGGACTGCGACACCGCCGCCACTTCCAAGCTCCTGTGGGACGCAACGACCAAGAAGTTCTCCTGCGGGACGGATCAGGGTCTCACGCAAGCTATCGCGGACAATCGCTACGTGAATACGTCCGGAGATACCATGACGGGGGCACTCAAGGTGCGGGCAAACCTCTCGGGAACGACGCTGCGGGTGGATAACAATGCAGACATCTGGGGAAGCCTCGGCGTTTCCGGCACCACCATTCTTGATGGAAATGTCGGGATCGGGGTAACGGGCACGCCGGAGACAAAACTTGAAGTCGCAGGAACGATGTCAGGCAAGAGTTTACAAGTGACGGGAACGGGGGCGACACCCATCCTCTACACGGACATCACCAGGGGCAACGTCGGCATCGGGACGGCAAGCCCGCGAGCCGCGCTGGATCTCACGCTCTCTTCTGCAACAGCAACAGGCATGATCATCAAGAGCGCCGCGTCTCAAACGACCAACCTGCAGGAATGGCAGGATTCCGCCGGCTCCATCATGGCTGCCGTGGCATCCAGCGGTACTCTGCTGCAAAGAAACACAAGTCCCACTCACAGACTATTCACGACCGGTGACGGCTTGCACGCGGATGTGCAGAGGTCGGATGCAGGCGCATTCAACATTTTGAATCAGGTACAGACTCCGTCCGGCATCTCCCATTCCCTCCTCACCGTTGCCGCATCGAAACAGTATGCCCTAGAAGACGAATCGCATGCGGATCTCGATCTGACGAACGACTTCACGGTTTCGGTGTGGGTCAAAGTCACTTCGACGAGCAGCTATCAGGGATACGTGTCGCGGTATCAGCAAGCAACGACGAATGGATGGACTCTCGCGAGCAGTGCTGACGGGACGAAGTTCGGCTTCGTCGGAGGAGGAGCGGAGATTGATGCGAATGCCACCATCCAAACCGGCGTCTGGTATCACGTCCTCGGCATGGTCAGGAACGGCCAGAGGCGGCTCTACATCAACGGCTCCGCACAGACGGCCACATCGGAAACGGCATTCACCAACCCGACGAGCGGCAAACTGACACTCGGCCGGTTCTACTTCAACTACGATGGATTCTATGCGGATGCGAACATCGACGACGTCCGCGTCTACAGCCGGGCTCTGACGGACGACGAAGTCACCTCATTGGCCGGAGGCGGCGATCCTTCTTCCATCGGACTCCTCGTACAGTGGAAACTGAACGAATCCTCCGGTACGGTGGTTTCCGACAGCACCGGCCTCCTGCACGCAGCCACCACCTACGCCTCGCCTTCCTGGTCGACGGACATCCCATCGCAGAACCCGAGCCCAACGGTCGGTAGCACCGATACGGTGACGATCATCTCAAGCCAGAACGGCGTGGACAGCGGAGAAAAAGGCGTGGCGAAATTCGGTGGAGCCGACGGTCGCACGGACCTGCAGTACGGCACGACGCTGCGCACCTTCCTCAGCACGACCGAAGTAGGCAGGTGGGACAGTCGCGGCAGATTCGGCCTGGGAACCACGACGCCCGGAAGCAAGCTCTCGGTCTCCGGTTCGCTGGTCGTCGGCAACAACATCGGTGCCACGACTGCAAACTCCGGCGTGAGTCTCGAAGTGATTGGTACCGCCTCTGGACGCCTCCTCCACGCACAAGACCGCCTGACGTCTTCGGGAACACTCTCGGTCACAGGTGCGGCATCCCTGCAGTCCACTGTCCGCATCAACGGGGTGACCTACACCTTCCCGTACGGAGATGGGGCTGCTTCCGGGAGAGTGCTCGCGACGAACGGTGCGGGACAGCTCGCTTGGGCCAGCGTCTCCAACCTTGTCTCGGGCAGTCTCACGGAGGCGATCGCGGATAACCGCTATGTGAATACGTCGGGGGATACGATGACCGGAGCACTCAAGGTGCGGGCGAACCTGTCGGGTTCCACCTTGACTGTGGATCAGACCGCGGACATCTTCGGGAATCTCGCCGTGAGCGGCACCACGATCCTGGACGGGAACGTCGGAATCGGGGTAACGGGCACGCCGGAGACAAAACTTGAAGTCGCAGGAACGATGTCAGGCAAGAGTTTACAAGTGACGGGCACGGGGGCGACACCCATCCTCTACACGGACATCACCAGGGGCAACGTCGGCATCGGGACGACGAGTCTGGATACAGATGCAAAACTTGAAATAAAAGACGGAAGACTTTATTTTTCTGATGCGGATGTCAACCAGTCTGCAACGGATTATGCTCCTGCAAATGTCTATGGAAGAATCGGCCCATTATCTACTACTGCAGGGGGATGGGATCTGATAGGAGCATCCGACACCGATGCTTCTGCTATGAGAATTATGGGTGTGATGGGAAGTACTAATCCGACAGATTCAACTCCTGCTATAATATTCAGGGCAGACAAATCAGACGTGGCAGGCTCGAGAGCTCTTGGTTTATCGGAAACAGCATTCCAATTCCAAAATTATTGGAACAATTATTTAATGACAATTTTGGGGAGCGGGAATGTAGGCATGGGAACCATAACGCCGGAAACTAAGCTCGAAGTCGTCGGCACCGCCTCCGGCAGTGAACTCCACGCGCAGGATCGGCTCACGTCGTCTGGAACACTCTCCGTCACAGGAGCGGCATCCCTTCAATCCACTGTGCGCATTAACGGCGTCACCTACACATTCCCCTACGGGGACGGAGCGGCCTCGGGACGCGTCCTTGCCACCAATGCGGCAGGGCAGCTTTCTTGGGCGAATGTGAACAGTCTCTCGACAGGCTTCCTCACGCAGACACATGGAGACAACCGCTACGTGAACGTGGCGGGAGATACCATGACGGGGGCGCTCAAGGTGCGAGCGAACATTTCAGGAGCAACTCTGCGCGTCGACGGAGGGAGTGACCTGTGGGGAAACCTCTCCGTCTCCGGGACCACCATTCTCGATGGCAGCGTCGGCATTGGCATTACTGCGCCGGAGCAGAAGCTGCACATCGGAGGCGGCCACCTACTCTTAGACAATAATCAAGAGATCCGATTCAAGGATTCTAACGGAATACAGCGGACGATCGTTGAGTTGGATGAGAACAATGACGTTTGGTACGGCGGCAGTATGACTGGCTCCGTCATCTTCGCCGGAGGAGGTGAATATACGGAGAGGTTCCGTATCGACGATAATGGGAATGTTGCATTCGATACGAATGTACTCTTTGTGAATGTTGCAAATGATCGTGTCGGCATTGGTACCACTACCCCTGAAACCGCCCTCGAAGTCATCGGCACCGCCTCCGGCAGTGAACTCCACGCGCAGGATCGCCTCACGTCCTCGGGAACACTTTCCGTGACAGGAGCTGCATCCCTGCAGTCCACCGTCCGCATCAATGGTGTCACGTACACCTTCCCGTACGGGGATGGGGCAGCCTCGGGACGCGTCCTTGCCACCAATGCGACAGGGCAGCTGAGTTGGGCAAACGTGAACAGCCTCGCAACGGGCTTCCTCACGCAAACCAACGCCGATGCACGGTACGTGAACGTGGCGGGGGATACGATGACGGGAGCGCTCAAGGTACGGGCAAACCTGTCGGGTTCCAGCCTGCGGGTCGATGGATACAGTGATCTGTGGGGGAATCTTGGAGTAAGCGGAACCACACTCATCAATGGAAATCTCGGGGTCGGAGTCACCGGGACGCCTCAGACGAAGCTCGAGGTGGCAGGAACGATGTCTGGCAAGAGCCTCTATGTCACGGGGACGGGAGGGACGCCCCTCATCACCACAGATACTGCCAATGGCTGGGTCGGAGTCGGAGTGGCAACACCGACAGACGGCTACACAATGGACGTCAATAATCGATTCGGTGTTAGGGGAGCAGATAACAACCTCGCGTTTGCCGCCGTCGATGACGGCACCAAGACGTACTGGACCGGCAACGATCAGCCTGAGATCTTCATCGGCAATACAACCAACGATGGATATCTCACATTCGGGACAAGGGTCACTAGCACGAATTACGAAAGGATGAGGATCGCGAACGACGGGAGCGTCGGGATCGGAACGAATAACCCGACCACTCTGCTCGAAGTGAACGGAGCTATGTCCGGTCACAGCTTACGCATGCGCGATTCCCTTGCATCTTCGGGAACACTCTCGATCACAGGAGCTGCATCCCTGCAGTCCACGGTCCGCATCAATGGAGTCACCTATACCTTCCCGTACGGAGACGGAGCGGCTTCCGGCAGAGTGCTCAAGACGAACGGCGCCGGCCAGCTGGTCTGGGCAATCGATGCAGGATCCGTGAACGGCCTCACCTATATCGATGGGGATACCCGCTACGTGAATGTAGCGGGGGATACCATGACAGGGGCGCTGAAGGTACGTGCGAACCTGTCGGGTTCCAGCCTGCGGGTCGATGGATACAGTGATCTGTGGGGGAATCTTGGAGTAAGCGGAACCACACTCATCAATGGAAATCTCGGGGTCGGAGTCACCGGGACGCCTCAGACGAAGCTCGAGGTGGCAGGAACGATGTCGGGTAAGTCCCTGCAGGTGACAGGAACGGGGGCGAGCCCAATCCTCTACACTGATCAGACGACGGGAAGAGTGGGCATCGGGACGACGGCGCCAGCGAGCAAGTTGGCAATCTATAGTGACGATAACAAAGATACGGGGCCAATAATCAATCTTGGCGGAAGCGCGGTGAATCAGTTTGAAAGTGGCAGATTGAGATTTACTGAAACAAGCATGGCAGAAGCAGTGACAGGGTATAAGGGTGCTTTCATACATTACGATGGTTCAGCAGATAGGCTTAATATTGGTGTGCATGATGTTGCCGACCAACTGACGAGTAGCGACGTAAATGCCATCAGTATCTTAAGAATCAGTGGCAACGTCGGCATCGGGACGATGAATCCGGATGCGAAGCTCGAGGTGATCGGCACCGCCTCCGGTCGTGAGCTGCATGCACAGGACATCCTCACCTCATCCGGAGGACTGTCCGTTACGGGAGCCGCACGCTTCGGTTCCACAGTGAAGCTCAACGGAGTCACCTACACCTTCCCCTACGGGGACGGAGCGGCTTCCGGCAGAGTGCTCAAGACGAACGGCGCCGGCCAGCTGGTCTGGGCGATCGATGCAGGATCCGTGAACGGCCTCACCTATATCGATGGGGATACCCGCTACGTGAATGTAGCGGGGGATACGATGACCGGAGCACTCAAGGTGCGGGCGAACCTTTCAGGTTCCACCCTGCGCGTGGACCGGACAGCGGACATCTGGGGCAACCTCGGCGTGAGCGGTACCACCATTCTTGATGGGAATGTCGGGATCGGCGTGACCGACACACCGGAAACCAAGCTCGAGGTGGCAGGAACGATGTCGGGCAAGAGTTTACAAGTAACGGGAACGGGGGCGACGCCCATCATCTCTACGCAGCAAACAACGGGGAGAGTAGGTATCGGGATCGTAGTACCAGAGGCAAATTTGCATGTTTATGATGCTTCCAGCGATGGCATGAATGCCGCTACAGTTGAACATAATACTACTGCCACAAATGTCATTGGCGCTCCTCTAAGGATCGTCAGGACAAGTACCGGCGATATGGAAGATGGATTCGGAACAATGATCAGTTATGCGATAAAGGATACTGCCAACGTCTCCAATACCATCGGACAGGCGGGATTTATCAGGAATGGAGCTGATAATTCCGGCATGTTTTCCATATCTCCTTCCAATGAGGGGAACTTACAATTATCAAAATTTATTGTGGATAAAGCTGGCAACGTCGGCATCGGGACGACTGCGCCGGACACCAAGCTCGAAGTCATCGGCACCGCCTCCGGCCGCCTCGTCCACGCGCAGGATCGGCTGACGTCCTCAGGAACACTGTCCGTGACGGGTGCAGCATCGCTCCAATCCACTGTTCGTATCAATGGCGTCACCTACACCTTCCCGTACGGGGACGGGGCGGCTTCCGGGAGAGTCCTTGCGACGAACGGTGCGGGACAGCTCGCTTGGGCGGATGCCGGAGACCTTATCACGGGCAGTCTCACGGAATCCATTGCCGATAACCGCTACGTGAATACCTCCGGTGACACGATGACGGGGGCACTCAAGGTACGGGCGAACCTATCGGGTTCCAGCCTGACTGTGGATCAGACCGCGGACATCTTCGGGAATCTCGCTGTGAGCGGCACCACGATCCTGGACGGGAACGTCGGAATCGGGGTAACGGGCACGCCTGAGACGAAGCTCGAAGTGGCTGGGACGATGTCGGGGAAGAGCCTCTACATAACGGGGACGGGGTCAACACCATTGCTCATTGCTGATGCAACTACTGGCAATATTAGCATCGGGAGGGCGGCTGCCACTGGATCAAAGTTGGATATCCAGATGAACACCGATAGTGCGAATGGCATTTCCATACGCAATGCGAATGCCGGCGGCAGCACATGGGCACGATTGAGCTATTGGAATGGGTCGACGGGTGGCGACACCGTTCACATGGGCCTGACAGGAGAAGGATATACCGACACGACTTTTGGAGCGGACACGTTTGTTATCAACTCATCGTCCGGGATAGGAGGGGGCATGCGGTTCGTAGCTGATTCGGGAGATATCAGTTTCAATACCACAGGTGATACGTCTGGTGATTTAACTATCAAGACGGACGGGAAAGTCGGCATCGGAACCACCACTCCCGAAACCACCCTTGAAGTCATAGGCACCATGTCCGGCAACCTCGTCCACGCACAGGATCGCCTGACCTCCTCGGGAACGCTCTCCGTGACTGGGGCGGCATCCCTGCAGTCCACCGTCCGCATCAATGGAGTGACCTACACCTTCCCGTACGGGGATGGAGCGGCTTCCGGCAAGGTGCTCAAGACCAACGGGGCGGGTCAGCTCACCTGGGCCACGGACAGCACAGGAGGAAGCGGAGGATTGAGTAATACGGGCGCACTGATGCTCATCCTCGATAACCGCTACGTGAATACCTCCGGTGACACGATGACGGGGGCACTCAAGGTACGGGCGAACCTGTCGGGTTCCAGCCTGACTGTGGATCAGACCGCGGACATCTTCGGGAATCTCGCTGTGAGCGGCACCACGATCCTGGACGGGAACGTCGGAATCGGGGTAACGGGCACGCCTGAGACGAAGCTCGAAGTGGCTGGGACGATGTCGGGGAGATCCTTGCAGGTGACGGGCACGGGGGCAAACCCAATCCTCTACACGGATCAGACAACGGGAAGAGTGGGCATTGGAACAACTACACCGAGTCAGAAGTTAACTTTAGGTTATCAAGACAGATTTCAAATAGATGGTCAAACACCATCAAAAAGGTATGGAGAAATTTGGGACTATGGTGTAGATGGAAATGTTAATGTATTGCATATTGGATCTGCTAATACCTATGCTTCAGGAGTTGTGGGAGCTGGTTCTGAAATGGCATTTGATGTAATGAGTAGGGATTCCGATGCATATAGCGAAGCAATGAGAATAATACATAACGGCAATGTTGGCATCGGGACGTTTGC
>JAQTSD010000022.1 GCA_028711445.1 Candidatus Peribacteraceae bacterium
AATATGAGCGCAGGGAACGATCCCAACTCAAACGTACGAGTACGTCCAGACTGCGCTGCTCCGCGGGAGTGGAGATACTTGCATTGAGCAGGAAGTGGATGGGGATGTGCGGAGCGCTCTCCAGAAGAGCTATCCCCGCGCGTATCAACGTTTCGAAGTCCGTTTGAGGGTGGGAATTGCCAAACGATGCGAAGACGAAGACATCGGTCGGAATGCCATATTGGTGCCGGAGGTCGTCTCGGGAAGAGGTCATACCCTATTGCAGGAGTCGACGGTAGAGGGCGGCGAGAGGCGGAGCGATCACCGACCAGTCCCGCTTCGCGCGCATCACTTCCGCATTGAAAGGCCGAAGTGAACGGACGGTTTCCGGATGATCGCAGCACCAGCGGATCGCGGACCGGAGTGCGGAGATGCTCTGCTCCTCTACAAGGAGACCGTTGACGCCCGATGTCACGATTTCCGGTACCGCTCCGACTGGGAAGGAAACCGGGAAACAGCCGCATGCCATCGCCTCCAGTACGGGACGCGGGGCTCCTTCGCCGTTTTGGGAGGAGCAGATGATGATGTCGATCGATTGATAGAAACGCACCATATCCACTTCGTCGAGCGTCCCGTCCGCGATTTGGAGCGGGCAGAGATCCTCGCACGCTTGCCATGCCCATGCGAAACGTTTCCATGCACGTGACGGATTCCCCGCCCAACCGGCGATGATGGGGCCGGAGCGCTGAAGGCCCGGAAAGAAGATGTGTGTATCGACTCCTTCCGGGATGAGGAAGACCGGAACCGGAGAGGCGCGCAATTTTTGCATTGCATGCATGGTCGGGACGGCGATGGCATCCACATTCATTGCGTATCGGCAATAGATATCCGGGGGAAGGTAGGGCAGGGCATCCCAGTCCGTTAGGTCGAAGATACACTTGAGCACAGGTCGGCGGAGAGGAGAGTGGTGAAGGAAAGTCGACTTCCAGTCGAACATGTGCACAAGATCATACGTATCCGATGGCAATGAAGCGGCCTCCTGCAGTGTGACGATCGTGAAATCAAACGCATCCTTCAGGCAGGAGACGATGCCGCGGGCGAGCGTGTGATATGCCCAACCGTAGACGTCGATGACGAGGAGGACGCGCGGACGTGAAGAAACGACAGAAGACATGAACGGGAAGGAGTTTTAAAGAAGCGGCCGTGAACGCATCGATAATAGTCCGACGGCGCTCTCCCGGCGGAGAAGGAGCGGCTGTGATCCTTCCAGAGCCGCGGCCATGTCCGTGACAGTTGCATTTGTGGGGAGGAGAACAGCATCGATCGTGCTGTCCAATGTGAGAACGGAGAGAGCTTTTCGCAGTTGATCCGATTCGAAGCGCATACCGGCTGTACAGACCAGCAACCATGGCTTACGTTCGACCAGTACGAGGGGGCGTAGGATATCTTTGCGGCTCTTCCATGTGCCACACAACAGGCGAGGAGGTGGGGAGAAGGAGCGAATTGCATCCATAACGCTATTCTCCAAAGATTTCGTACAGATGGTGATCTGCTCTGGCGGAAGCGATTGTGAGGAGATGTCCCGAAGGGTTATGAGGAGCGCATCCGCCTGATCACAGAAAACAATTGCAGTGAGAGAGGAGCGGATTTCGTACTCATGATTCACGCTGCTTGGTATCAACTCGTTTTGCGCAGTGGCTTCTTCGTGGAATAGAGGTGGAAGAGAGGGAAGGTATATCGTATCATCATCGATCTTTGGCTGAGAGGTTGCAGTATCAGTTTGGGCGTTTCGGATGGGGATAAACCAGAGCATCCGATGCCGGATGAAGCGCACGAGCCCGGGGAACGGTTGCCCTACTTCGATCCAGGCGTTGCGCAGTTCCAAAAGGAACTCGTAGACGAACAGACGGGCGAGTGTGAACGGGGACAGGAGACGCAGCTTCGGCGTGAGGTGACGGATGGGAGCCGTCCAGCGCCAGCTGAGGCTGAGGTGCATCCTCTTGAGCTCTGCTTCCGCGTGCTGCACGCGTGGCCACAGAACTTTCAACTGTTTTTCTCTTTGCACGAGAAGCGCATGAACGCTGTGGAAGTGCGAGACGAAGAGATTGAGCTGCTCTATGCGCGAAGAACGCAGGGCGTCGTATGCATGGAGAAGATCCTCCTCCCGCTTCCTGCTCTTCTGTGTGATGCGGTCATGCGCGCAGCGCGCGTCATCGCATTCGAGCTTGAGAGCTTCCGCACGCCATTGCTGGGCTTCCGCTTCCTCGCGGATCGAGTCGCGTTCCTGTGCAAGGGTGTGAGCACGCTCCTGCTCGTTCGCAAGTTCTTTGCGAAGGAGAGCGGTGCTCGCCTGCAATACATCTTCATTTGATTTGTGTGCATCGCTCTCGCGGCGGAGCACTTGCAGGGACTGCGCGTGCTGCTCACATTCCTGTGCCAGACGCATCCGCTCCTTCACCAGGTCGCTCAAGAAACGGTCCCGCTCGCCCGTTACTTGGCTCAGTTGCCACGAGAGCCGCGCGATCGTTGCATCGACTATTCCGAATCGGTCGGGGTCGAGGGAGAGCGATTGTAAGGTCTTTGAGAGTACGGAAGATTTCTTGAGCCGTGCCGCAGAGACAATTACGCATGCGCCGCCGGATTCCGGGAGGAGGAATGTCTTTAAAGGGATGGGGGACTGACGGACGAAATCCTCCACAGCCGTCAGTACGCCGTCGCGCGGCAGTCCTTCGTAGTGAGCGTGTGTTCTGTTCGGATGGAGACCGGTGTTTGGCTGAGGATGGCCTTCGTCCGGGATGAGGCCACCGGGCGATGTCGCCTGTTGATGGTCGAGCGGAATTTCCTCGAGTCGGAGGTACGCGTCGCGCCGTCCGTAGGGCCAACCGGCGTTGGTAACGATGATGACCGGGAAGGTACTGTCGCCGTCTTGCGTGTGATGTTGCAACGCCATGAGTGAGTGGTAGACGGTGTACCAGTTGAAATCTTCATCAAGGATCACGCAGTCGGTTGCCCCCATGGCCGGTATCGCCGCCAACCCGCGTTCGAGACGGAGTGTAAGAGGAGATGAAGTTGCCTGCTCAAGGGTACGGAGGTCCTCCGAAGGCGTCGGTGTCACTGCGCACACCGAGGAGCCGCGGGCGCGGCAGAAGTCGACAAGATCGCGCACGCGTTCGCTGTCCCCACCGATATCTGCAATCGCTTTCGGCAGAGTTGCCTCAAGGATTGCCCGGTAGGTGACAGAGAGGGGGGGCATGAAGGGGTGGATGGTAACACAATTTCAACATTCTTGCGCTTCTGTTACATTCTCCTCAGTGCTTAAGAGGCTTCGGAAACACCGGCGGATTGTACTGAGGCAGCTCAACTTCCTCTACGAGTGGACGAGGGCGGCAGTTTTCGCGCGCAACGAAGGAACGGTGATCGGGGTGCTGTGGTTTCTGCTGGGGCCGCTTTTCACCTTTCTCATCCTGCTTGCCGTCTTCCACGGACGGTTAGGTGCGGATATCGAGCACTACGCGTTCTATCTCGTCACAGGCATCATCATGTGGGATTTCTTCAATGCGGGATGCTCGATGTGCATGCGGTCGATGGTGATGAACGGCGGACTCATCAAGTCTCTCCCCGTCCGCCGCGACATGCTTGTCGTCTCGAGTCTCTCGACCGTTCTCGTGTCTCACCTCTTCGAGTATGGGATTTTCTCCCTTTTCTGTTGGTGGTTCGGGCTTCTGTCCGTCACGTGGCTCCTTCTGCCGCTCCTGATCATCTTTGAGTGCTGCTTCACCATCGGTATGGGGTTTCTCCTTGCAGCCTTCTTCGTCACATTCCGTGATCTCGATCAGATCTGGAATTTTGTACAGCGCGTCTGGTGGTTTGCCACGCCTGTCTTCTATGGACTTACGGCGACGGGTCCGGGCATCAGGATTAATCAGTTCAATCCGATGTATCACATGATCGCCGCTGGAAGAGATATTCTCATCTACGGGCGGTTTCCGTCGCTTCCTTCCTTTTTCATCCTCGCAGGCTTTTCCGTAGTGATGTTGCTTATCGGATACCTCTTCTTCAGGTGGAAGTCCCCCTGGTTCGCCGAATATCTATGATTCCATGCTGCCATAGCACGGCAATGAATCAGGAGGACAGGCCGCTTTCTCCTCTCGTCCCGCGGAGCTCCGCGTCCGCGGAACGAAGTGGGGAGAGTACAGATGCTATCATCGAAGCGCATCATCTCACGAAGAGTTTCCTCCTCTCAGACCGCCGGACACTGCTCGCGCGCCTTGCGGCACACGTCCGTTCTGAAGTGGAGAAACCGCATCGTCTCGTGGCGGTCGACGATGTTTCTTTCACGGTAAAGAGCGGGGAGGTGCTGTGCATCGTCGGCCGCAACGGTTCCGGGAAATCGACTCTTCTGAGGATGATCGCGGGCATCTATCGCCCCACGGCGGGGAGTGTCGTCGTGCGCGGTCGGATGGTTCCACTTATCAATCTCGGGACAGGGATGCAGCATCGTATGTCCGTGCGTGATAATATCTACATCATGTGCTCACTCCTGCGAATGGAGCGTGCAGCGATTGACGCATCTTTCGATTCCATCATCGCATTCGGAGAGCTTCAATCGTACGTTGATATGGAAGTCTACCGTCTCTCGAGTGGTTTGCAGCAACGTTTGGGTTTCTCGATTGCGGTGCATTCCGACCCCGAGGTCCTGCTCCTCGACGAGGTGCTCTCCGCCGGCGATGCGGAGTTTCAGGAGAAAAGCCGGCGAAAAATGCAGGAACTCATTGCGCGTAGTACCGCCGTGATTCTGACGACGCACAACACGAAGTTCATTCCGAAGATTTCGCGCAGGATGCTGTGGCTGGACGAGGGGAGAGTGCGTCTCGAAGGAGAACCTGATGCCGTGATGGAGGCGTATTTGTCAGCTTCTTAGGAGATTTACTGCTATCTATGATGCGAATTTATCCTCTTCCACCTTTGTCCGGCGACAAAGGTGGAGCCAAAACGCCGGCGCGCCAAAGCCGCTCTTCCCGGCCCCGTGCCTCCTCGGCGACCCCTCCAAGGATTCGGGGTCGACTCGTCGGCAAACCCAGCACCCTTGCATGGCAAGGGTGCTGGGCAGGGCCTTCCCCTTCACCCCCCGTGGCGCGCCATCCCCCTTTGCAGGTCATAAGCTCGTTGACACCTCGTATCCTCAGTTTACAGTGCTGATGATGTCTTCCTCCCCCCTCGTCTCCATCGTCATCCCCTGCTGGGACGGGGCGGGGAAGTATGTCGAGGAGGCCGTCGGGAGCGTCGAACGGAGCACTGGCATTGCATACGAGATCATTCTTGTGGATGACGGATCCTTCGACCCTGCGCTTCGTGCGGCGCTCGAGCGCATCGATCTGCGCGGCCACCGCGTGATCCGGCAGGCACACGCGGGACCGTCCGCCGCCCGTAATCGTGGATGTGCGCAGGCGCGGGGGAAGTACGTGCTCCCGCTCGATGCGGACAACCGCATTGAGCCGGGTTATTTGCTGAAGGCCGCTGCCGCCTTGGATGCATGTGAGAAGGTGGGGGTGGTGTATGCCGACTTCCGCATGTTCGGGGAAGAAGAGCGCGTGATGCATCTACCTGATTTCGATCCTGTTTCCCTGCTCATGGATAATTACATCGACATGTGCTCGCTCATCCGGTGGGAAACTTGGAAAGATTGCGGCGGTTTCGATGAAAAGATTCCCGTCATGGAGGATCTGGAGTTCTGGCTCAATGCGTTCACACACGGCTGGCAGGTACATCACCTCAAAGAGGTGCTCTTCTCCTATCGCGTGCATGCGGATTCCTTCTATCACTCCGTGGGCGAAGATGAGAAGAAGCGGTCTCTCCTCACGCTCTGGGAGCGCTACTACCATTTCATGCGACCGGCGACCATTGCGGCACGCGCCGCATTGGAGAGACAGAAGGCAGATACGCAGCCACCGCGCACTCGACGATGGTGGGAGAGCATTCGTTCATTACGAACGTAATATATGGTCGTTCGCTGCTCCATCATCATTCCCTGCTACAACGATGGTCGCTATCTTCCTGATGCGGTTACGAGCGCAGAGCGATGCAGTGCGCACGACGAGTGTGAGATCATTGTCTCCGACGATGGATCCACGGATGCCGCAACGCAGGAGGTCCTGCGCCAGCTGGAACAAGCTCGTCGCTGCACGGTCCTTCGCAATCCCCACGTCAATGCGCCGACGGCGCGCAATGCGGGGATCACACGCGCGCGCGGCGAATACATCTTGCCGCTCGATGCGGATAACACGGTGTTTCCCGGGTACATCGCGAAAGCGATGGCTATCCTCGATGTTCACCCGAAGGTGGGTGTGGTATATGCCGATGCGCGGAGATTCGGGGAGGAAGAGCGGCAGTGGCATATGGGGTCCTTCGATCCGCAACGTCTCGTTCTGCGCAACTTTATCGACATGTGCTCGGTCTTCCGCAAGGTCGTTTGGGAGCAGTGCGGAGGATTCAATACGTCACTCACGGCACTCGATGACTGGGACTTCTGGCTGACCGCGTACGAGCGTGGCTGGCAGTTTCATTATCTGAAAGAGCCCTTCTTTGGGTACCGCATTCGCAGCGATTCCCTCATTCACACATTCTGCTCTGATCCGCAGAAGATGAAGCGCGAGCACCTGCATGTGTGGGAGAAACACTTCGGATTATTCTTGATTGCACTGGATGCGAATCTGCGTCGCAACGAGTCGGTGGGCAGACGCCTGCTTCGCCGAGTGCGCGCGCTCTTTCAATGGTAGGATCATTCTATGCCCCTCGTCAGCGTCTGCATTCCAACGTACAACGGAGAGCTCTTCCTGGCGGAGGCACTCGAGAGCGTGCTGAAGCAGACATTCACCGATTTCGAGCTCATTGTATGTGATGACGCTTCAACTGATCGTTCGGAGGAGATCGCCGCGTCCGTCCGCGATCCGCGCGTGCGCGTCGAGCGGAATCCCGTTCGCAGCGGACTCGTCGGGAACTGGAACAGGTGCCTTACGCATGCGAGAGGGGAATTCGTGACGGTCTTCCATCAGGATGATCGCATGCTCCTGCACCATTTGGAGGATGCTGTCACGCTGCTTCGGAGCCATCCAAACATCGGTTTCGTCCACTCACGTCCACGGGAGATCGACAATCAGGGGCGTTTGCTCGATCAGTGCACGTGGTCGAGGGATTCCACCGATGCCGTGGTCGACGGGCGGCAGTTCGTGACGGCGATGCTGCAGGGGCCGAACATTGTCTGCTGCCCTACAGTGATGATGCGACGCACGTGCTATGAACAGCTGGGGCTATTCGATGCGCGACTGCCCTACACCGCCGATTGGGAGATGTGGATGCGCATCGCGCTCATATGGGATGTCGCTTATCTCGCGGAGCCGCGCGTCGAGTACCGGTGGCACGGACGCAACGAGACCTTCAACTTCTACCCGCGTTCCCGTGGTGTGAAGCAGTGTATCGCGGCCAAACGTCTGCTCATCGAGAAGTACCCCGAGCGTGTCCCGGATCTCGAAGGACAACGTAAATCCATTCGTCGCTATCAGCGCAGAGATGCGCTGAATATCATGCGCGAGTGTCTGCGCCGCCGAGAGTTTACTGAAGCCCTCAAGTGCGCAGCGTTGCTGTGGTGATCAGTATACTTCAGCCAAGTAACATTTCTCGCCCATTCGACTCACTCCGATCGCTCAGGGTGAAAATTGTTTCAGTAGATCTCTTTCAGATAGCAATTTTCGCAGTACACGATCTCCCCCCTTCGTCCCGCAGGCGCGGGACTACGGTGGGCAGGCCGGCCGCTTAAGGTGCACCTGCCGGCCGTAGCGCCCCATATGAGTGCTCAATACACTTCCGCCAGATAACATTGCTCGCAATAAACTATTTCGGGGCGCGAAGGCTGATACGTCGTCTCCATCTCCTTCCCGCACTTCATGCAGGGTCTCTTCCAGAGTTTCCGGGGATTGCGTAAGTGGAAGCGGTCCATGCGGCGACAATCGAAGCAGCGGTGGGGAATGGGGAGCATGCGGCTGCGGTAGAGAGCCAGTTCCTGTGCGATGATCTTGAAGTTCCGGCCGCATGCTTCGCAGCGCAGTACCTTCTCCACGATGTCATCGTGTGCATCTTCGATCCGGTCCGGAATACTTTCCAGCGTCTCCTTCCCCTCCGTTCGCGGCAAATTGTCCTCCCACGGCCAGCCCTTGGAGACGGCCTCTTGCTTCGTGCGGGGGTACCACCACTGCGCGGTCGATTCGTTGTAGCCGCTCGCGCAGAGCTGCATCGGGAAGAATTCGCCGTACTCGCCGTCGGCAGTCATCTTCTCGACGATCTTTGTGCGCAGGGAGTGGTATGCATCTTCCGTGTACTGCTTGTTCAAGATGCAGAATTTTCCGCGCTGCAGTTGCACGCAGCCGAAGCAGTCGGATGTTCCCCCGAAGCAGTACATGCAGTATCGGAGCCGCGCGGCGCTCTCCATGCAGGAGATGCAGAATGCGAGGTCGTAGCTCGAGTAGCCGATGGAGAGCGAGTCGTAGCAGAGCTCGATCCCGATGCCGAACTGGAAGATGTCGCGGCAGAACTTCACGCCGAGTTGCAGCTGGCTGCAGAGCCTTGAATGCTCGATGTCGCTGCAGTCGAAGCATTGCTGCGCGTCGCGCGCGCGGTAGAGGTAGTTGCCCGTCGAGTCCTCCGTCATCTCCGTCTGCAGGCATTTCCAGTGGTGCTGGAGCTGGAGTTCCTTGAATTTCTTGAGCAGGGATTGCGTCACCGCCCACGAGCCCGTCTGGACTTCCGCGATGCGCGCCCTGTACTCCTCGGGCGACAGTTGCTCATTGAGGAAACAGTGCTTCTTGTTCCTGAGCCCTATACAGAGGAAACACTCACTGCATCCGATGCAGTCGCGGATGAAGCGGCTCTCGGAGCAATTTAAGCAGTCTTGGCACCAAGAGAGTCCGTAGCAGCCGACGACGTCCACGCACTCGTAGCAGAGCTCCGATTCGTGGCAGTAGTGCACGTCCATGCAGTTGCGGCTCTTCTTGACGCCGTAGCCGTAGTAGCAGTCCTCGCAGAGGGACGTGTGGAAGACCAAGTAGCAATTCTTGCTGTGCCCCGTCTGGTGCGTGTAGTCGCAATTTTGGAGAACGGTGTCGTTCGTCGTGCAGGCGTAGGGCACCTCCATCTCCAGCTCGTTAAGCTGCTCGAAGAACGAGCGGTGCGGGTCGTAGTCGCGGCCGTACGAGAGGGGATCCCACTTATCACTCCACCAGCAGTCGAGGCAGTACTGTCTGCCTGCCCGCGGATTGCTCGGTTCGAATTGCGAAATGACGTTCTTCTTGCAGAGCGCGCACTTGCCCGGGTAGAGGTAGCGCTCGGTGTACCACGCCATCCGCCGCATCTCGCGGCACGGCGGGCACCAGGTGGGTGCGGGCACTTGCAGTTTCCCGTAGAAGTCGAGATCGTCCTCAGTGACGTCGAACGATCGGCCGCACTGTTTGCAGGTTTTCTGCATTGGGAAGAAGTATAGCCGTGTCACCCTGAGCTCGTCGAAGGGTCGACACGGCGCGATGTGTCCATGGTTCGTGGTTCGTCGGGCTCAGGATGACATGCTAATACACTTCCTTCAAGTAGCACTCCTCGCAGTAGACGATCTCAGGACGATCCGGAGCGTAGGCCGTTTCAATGGCCTTCTGGCATTTCTGGCACTGCCTCTTCCAGAGTTTTCTGGGGCGGCGCTGCGCCATGCGATCCAGATAACGCTGATCTGGATGCCTGCGGGGAACGGGGAGCCCGGTTCGTCGGTAGAAATCCAGTTCCTGCTTGATAATGCGGAAGGGCCTCTCACTCAGTTCGCACCGAATCGCCCAGTGGAGGATATCATCGGGGATCTCCGCGATTGTCTCAGGGACTTGGGCGGCGGGAATGATGCGCTCCACATCCGGCAGCAGCGGCTCCTCGTCGGACCATGGAATACCTTCTTCGTTCGCTTGTTTCTTCGTGAGCGGGAAGTACTCCTGTGCACGGGATTGGTTGTAGCCGAATGGAATGAACTGCAGCGGGAAGAACTCGCCCCACTCACCGGTCTTGCGCATGTGCTCGATGATTCTGGGTACGAGGGATCGATACTCTTTCTCCGTGTACTGCTTATTCAGAACGCAGAACGATGCCTGATTCATTCCCGCACAGCCGAAGAGATCGTGGGAGTTCTGCGTGCAGTCGCAATACATGGCGTTTCGGTTGTCGTAGGTGAAGTGACAGGCAATCAAATTATAGGCATTAGTGATGGCATGGCACTCGTACATCATCTCTGCCCATCCGACGTGGTAGATATCGAGGGCATCATGAACCTCGATTGCATCAGTGCAGTGACGGCAATCTTGCATATTGATCGAATCGAAACACTCCGTGCAATCTTTGGAGAAGAAGAGGAGGTCGCCGCTGCAATCCTCCGATTGCACCTGGTAGATCGCCGGGTGAAGCGCCGTGTGCTCCTTCCGTCGGATGTATTCCATTCGGAAGCGCGCGAGAGATACCGAGGAGATCGGAAAGATCTCCGCCATGCGTCGTTCGTATTCGTCCTTCGAGTACTGCTCATTCTCGATGCAGAATTGTTTGTTTCGCAGGTTCATGCACATGAAGCAATCGTTGCAGCTCATGCAGTCGTAGCAGAACCACGCATTCCGGCATCGCTTGATGAAGTCGCAGAAGAATGCTTGGTAACTTCCCCACGCGTAGTACGTTTCGTAGCAGAGTTCGCAGCCCTCATTCAAGTACGAGCAGTCGACGCAATCACGACAGTGGTCGATCACCCAGTCGCTATAGTAGATATCCTCGCTCTCGAAAGTCACGGATGAGAGGTAACAATTCTTATTCTTGCCTGAGTGGTTGGTGAAATGCGCGTTCTCACTCTGCTTGTTGACGAGCGCGACGCGGGGGACATCAAGTTGCAGTTCGCGGAACTGCTCGAAGAACGTTCGATTGAAATCGAAGTCCCTCCCGTACGCGAGCGCGTTCCACTTGTCCGACCACCAGATTTCCTGCTCGTAGACCTTGAACGGGGAGTGTGGCGGGTACATCGAAACGATCTCCTTGCCGCTGAAGTCGCACTTCCTGCGGTACATGAAGCGTTCATTCCGCCATGCCAATCGCCGCTGCTGGCGGCAGTCGGGACAGTGCGTGGGGGGAGGTATGGCGAATTTCTCTCCGGCAACGGTAGGGGCCACCCTTTCCAAGTACTGAAGGTCTTCCTGTGTCACCTCGAAGGGGGAGCGACAGTGGGGGCAGGTTTTCTGCATGGGAAGAAGTATAACAAGATTCGTCATGGTGAGGAGCCCCGCGCTCGTGGTTCGAGACGCACGTCGCTACGCTCCGTGCTCCTCACCATGACGAGTGCGGGGCGTCTCGAACCATGACGTGCTAATACACCTCCTTTAGATAGCACTCCTCGCAGTACACGATCTCCGGCCTCTCCGGCGCGTAGGTGGTCTCCATCCCCTTCCCGCACTTCATGCAGGGGCGTTTCCAGAGCTTGCGGGGATTGCGCGGCAAATGTCGTCTCCGATAACGAATGTCAGGGTGATAGGAAGGTATGGGCAGTCCCATTGTGCGATAGAAAGCGAGTTCTAACTTTTGAATTTTGAAAAGTTTGCCGGAATCGCTGCATGTGAGGACTGCGTCGCAAATCGTATCTTCTATATCATCACTGATTCTCGGCACTTTGTGCATCTCTATGCGCTTTCCAGGCAAAGATTTTTCTTCCTCCTCTTTCCATGGGAATCCACGGGAGAGTGCTTGTTCTTTCGTCAACGGAAAGAAATGTTGGGCGGCAGTCTCGTTGTAACCGTATGGACTATCTTTGACGGGAGAGAACTGACCCCATTCGCCGCCTGCACGCATCCTAGCAATGATCTTAGGCACGAGTATCTCGTACTCTTTCTGTGTGTATTGCTTGTTCAGAATGCAGTATTGCTTCTTGTGGAGCCCGAAACATCCGAACAAATTGTGACAATTATTCAGACATAAATCGCTGTAGTAGATATCTGAGGCGCCGGTGAACGTGTAATTGCAGAAGGCGACGTTGTTTGCCCCCTCTCCCACTGTTTGTCCTTCGTACACCAGCTGCGCACCAGTCCCTCCCCACCCGTCCATATCCATGCAATCGGTGCACTTCTGACAATCGTTGATGTAAGCACAGTCTCTGCTATGCTCGATAATGTAACCGGATCGGATGTTTTTGCTATTGTTGATGTAGTTTCCCGAAACAGTATCGTTCTGCACTCCCTCAAGGCATTTGTGAGGGTACGCAAGAGCATGACGTGAGAATCGTTCTCTGGCACCTTCGATTCCATCAATAGTTTTCAAATCGAGCGTATGGATTCTTGATGTGTAGTCTTCCTTGGAGCACTGTTCATTGAATATACAATACTGTTTCTGGCGCAGATTCACGCATCCAAAGCAATTGCTGCATCCGATGCAATTATTCAGAAACCAACTGTCCCTGCAATTAGTGCATCCCTGCAGATAACGCGAGTTGTAGCAGTTCGTACAGAAGAATGTTTCATAGCAGAAGGTGGAGCGATGGGTGTAAGAACAATCCATACAGTTCTGATTGCGAAAACTATCTTCGAGATAGCAGCAATCCTGATTGTGATCAGAGTAGAACAGCCAGTAGCAGTTTTTATTCCACCCGGAATAGCTCACGTAATAGGCGTTTTCATTTGCGACATTTTGGAGACTGATATGCGGTATGCGGTTCGAGAATTCATGGTACTGCTCGAGAAAACTTCTATCGAGATCGACGTCCATTCCGTAGTCGAGTGGATCCCATTGGTCACTCCACCAGAAGTCGTATTCATAAACCGGGAAAGGAACATGTTCATGATGTATTGATATGATTTTTTTGCCCGATTTGTCGCAGGATCTGTTGTACAACGATCGGCCGTTGCGCCATGTCAGTCTCCGTTGAGATCGACAATCCGGACAGAGCGTTGGCGGTGGGATCAGTTCTTTCTTCCCATTGAATACTGGGGAAACTTTCTCGTAGAACGCGAGATCCTCCCGTGTGATCTCAAAGGATTGCCCGCATTGGCGGCAGGATTTTTCCACGGAAGGTCAGTATACCTCTTTCATCCGGCTTCGCTGCGATGCCGGATGCCACGGCGTAGTCCTGGGACGAAGCCGGGCTCAATACACTTCCTTCAAGTAGCACTCCTCGCAGTACACGATCTCGGGACGATCGGGCGCGTAGGTGGTTTCCATCTCCTTCCCGCACTTTTGACACTTCCGTTTCCAGAATGTGCGGGGGTTGCGCCTGGTGAACCGATCGAGATGTCGAGTAAACCAGTGGCGGCGCGGAATCGGCAGATTGTTCTGTCGGTAGAAGGCGAGTTCCTGTGATTGAATCTTGAACGGCCGGCCGGTCACTTCACAGCGGATCGCCCAGTTGAGGATGTCGTCCGGCGTGTCTTTCTGATGGTCAGGGAGTTGCGCGGCGTCGATTGTGCGCTGCACCTCCGGCAGTGGCGTTTCCTCGCCATCCCATCGCCACCCCTTCGCGCTCACGTCGGCTTTCTGCAGAGGATAGTACACGTGCGCGGATGTCTTGTTGTATCCGAAGAGGGAGAGAGAAGATGGAAGAAATTCTCCCCACTCACCGGTACCTTTCATATGTTCGACGAGCTTTCCGGCGAGTCGTTCGTATTCCTCCTTCGTGTACTGCTTGTTTAAGATGCTGTACGAACCGTGCGTCATGTTCACACACCCAAAACAACTCTTGGAATTCTCCATATACCAGCAGTAGAGCAAGTCGGAGCAGCTCACATTCCCGCCAAGAGTGAAGAGGAGATGGTAACTATTTTCGCCGGAGATCGTGCATTCAAGGGACTCTTGGAAATTCAGGCCGTACTGGTAGATGTCGTAGAGATTCTTCGCACCCGTGACGACTTGGTAGCAGAACTTCGCGCGCTCCACGTTCTCGCAATCGAAGCTTAAGTGCGTATCTTTGCAATTCACGAGGTAATCCCCCGAGCAGTGCTCCGTGTTCAAGCCGTGGAATTCCTTGAAGGGATGTTTCGCCTCCATTTCCGTAAGCCGCGCACACCACTCCCGATATTGGGTGAAAGATCCAAGGTCGATGGAGCGCATGCGTCCCTCATACTGTTCCTTCGTGAGCTGCTCATTGCCGAAGCAGTACTCCTTGTTGCGAAAGCCCGCGCAGAGGAAGCAGCTCTTGCAGCCGATACAGTCTCTCAGGAAAGCGCTCGAGTGGCAGTTGATGCAATCCTGGCAATGGGTGAGGTCGTAGCTCCCGTGGCAGTCGACGCAGTCGTAGAGGAGCTCGCATCGGAGGTTGTAGAAGCCGTCCACGCACGAGCGATTGTGCTTGAAACCGTACCCGTACATGCAGTCCTCGCAGAAGTCCGCGTGCATGATGAGGTAGCAGTTCTTGGAGGAACCGGCGTAGTGGACGTAGTCGCAATTCTGCAGCTCGCCCTGCACGTCCAGCGCGAGGGAGGGGACGCGCATCTTGAGCTCTCGGAGTTGGTCGAAGAATGGCCGGTTGAAGTCCACATCCCGTCCATACGAGAGGGCATCCCATCGATCGCTGTGCCAGCACTCGCGGCAATAGTAGAGGACAGGGCTCTTCGGGGAGAATTGTGTGAGCGTCCGCTTCCCGCACAGGCCGCAGGTGCCCGGCGAGAGGTTGAATTCATTGCAGAACGAGAGCCGCCGCTGTTGGCGGCAGTCGGGGCAGAGGGTCGGGGGCGGGAGTGCATATTTCTTCCCTGCGAAGACGGGGGACACCTGATCGTAGAATGCGAGATCGTCCTGTGTAACGTCGAACGATTGGCCACACTGTTCGCAGGTTCTCTGCATAGGGAAGAAGTATAGGCGTGTCATCCTGAGCCTGTCGAAGGGTCTCTGCGCCGGGCTCGTAATGTGTCACGAGCTTCGTGGTTCGTCCTTCGTGGTTTGACAAGCTCACCATGACATAGCTCAGGATGACGTGCTAATACACCTCTCCAAGGTAACAACTTTCACAATAGACAATCCCCGGTCTCTCCGGGGAGAACGTCGTCTCCATCTTCTTCCCGCACTTCATGCAGGGTCTCTTCCAGAGCTTCCGGGGGTTGCGCAGCGCCATTCTTCTCTTGTGACGCTCATCGGGGTGAAAGTGCGGAATCGGGAGCTTCATCTGGCGATAGAAGTCGAGTTCCTGCTTCACGATACGGAAGGGCCGCTTGGTTTTCTCGCACTCAATCGCCCAGTTCACGATGTTGTCGGGGACATCGTCGATGGCATCGGGAAGCTGGGAAGCAGAAATCACTTTCGAGACCTTCGGCGTTTCGTCTTTCTCCTCCCGCCACTTCCATCCGCGTTTCAGTACTTCTTCCTTTGTGAGTGGGAAATATTCCTGCGCCACGGTTTCGTTGTACGCGAACGGCGAGAGGGATACGGGGAAGTACTCGCCCCACTCTCCCGTTTTCCTCATGTGCGCGATGATCTGCGGCACGAGCCGCTCGTACTCCTCCTGCGTGTACTGAACGTTGAAGATGCAGTATTGCCTGTGGTGCAGGTTCACGCAGCCGAAGCAGGAGGTGCAGTAGTGAGCGTGGTGGCAGTAGAGGACGTTCTTGTTCCCGTAGCCGAAACCCGAGAAGAGGCAGTGATAGGCGTTCAGAACGAAGTTATTGCACTCGTAAAAGAGCTCGCTCTTCAGCCCGCTCATCGTGGAGTCTCTCGCCTCCTTCATATCCACAATGAACTGACAGTCGGCGCAATCCTGCGCCTGTCTCGTATTGAAGCAGTTTCGGCAATTCTGTGATTCGTAGATGTAATTTCCGCTGCAGTTCTCCGTCATACGTTGATGGGACCAGGGTTGCGGGGACGTTCGATGGAGCTCTTCAAATGCGAGAGTGACAGATGCGCGCTTCTTGGGAGATCGGAGCATGGTATGCAGATGTTCTCCGAAGTCTTCTTTCGAGAGTTGTTGGTTCAGCCAGCAATAGGAGGCGTTCCGTAGACCCACGCATCCGACACATTGACTGCAGTTCATGCAGTTGCTCAGGGACCAGCTCGTTTGACAGTTGACGCAGTTTCTGGAGAAGAGGAGCGCATAGCAACCGAAACATTCGTTGCACTCGTAACAGCGCTCGCTCCGGCGGACACTACTACAATCGACGCAGGACAGAGAATTTTGAATCCAGTAGCAGTGTATGCAATCTTCGTTGAAGCTGCCGCAGAACAGCATGTAGCAGTTCTTGTTGTATGTCGCATTGAGCGTGTAATCGGAGTTCTCACTGTTCACATTGAGAAGATTGATGAAGGGGGTGCTCTTCAGGAGAGAACCGATCTGCTCGAAGATCGAGCGGGAGAAATCGATCTGTTGTCCATATTTCCGGCCGTCCCACGCATCGGACCACCATGCGTCATTCGTGTAGATGGTGAGAGGCTTGTCGGGAGAGTAGGCGGAGACGATGGTCTTGCGCGTGAAGTCGCACGTGCGGTGGTAGAGATTGCGCTCGTTACGGAAAGCGCAGCGTCGTTGGTAGCGGCATTCAGGGCAGAGAAGAGGCGGAGGAATCAGCTCCTTCTTTCCGGCAAAGACCGGTGACACTCTCTCGTAGAACGCGAGGTCATCGTCTGTGATCTCGAAGGCAGAGGCGCACCAATCGTTGGCGCAAGTTTTCTGCATGACCTCAGGATACAGGAGGACGAGCGTACCGAAATACCCTCGTATTCTTGGCTTCTTCATTGACTCTTCCGTCTCTCCTCTATTACAGTGCTCCCGCTTGAGAAGCTTTCTCCTCCTTACATATAAGGAGAAGGAAGCTCGCTGATGTTCGAGTCCGGCGTAAGCAACCTTACCAACCGGACTGAAGGAACCGCCCAGCGCACCCGTCTCACCTCTTCCTTAAGGACCTATGTCCGCAGGACTCATTGCCCGTAAACTCGGCATGTCCCTCCACTTCCTTGCCAATGGCGAGGCGGTGCCCGTGACGTACCTGCAGGTGGAGCCGAACGTCGTAGTACGCATGAAGACAGCGGAGAAGGATGGCTACAATGCGCTCGTGCTTGGTATTGGCGCGAAGAAATGGAAGACGCGCAAAGGGCATGAACACACGCGCTACCAAGTACAGAAAGAGTGGCAGGTGGATTCGCTCGACGGCGTGGCACCCGGTGCGCTGATCACAGCGGAAGTCGTACCGGTTGAGAGTCTTGTGACTGTGAGCGGTGTCAGCAAGGGGAAGGGGTTCCAAGGTGGTGTGAAGCGCTACGGATTCGCCGGAGGGCCGGCGTCCCACGGATCCCACTTCAAGCGCGAGCCGGGGTCCGTCGGTATGCGCCAGCATCCGGGCAGAATCCACAAAGGCAAGCGTATGGCAGGACACATGGGAGGCGATACTGTGACCATCTGCAACCGACCGGTACTCGTTTCCGATTCGGGGAAAGGCATTCTCGCCATCAAGGGGCCGGTTCCGGGACCGAATGGCGCTGCTGTGTACGTGACTGTTTCCGTTCCTGCTCCCACGAAAGCCAAATGACCATCGATGTCTACACCTCCGCCGGCTTAAAGAAGGGGACGGCCACTCTGCCGCCCACACTCTTCGAAGCTCCGGTGAACACCGGCCTCATGCACCAGGCGCTTGTGCGGCAGCTGAGCGGCGCGCGGTCCGCAATCGCGCATGCGAAGGCCCGTTGGGAGGTGCAGGGTTCCACGCGCAAGCTCTACGCCCAGAAGGGTACGGGTCGTGCCCGCCGCGGATCTATCCGCAGTCCGCTCATGCGTGGAGGCAACAAGGCGTTCGGTCCGAAGAAGGATGCGAATTTCCTCAAAGCGATGCCCAAGGCGATGCGCCGCTGTGCACTCTTCTCCTGTCTCTCACTGAAAGCCAAAGAGAGCGCTCTTCTCGGTCTCGAGTCCTTCGAAGGCGCCAAGACAAAAGAGGCGTTCGCACTCCTAAAGAAGCTGCCGATCGCTATTGGCCGTCGTATCCTCTTCGTCACGGCGGACGGAAATGTTTCTCTCGAAAGAGCTACGCGCAATATTCCGGCAGTGAAGACTGTCCGCGCCGCATACTTGAATCCCGCCGATGTCCTCTCTGCTCGCAACATTATCTTCCTCGTGGATGCCCTTAAGAGAGCGGAGGAGGTATTCACGGGCAAGTTGCCGAAAGTGTCGAAAATCTCTGAGCCGAAGGTGAGCGAAGAAGAGAAGACGAAAGCGCCGCGCACGAAGAAGGCTCTCGTGAAGAGTCCTGCAGCTGCGAAACGGCCTCGTGTAGCGAAGAAAACTTCCCCTAATGCTTAATCTTTGTTATGGATCTCTCCCACGTTATCCTCGGCCCCGTCGTCACGGAGAAAGCGGAACGTCTACGCACGGAACGCACGCACACGTTGCGTGTTGCGGAGAAGGCGACGAAGATCGATGTGAAGGCGGCGCTCAAGCGTTACTACGACGTTGATGTTACGAGCATTCGTGTCCTAAAGACACACGGGAAGGAGAAGGCGATGCCACGCGGCGGCACCATGGAGAAGCGGCACCCTTATAAGAAGATGATCATTACGCTGTCGAAGAAGAGCAAATCGTTTGATCTTGTTTCCTTCAAGATGTAACCCCATGGCGATCAAGATTCTCAAACCAACGACACCCGGACGACGCCAGATGACGATCGCCGATTTCTCGAATCTTACCGCCAAGCGGCCTGAGAAGAGCCTCGCCTCCGGCCGCCGCAGGATTTCCGGCCGCAACTCCGCGGGCCGTCTGACCATCCGTCACCGTGGCGGTGGTCACAAACGTCTATGGCGTTTCGTCGATTTCAAGCGCACGGACAAGGCAGGAGTTCCCGGTCGCATCGCCGCGCTCGAATACGATCCTAATCGCTCCGCGCGCATCGCTCTCGTTCACTACATCGATGGAGCTAAGCGCTACATCCTCGCACCGGAGGGGCTCAAAGTGGGTGATCAGGTTGTTTGTGCGGAACGGACCAAGGTGAAGACCGGCAACCGCATGCAACTGAAGCATATTCCGGTGGGTTACAAGATCCATGATGTGGAGATTGTTCTTGGTAAGGGCGGATGCATCGTTCGTTCAGCAGGTACGGCAGCGATTCTCGTCGGTTTCGACGATGTCCATGCACTCGTTCAATTGCCCAGTGGCGAAGTGCGCAAAGTGCGTCGCGAGTGCTCCGCGACAATCGGCACGGTTAGCAATGCCGAACACAATCTTGTCTCCATTGGTAAGGCCGGTCGCACGCGTTGGCTCGGTCGCCGCCCACAGGTGCTCGGCAAGTCCATGAATGCTGTGGACCATCCGCATGGAGGTGGCGAGGGACACTCGCCGATCGGCCTCAAGGCCCCCAAGACACCATGGGGGAAGAAGGCTCTTGGCGTGAAGACGCGCTCCGTCCGCAAATCGCGACGCCTCATCGTCCGCCCGCGCATCCACAAGAAACGCAAGAAGTAATCTTTCTCCTCTTTTGACCATGTCTCGTTCCATCAGCAAAGGCCCCTACATTATTGAGAGACTCCTCAAAAAAGTCATGAAGATGGCTGAGGCAGGGGAGAAGAAGATCATCAAGACGTGGGCTCGCAATTGCGACATTCCACCGGAATTCGTCGGCTATACGTTCGCCGTTCATAATGGCAAAGAGTTCGTGCCCGTGTACGTTACAGAGCAGATGGTCGGTCACAAACTGGGCGAGTTTGCGTGGACTACGAAGTTCAAATCGCACGGCGGCAAGCTTGCCGATGCGAAAGCCGCCGCCGCCGCTGTCACCGCTGCTCCAGCTGCCGCTCCGAAGAAAGAATAATTTCCTCTCTACGTCTCATGAAAGCCTCTCTCATCGCCGTCCGCATTGCACCCAAGAAGGCCGCCCTCGTGGCAGCGATGGTGCGCGGCCTGTCCGCCGCCGAGGCTATCGCCATGCTCGCACGTACGCAGAAGAAGGGTGCACGCCTCATCGAGGCATTGCTCAAGTCCGCTGTCGCGAATGCGGAACACAATGATAAGCAACAGGCAGAGAATCTCATCATCAAAACACTGAAAGTCGACAAAGCTCAATCTTATCGTCGCGGTGTCCCTATGGCGCGTGGGCGTCAGCGGCCAATCCGCAAGTTCCTGAGTCACATCGTGCTGGAGTTGGGAGTGCGCGGAGAGGAAGATCTAAAGAGTAAAAAGAGCAAGAAGAGTGCCCCGAAGGCTTCACAGGAAGCGAAAAAGTCTGTAAAAGGTGTTGGTTCGAAGAAGGCGAAGGAGAAAAAATCCTCTCGATCCTCTGATTCTTCCGTTTCCTCTTCCTCCTTGTAAATGGGCCAGAAAGTGAACCCCAACGGCTTCCGCATCAATATCACACATACGTGGCCGAGCACTTGGTTCGCGCGTGGACACAAGTATCGTGATTATCTGCTGCAGGATCGTGCGATCATTCGTGCAGTGCATGCGCGCTTCAAAGATGCGGGCATCAGTGGCATTTTTATCGAGCGTGGAAAGAAAATCTCTCTCGGGATCCAGACGAGCAAGCCGGGTGTGATCATCGGCAAGCAGGGGGCGGCCATCGAGGAACTGCGTAAGGAGCTTGAGCGGAAATTTGGCGGCGCATTCGAAGTGAACATCCAAGAGCTGCGCAACCCCGATTCCGACGCCGCAGTGATCGCAGAGACGATCAAGGGGCAAATCGAGCGCCGCATGCCCTACCGGCGCGCAGTGAAAATGGCAATCGAGAAAGCGATGCAAGCCGGTGCCATCGGCGTAAAAGTCCGCATCTCCGGGCGCTTGAACGGCGCCGAGATTGCACGGTCGGATCTCTTTAAAGAGGGCAACATCCCCTTGCAGACACTTCGTGCGAACGTCGTGATGGCCATCACACATGCAGTGACCACATATGGCACGATTGGTGTGAAGGTGTACGTCTACAAGGGGTTGGTGTTCCGCAAAATGGAACAGATGCAGTCTGCAGCACTTCCCAGTTCCGCTTCCTGATTCCCTCATGCTCGAACCCAAAAAGCTTCGGCGCCGCAAACAGCAACGCAATCGCGGAGCGTTCTACGGCAAAGCTCAGCGCGGGTATCAGCTCGCGTTTGGTTCCGTTGGCTTGAAAACGCAGGAGACAGGTGAGCTCACTGCGCGGCAGATCGAAGCTGCGCGCCGTGCCATGACGCACTGCGTCGCGCGCGGTGGAAAAATCTGGATTCGCGTGTTCCCGCACACTCCCGTGTCGCGGAAGGCTGCTGAGGTGCCGATGGGTTCGGGGAAAGGGTCACTCGAGTACTTCGCCACCATTGCCAAAGCGGGGACCATTCTTTTCGAGATGGATGGCATCGGGGAGGATGTCGCACGCCATGCACTGCGGCTTGCCGGATCCAAACTACCGCTCAAGACGAAGGTCATTACTCGTGCTTCTTTCTAATCATGTCGACGGAAACTTCCACCATCGAGCTACGAAAGATGCAGATTCCCGATCTGGAGAGAGAACTACGTGAGCTGACTGTCTCTGTTCTCAAGATGCGTCTTGGTATCAAGTTGAAGAAAGAAAAGGATACCGCGCGCTATCGCTTGAGTCGCCGACAGATTGCCCGCGTTCGGACGATCATCGCGGAGAAACAGCGTGAATCATTGTCCTCGAAGGGCAAAACCAGTACCCTTCCCCACCCGAAGAAATGAGGAAACTCCAAGGTATCATCACATCGGCGAAGCTTCGCAGCACGGTGACCGTAACGGTACACAGGTTGCTATTCCATCCGATCTACAAGAAGAGGTTCCGTCGTTCTAAAAAATTCGCAGCCGATACCGCCGGAACAGCGGATCTGCGGGAAGGGGATACGGTCGTGATCGGCGAGTGCCGTCCTCTGAGCAAGACCAAGCGTTTTAAGATTGTGGAGGTAGTGAGTCGTGTGCCGCGCGTCAGCGAAGCACAAGAGGAGGCCGGTCTTGAGGAGGCGATCCACGGCAAGAAGAAAGAAATAGATAAAGAGAAAGAAGCTCTTCCCGCCAAGAAATCATGATTCAAGTGCAGACTATCCTCACCGTTGCGGATAACACGGGCGCCAAAAGCGCCATGTGCATCCGCATCCTCGGAGGCACTCGTCACCGCTATGCCGGTGTGGGCGACATTATCGTCGTCGCGGTGAAGGAAGCTGCGCCACGCGGCACCGTGCGCAAGAAGGCGGTGGAGCAGGCGGTGATCGTCCGTACGAAGGCTCTCACGCGTCGCAAGGACGGCAGCGGCATCCGCTTCGACGACAACGCTTGCATTATCATCGCAAAGGACGGCACCCCGAAGGGCACACGCGTCTTCGGCCCCGTTGCCCGCGAGCTGAGAGCCCGTGGTTATCAGAAGATCATCTCCCTTGCCCCCGACGTCCTATGAAGCTCCGCACAGGCGACCATGTCGTCGTTATCAGCGGCAAAGATAAAGGAAAGACCGGGAATATTCTCCGGGTGCTCGGTGATCGTGTCGTCGTGAGTGATATCAATATGCGCACAAAGCACATTCGCAAACGTGCTGATCAGGCGGGACAGATCATGCGTTACGAGGCGAGTATCTCTGTCAGCAATGTCATGCTCGTCGATCCGAAGACGAAGAAGCGCACCCGTGTGGGTTATCGCTTGGACGAGAAGGGCCGCAAACAACGCTTCATGAAACAGAGTGGACAGGCCATCGTCGAAGGGAAGACCAGAGCCGTGAAGAAAGCGCCGCAGACCGTGCGTCGAAAAAAGAAGGGCGATGAAGAGGTCGGGCAGGAACTGGAGACGCCTCAGATGGTTGCACAGCAGGTGCAGAAGCCCTCGAAGACGCCGTTCTGGAAGAAGATGGGCTTCGGCGCCGAAGCATTGGACGAAGCAGAGATGAAGGATACTCCGCGCAGCAAACAGGATCACAGCGTACCGGCCCAGAGCCGAGTAACAGAATCTTTCCAGCACCAACGTGGTGATTAACTATGGCATATCTCTCTCTCCATGACCGGCTCAGGGGCCCTATTGCGGAAGCATTGAAGAAAGATTTAAAGATCACGAATCTTCACGCACTTCCGCGGATCGTGAAGGTCGTTGTGAATGTCGGCATCAATCGCTCGAAGATGGAAGGGAAGGAAATGCACGAGTACATCGGCTCGTGCCTTGCGAAGATCACGGGTCAGAAAGCGGTTTTCACGCGGGCACGTAAAGCTATTTCCAATTTCAAGACCCGCGAGAACATGGTAGTGGGGGCGATGGTCACGCTCCACGGACGGAAGATGGAGGAATTCCTCGACCGGCTCTTAAGCTACTCCATTCCCCGCATCCGCGATTTCCGCGGCTTGCCGGGCAAGCTTGACGGGCATGGCAGCTACTCGATCGGCATTCGGGATCATTCAATTTTTCCAGAGATCCCACCGCCGGACGTAAAGCAGATGTTCGGTTTGCAGGTACTCATTGCCACCAACACACGTAGTGATGTGCATGCTCGCGCACTTCTGAAACATATCGGCATGCCGTTCCAACCTGAGCGTAAGCAGGCGGAAGCGAAGAATGCTCCTGTGGAGGAAGCGAAGGAGTCGGTTGCTCCTTCTAAGAAGAAACGCAATACTTAATGCCCCCATTCCCTTTCCATGACTCGTATCGCACTCATCAATAAGCAGAAGGCACAACTTGCGGATTATCTCCGGGCAAAAACTGCGGGCCGCAAGCCGAAGTTCCCCACACGCATCTACAACCGCTGCCAGCTCTGTAGCAGGCGGCATGGCTACATGAGAATCTTCGGCATCTGCCGCATCTGCTTCCGGGAACTCGCTTCCAATGGCGACATGCCGGGCATCACCAAATCCTCCTGGTAATCCATGTCTCCCGTCTCAGACCCCATCGGCGATCTTCTCACCCGCATGCGTAATGCCCAGGCCGCGCGTCACGACTCGTGCCGTGCTCCGTGGTCGTGCATCTTGGAGCAGCTTTGCGGCCTTTTGCGACAGGAAGGATGGATCGCAGATGTTCGCGTGGTCGGGGATGATCCCAAGAAAGAACTCGAAGTCACTTTTGATCGCGAAAAGCAGCGGCTCACGTTGCAGCGCATCTCCAAACCCGGACGCCGCGCCTATAGCGGAGCGAAAGAACTCGTGCCTGTGCTCGACGGCTTCGGCATTGCCGTCGTTTCTACGAGTCAGGGGCTTATGACAGATAAGGAGGCGCGCAAACGCGGTATTGGGGGGGAAGTACTTTGTACCATTTCTTAAGCATGTCACGTATTGGGAAAAAACCAGTGGCCATTCCCTCCGGTGTGACGGTGGACGTCAAAGGATCACTCGTCACCGTGAAGGGGACGAAAGGGACGCTCACTTACACGCACCTCGATCCGGTTGTCGTGAAGGTGGAAGGTAATCAGGTCATCGTTTCTGTGCAGGGGTCCGATTCGCGTGCCAGCGCCTTCCATGGCCTCACGCGCCAGCTCATTGCGAACATGGTGAAGGGTGTGAGTGAGGGCTATGTGAAGCAGCTTGAGATCATCGGTGTCGGTTATAAGGCACAGGTAAAGGCCAATGCTCTCACATTGCAGCTGGGCCACTCCCACCCCATCAACTATAAGATTCCGGAGGGGATCGAAATTACCCAAGACGAGAAGAATAAGAACATTCTCGTCATCCGTGGTACCGATAAGCAGCTCGTCGGGCAGGTGGCAGCGGACATTCGTTCCTTCCGACCCCCAGAACCTTACAAAGGTAAGGGTGTTCGTTACGTTGGTGAACACGTGCGCCGCAAAATCGGCAAAGCTGCCGTGAAAGTCGAATCCTAAGATCTATGCTTTC
>JAQTSD010000002.1 GCA_028711445.1 Candidatus Peribacteraceae bacterium
CACAGTGGTGAATAGGCAAGATCCTTGTATGCACCTATCCCCCACTCGGTCCGATATGGGATATGTGTGGTGTGCTCATGTGGGCCCAGATCACAATACGGGAACGTGCCAGTTCGTCCAGCAGTGGACGTGCAGCACGTCAGCCGATTGTCCGAATGTCCCGGGGATGACTTGTACGGGGCAGGGAGAGTGTGTCATGTCTTCTTCTGCTTCCAGTATCGATGACGAGCGGTGCCAGCAGGCGGAAACCGATTTTGCAAGTGCCGAGATCGCCCACGATGCTGCGCAAGAGATATGGGACGAGATGCAAGCCTCATGGGAAGATGTGCAAGGAGCGTGGGCGGATGCGAAGGAGGCGTATGCGGAAGTGAAGGCTGCTTACAAGGAGGCAGCCAGTGAGTGCAAAGAGGAATACACACAGACTCTCGAGTTGTGCAAGGCGGAGGAAACCAAAGCCGAACGTAAGGCATGTGCCAGTGTCGCCAAGTCTGAGAGGACCACGTGCATCGCTCCCGCCAAGGCGGAAGCACTGGAGGGCAAGAGTCTCTATGTCGCTGCGCAGCAAGCGCGTACGACGGCGAAGAGCACCTACACCGCCGCGAAGACCGCATGGCGCGGCGCAGAACGTACTTTCAAGGCAGCCAAAAAGACCTATGACAAGGCAACGAAGGCGTGCGATTCATGATCAAGGCTCATATTCTTTCCCATTTTCTCTCCATGGCCCGCACACGAAGTCTCCTCATCGCTCTCACTCCACTCTTTGTCGCGTGCGCCTTGGTCGGTGGGACGCTTCAGGGAAACGCGGGGTATGCGTACATGCTCGCAAGCCAGTCGGATCACCCATTCTGCAACTCGACCAATTATCCGTACGGGAGTCCTGCCAGTTGCCCTTGCGATGGGGATGACGATTGCAAAGGGAAGCTATGTGTGCATGGTTATTGCCAAAATTGTAATCGGAATAATTATAGATGTAATAAAGGGAAACACTGTGTGAATCTATCAGTAGGACAACAGATGGAGAATTACACTTGCTGGCCTGACGATTCCACAAGCGGTGACGACGATGACAATAACGATACGAATACCACCAGTGGGGATGATGATGCCGACAATACCGACTCTTCCGGCAATGATGCCTGCGTAGCTGCTGCGGATGAAGCGTTCGAGTCTGCGCAGAGTGCGTATGATACCGCTCAGGCAACGTGGGAAGAGGCGCAGGCAACGTGGGAAGAGGCGCAGGGTGCGCGGGATGAGGCAAAGGAGGCGTATGCGGATGCGAAGACTTCCTACAAGGAGGCGGCTAGCGAGTGTAGAGAGGATTATGCAGAGGCTCGCGAAGAGTGCAGCGACGGAGAGACAGCGGAAGAACGCAGCGCATGTAGAAGCGATGCCAAAGAAGAGAGAACCGCATGCATTGCCGAAGCCAAGACCGAAGTGGTGGCTGCGAAGGCGGAGTATGTTGCCGCGCAGCAAGCGCGTACGACGGCGAAGAGCACCTACACCGCCGCGAAGACCGCATGGCGCTCTGCAGAACGTACTTTCAAGGCAGCCGGAAAGACCTATGACAAGGCAACGAAGGCGTGCGATTCATGATCAAGGCTTATAGTCCTTCTTATGTTTCTCTCATGACACGCACACGAAGTCTCCTCATCGTGCTCACGCCGCTGCTCGTTGTTACCGCTCTTGTTGTGGCTGGCATGAGTTACGGACAGGCACTTCGTGCGCAGGGGGTCTGCCATAATGATAATGGCTACGGAAAACCTGCCTCCTGTCCGTGCTCCTCGGATGAGGAGTGTCGATCAAAGTTGTGTACCCCCAGCCAATTCTGTGCTGCAGGTTGTGAGAGGTACGCGGGAGTTGGTGGATGCGGAGGGGATAACTGCCACATCGGCAAGATCTGCGTGCGTGTCGGAATGAATAACGTCTGCCTTCCGGATGATGGGAAACATTGCCAGCCTTACTGTCAGGCGGATGGACCGCCTGAATGCTTTGGTGGTGATGACGTGGATTCCGATCCTTCACAGTGTTGTCAGCGGGGGACGTGCATCGGTATTGGGGGAGGCTCTTATTTCTGTACGTATCCCTTCGTGGGATCGCTTGGGGGCGGAACCCGGTACTCGAATACTGCGTGCACTCCTGCCACACAGAGTACGGATTGTGTGGAATGTGCAGTCTGTACGGAGGATCAGAAGTGTGATGCGACATATGGATGCCGTTCGCTTACTGATCAGGAGCAGCAGACGCAGCAGTGTGCGCAATCCGAAATCGACCTCACAAGCGCCCAGTCCGCCCATGATACTGCCGAAAGTGCATGGGAAGATGCCCGAGCTGCATGGGATGATGCGCAGGATGCCTGGAATGATGCCAAGGATGCCTACGTGGAAGCGAAGACGGTGTACAAGGAGACAATCGATGCCTGCAACGCTGAGTACACACAGGCACGCAGTGACTGTGCCGATGAGGAAATCTCTGCCGACCGCAAGGCGTGTCTCACAGCTGCCAAGGCGGAGCGCATCATCTGCAAGACTGCTGCCCGCAGCGATGCCCTCCAGGCCAAGGATGCCTACGCACAGGCGAAGATGGATCGCACGTCTGCCAAGACCGCCTACTCTGCTTCCAAGACCGCATGGCGCGGCGCAGAGCGTGCCCTCAAGGATGCCCAGAAGGCCTACGACAAGGCTGTGAAAGAGTGCGGGGGCGAGTAGTGTTCGTTGCCATATTTCTTCTACGGAGTCGTTGACGGAACCTGCGAATTGAAGGAGAGTTTCACGCTCTTTGCTCGTAACGTCGGTTTTTCACAACATCCAATCCATGGAGGTGCCGCATGGTGCACAAAAAAGCTGTTTCGAAGGTGCCTGCGCGCAAGCGCGCCAGGAAGATGGGTGCAGTGCCCAAGTCGCGGGTCCCGAAGGTACAGATCGCTGTGTGGGGGGATTCCAAAGCGCCTTTCGGCGTCGATAGCAAAGTCCTCATCGGGACGGAGCATCAGCCGAGACATGAGGGCATCATTGTGGACCTCAATAGGATCGCGCGTTTCGGTGGACATGCCACGAAGCTCCCCGAATTCGTTGAAGCGCTCTGTAGGCTCTTCGGCGTCAAGAAGAACTGCGAAATGCGCAAGATGCTTGATGCGCTCAATGCCGCTATGTTCGCCGCCGGCCGCGACTCGCGTTGCAGTGGCTGTTGTGACGAGTGCAGCGGGAAGTGCTACAGGTAGATCGGCCGATTGTCTCAAACGAAGTGAAGAGGTTGCCCTGCACTGCGCAGGACAATTTTTTGCATGATTTAGCCGATTTTCTTTTTCAAGATCTCATTCACCATTCCCGGATTGGCCTGTCCTTTCGTCTCCTTCATCACCCAACCTACAATCGCACCGAGAGCTTGGTTTTTACCCTTTTTGTACGATTCGATCGCCTTCGGATTCTCCGCGATAGCGCGGTCTACCGCCGCTTCGATAGTGGAAGAGTCGGAGATTTGTTTCAGACCCTCGGAAGCGATGATGTCGGTGGCTGACACACCCTTCTTCACCATTTTCTCGAGCACGTCTTTCCCCGTGTTTGCCGAGATTGTTGCGGCATCGATGCTCGCGATCAACGCGAGGAGGCGCTCCGGGGACGGGGCTTCGTGGAGGCCTTTTTGATAGGCATTGAGAAAACCGACGAGCTGCGTGAGGACGATGCTGGAAGCGCGCTTGGCGTCTCCGGTTTTTCCGTGCACAGCATCGAAAAGTCGGCGCAGGACCGGCTCATTGACGAGCAGATTCACCTCGGCATCGGTGAGGCCGAGCGATGCGTAGCACGCCTTCAGCTCCCGTGGCAGGGGTGGGAGATCCTTACGGATTTTCTCGATGTCCTTCGCGGAGAATTGCATCGGCGGGATGTCCGGTTCGGGAAAGTAGCGGTAGTCCGTTGCTGTTTCCTTGTCACGCAACATGCGTGTCTGTTCCTCGTCGTCGAGCCAACCGACGGTGATGTCGTGCGGCAGGGGGCCGCCGTCCTTTGCCCACAGATCTGCCAGTCGCTTACCTTCGTACGTGAGCGCCTTCTCGAGCGATTTGAAGGAGTTCAAGTTCTTGATCTCACTGCGGGGATTCAATTTCTTGGACCCTTTCTCTCGCAGTGAGATGGAAGCGTCGAAGCGCATCATTCCCTTGAACATTTCTGCATCGCTTGCGTTCACTGCGATGAGGATGCGTCGCAGCTCCTGCGTGAAAGCGACGGCATCTTGTGCCGAGCGCAGATCCGGCTCAGTGACGATCTCCATGAGCGGCGTGCCCGCGCGATTGTAATCGCAAAGGGTGCGGTCTCCGTAGTGCGAGAGTTTGCCTGCATCATTCTCTACGTGGAGGCGGATCAAGCGGCACGTGCGTTCCTCAATCGTCTTCCCCGATGCGTCTGCGACGACGTACGGAACGCTGCCGCCCTTCGCGAGTGGGAAGTCGTACTGCGAGATCTGGAATCCCGCCGGGAGGTCTGGATAGAAGTAGTGCTTGCGGTCGAGGTGGTTGTCCGGCTGGACGGCCGCTCCGAGTGCGAGAGACGCCGTGATCGCCTTCTCGATTGCCGAGCGATTCGGGACGGGGAGAGTACCGGGGTGGCCCATACAGATGGGGCAGACCGTCGTATTGGGTGATTTATTCCATGCATCATTGTCACACCCGCAGAACATCTTCGTCTTCGTGTTCATCTGGGCGTGGACTTCGAGGCCGATGATGACCTCCAGTTCTTTGGTCATTTCAGGCAAAAGCCTAGCGGTTTGGCGCTCCTTCATGCAATTGAATCGTTGCGCGTTACACCACTTCCACTGGGGAAGGCGCTACATTTGCTTCCGGGCCGGAAATCTGCGGGAAGTCGCAGATGAGGATGTTTCGCAGATGATCCGTTTCATGCTGTACGACGCGGGCATCCCAGCCGGTGAGGCGGCGCTCCTGTGGACGGCCGCGGGCATCCAGATACTTTACGGTGATCTTCGTGGGTCGCTCGACCGTCACAGTGAGATCCGGCAGGCTCAGACACCCCTCATCCGCGAAGTCTGTTTCGTCACTCTTCCATGTGATCGAAGGATTGATTAATGCATGAAGCTTTCCCGCGAAGCGTGCGATGCATACAGATGACGACTCGCCGACTTGGGGCGCGGCGAGGCCGAGTCCGCCGACGTGACGGAGAGTTGTTTCCAAATTTTTGATCAACTGCAGAGTTTCTTTCGTCACCTTCGTCACCTTCGTCACCTTGCGTCGTAGCACGGGGTTATCACTACCTGTGAGGATGGGGAGGATGGGCAAGAGATTCAGGATTTGGAATGAAGAATGAGGATTGAGGAAATATGGATTGCAGTATAGCGGAATTTGATATGAGTATTGAGTATTAAGCTACCAATTGCTTTAAGCAGGCTTTCTTTCTCAGGTCTTCCACAGTGTATATCTCCTTTAAGGAGAGAATCTTGAGAAGGACTTCAGCGGTGAGCAAGACATCGGGTAAAGCCCGATGTCTCTTTTCCGGCAGCGAAAGGCCGAGTCGTTGACTCACGATATCCAGACTATGTCGGAACTCATGCGGAAAGGTATTCTGGCTTAAGCGCATGGTGCAGAGGCACTCGGGAAGATCGACGTATCCCCAACAGTAATTCTTCTCCACATTGAGGAATCCCATATCGAAGTCTGCGTTATGTGCGACAAGCAGAGATCCGGCAGCGAATTCCAGAAAGCGCGGTAAAACAGCATCGATGGTCGGGGCGGATACAACGTCGGCATCGCGGATTTTGTGAATCTGCGCAGTCTCTGCAGGAATCGCTCTTTCCGGATTCACGAGCGAATGGAAAGGCGTATCGGAGAGGATCTTCCCGTTTTCGATGCGCACGGCGGCGATCTCGATGATGCGGTGGCCTCTTGAGGGATCGAGGCCGGTGGTCTCCGTATCGAAGACGGTGAAAGACGGGAGTGTGGACATGGGCTCGCACTATACCGCAGAGAATAAGGTGTGCCAGAGCACTTTCCTTGACGTTCATTTTTCGGTTTCTTCAGACCATACTGGTATCGATGGTGATCCGAGGATTGTCGGCAAAGGAAGTCTTGCAGAAGCTCAAGAAGCTCTACCATCCACCGCGTAGTTTTCTTCATTGGAATACACCATTCGAGCTTTTAGTCGCGACTGTCTTAAGTGCTCAATGCACCGATGAGCGTGTGAACAAAGTGACGGAAATGCTCTTCAGAACACATAACACGCCGCAGGACTTCCTCGGTCTTCCTCCCAAGGAATTGGAGTTTCTCATCCACTCATGTGGAACCTTTCGTGTGAAAGCCAGGTATCTGCACGGGATTTCCCGCGAGCTTTCGGAGCGATTCGGCGGCAAGATCCCCGAGACGATGGAGGAGCTCACTCGTCTTCCGGGAGTGGGGCGCAAGACTGCGGCGATCATTCTCTATGCCGCGTTCGGAAAAATTGAAGGCATCGCAGTGGACACGCATGTCTTCCGACTTGCGCGGCGCCTTCATTTAAGCCGCGGCCGGACGGCGGAACAGGTTGAACGGGACCTTATGCGCCAGTTCCCCCAAAAGGAGTGGGGGAGGATCAATGCGCTCTTCATCAGTCATGGACGTGCCGTCTGCACGGCGCGGAGCAGAAAATGTGAGAAGTGCATGTTTCAGAAGCGGTGTCCGTCTTCGATCACGATGGGAAGGAGAGATCTGATACAGACATGAAGAAATTGCAAAACATTCTTGTTGTTCATTCTTACAACAGTAGTATCCTTCCTTCATGGCAGGGGATCTCCTTCACATTCTCCGGTCTGTCGGTTTGGACGAGAAACAAGCTGCGCTGTACTTGGCCGGTTTGCAACTTCAGTCTGCCCCTGCATCGGAATATGCGAAAGCCGCACAGCTCAATCGCATCACGGCATATCACACACTTGAGGATCTCGTACGACGGGGGATATGTACGATTGTGAAGAGGCAGCGCGCCAAGTGGTACGAGCCCGTCGCGCCGGAAAAGTTGGCCGTCGAGGCGCGCAAGAACGTCGATGCGCTCCAGCGGGTGCTCCCGGAGCTTAAATCCCTGCAGGGAGCCAAGCATTTGCGCCCCGATGTGTTGTTCTATGAAGGATGGGAGGGGATCCGGCGCGTGTATGAAGACACTTTCACGGCGAAGAGCGAACTTCTCAACTTCGCAAACTCGGCGGTCGTCCGCCGCTACTGGCCCAACTATGATGAGGAATACGTCACGGAGCGCGTGCGCTGTGGCATTTCCCTTCGTGGTATTGCGCCGGATGATGCGGCAGGCCGAAAAGTGCATGGCGAAGATCGCAAGAGGCTTCGCGAGATTCGTCTCGTGTCTGCGAAGGATTTCGATTTCACGAATGAGATCAACATCTACGATCACAAGATGGCGATCTGCTCGTTTGGCTCGCCACAGCATATGTTCGGGGTGATCATTGAGAGTCGAGAGGTCGCGGAGACGCAGAGACAGATTTTCGAAATGGCGTGGCGATACGCGGGAAGGCATGAGAAGAAACTTTGATGGTTTCCTCTCATGGACCCTCTTCCCCTTCAAGGAGTCGCAGAAACTTCTGGGCCCGCAAGACCCATGCTTTGCGAATTCTTTAGGATGCAGCAGACCTTGGCCTGCTGCATCGATGTGCCACACAACGAAAACTCAAATCAGTTTCTTTTGATTTCACTTGGTGGCTAGTACTATGCGGTTGCATGCGATCCTACTTGAATCTCCTCGACAAAGTGCTTCATGATGGCGTCCGCAAGGATGACCGGACCGGTACGGGGACGCTCTCGGTTTTCGGCTACCAGATGCGGTTCGATTTGAGTAATGGCTTCCCCCTCCTCACCACTAAGAAGCTCCACACCCGCTCGATCATCCATGAGCTCCTTTGGTTTTTGAAGGGCGATACGAACATCCGGTACCTTCAGGACAACGGTGTAACGATCTGGGACGAGTGGGCGGATGAGCACGGCGATCTCGGGCCCGTTTATGGTCATCAGTGGCGCAGTTGGCCCGGACCTGACGGGCGTACGCACGATCAGATCACCTCTCTTGTCGAACAGATCAGGGACAATCCGCATTCACGACGACTCATCGTCTGTGCATGGAACGTCGCGGAGATCGAAAAGATGGCACTGCCGCCGTGCCACTGTCTTTTTCAGTTCTACGTCGTCGGCGGGCGCCTTTCCTGTCAGCTCTACCAGCGCAGTGCGGATATCTTCCTCGGTGTGCCGTTCAATATTGCGTCCTATGCGTTGCTTACACATATGATGGCACAGGTGTGCGGTTTGCAGGTCGGTGACTTCGTTCATACGCTCGGTGATGCGCATCTCTACCTCAATCACACAGAGCAGGCGCTCACACAGCTCGAACGCACTCCTCGGGCATTGCCTTCCTTGAAGCTGAATCCTTCAATCCGTTCCATTTTCGATTTCAAATTCGAGGATTTCGAGATTGTGAATTACGATCCTCATCCCGGGATCAAGGCACCGATTGCTGTTTGAAAATAGCTTTAAGCTTGAAGACTTAAGCCTTAAGCTAGAAACATGATTCTCTCACTTGTCGTTGCTGTAGCCGAGAATGATGTCATCGGAGGAGGGAACTCGCTTCTATGGAAACTGCCGGCAGACATGCGGCATTTCAGGGACATTACGACCGGTCATCCGATCATCATGGGACGCAAGACATTTGATTCGATCGGACACCCTCTCCCCAAGCGCTTAAATATCGTTATCACACGCCAGAAGAGTCTCTCCCTTCCGCACTGCAATGTCGTTGCTTCATTGGACGAAGCAGTGGCGCTCGTGCGCGGCAGCGGTGCGCAGGAGGCTTTCGTGATTGGCGGCGGACAGATTTATCTCGAGTCCCTTCCGGTTGCCGATCGTATCTACTTCACGCGCGTTCATGCATCGTTCGAAGGAGATGTCTTCTTTCCGAAAATCTCACATCAGGAGTGGCGGGAAACAAGCAAGGAACATCACGAGCCAGACGGCGAAAACGCGTATGCTTACACGTTCCTCGTCTATGATCGGATTCGCAGATAGAGGCATGTAAATATGTGGCTTCCGGAAGCGGAATGAACGAACTCATCCGACTTTGTCTCCTTTCTGCTTTGTGAGCAGCTGCCGCTGTCCGTACAGTGGTATCGATGACAGCAACCGAGACAGCACGGGCGGTGTACGAAGAGATCGCTGCAGCGGACGAGCGGTCCGCATGTGAGCTCACGCAAGAGCTGATCGTCGTGGCGAATGACATCCGTGAAGGCACCCTTGATCATCGTCAGGAGATCGCGGGGCTCCTCGAAGGAGCTCCATCGAAGGACATGCGGACTATCGCCACGACGCTCGATCAAACTGCCGGGGATTTGCGACAGGTATTCGGTTCCGCTTCGCCCACCATGAAAGTTTTGCCGGGCAACACGGCAGGTCAGGCACCGCTCGGAGGCTCTGTCCAAGATGTCATGATGGATCCCCTCAAGATGGAGGCGCAGGAGGGCGTGACGATCATCGATGTGGATATGGCGCAGGATATTCTCGCACATGAAGAGGAGCATACGAAGCAGTCAGCGACGCCGGATGCGCAGGAGATTCACGTCGATTCTCACACGTTTGATCAGCGGAAGGTGTGGGAGGCCGGGGCGATCAGCATTCAGGCGGACACAGGTTTTCTTTCCGATGAGTATCAGCAGATACACGCAGATCTCCCTTTGGATGAGCAGGGTCGTCTGCTCGTGCGGGAGGGGAGATTTAAGGATCTGGAACGGAAGTTGAATGGTCGGGAGCATGCAACGGCGGCATGAATCCCGTGGCGGCGGTGCCTGCCAGAGGTTTGTTATCCTCGAATGAGCCGCAAGAACTCCTCCCGTGTCCGGGCATCGCGGCGGAAGGAGCCGCGGACAAAGCTCGTGACGGCAGTGGAGTGCTGCTTCTCGACGCCGCGCATCATCATGCAGAAGTGATTTGCTTCGATGACGACGCCTACTCCCTTGGGTTTCAGTACGTCCTGCAGCGCGTCGCAGATCTGCTGGCCGAGGCGTTCTTGGGTCTGGAGCCTGCGAGCGAACATGTCCACGATCCGTGCGATTTTGCTCAAGCCGATGGCCTTCTCGGATGGGATGTAACCGACGTGCACCTTTCCGACGAACGGGAGTAAATGGTGTTCGCAGAGCGAGTAGCACTCGATATCTTTCACGATGACCATCCCGTCCGTATCAGTCGGAAAAAGCGCGCCGTTCACGACTTCTTTGAGATTCTGGCCGTAGCCCGATGTGAGGAATTGCATCGCTTTCTCCCAGCGTTCGGGAGTTTTACGAAGCCCCGGACGCTTGGGATCTTCGCCGAAGAGCTTCAAGACGATTGCGATGGCGTTTCTCATGCGATGGTGAGCGTACGTCATTTTCCGGACTTGCAACAACTTTTCCGCATGGTAATTAGAGCACGATGTCTGTGCACTCACAACGCTGGTCAGTTGTTTGCTCTTTCAGTGTATTCCACGATTTTCCAAGGGTGGGATGCAGTGATTCGGGATCGAGCAGTTCACTGAGCGGTTCCAGAACGAATCTTCGAAGGTGCATGCGTGGGTGGGGGATGACGAGTTCGCTGCTCTGATTCTGATTGTCTTTGAGGAAGCGATTATCGTACAACAGCAGATCCAAGTCGATCGTGCGCGGACCGAAGCGAACGGACACGGATTTCGCAAGTGTACGTTCTATAGATTGCAGAATTCGCTGTAGCTCCTCGGGCATTTCAGCTACCTCGATCGAAGCGACGGCGTTATAGAAGTCCGGCTGGTCCATATGCTCCTGCGGAGCAGTTCGATACACGTGGGAGAAACGGACAGCCGGCCAGTGTTTGCGGAGGAGTTCCGCGGCACGGACAAGGTTGGTTTCCGGATCGATATTTGAGCCGATACCGATGAAGGAGCGCACTATGGGCGGGTGATGGTGAGCGAGACTGCGCGTGCATGCGGCAGCGGAAATTTCCGGACCGTGACGGTGACAGATGTGACATTCGATTGCTGAAGTGCGATGGAGGAAGCCTCTTCGGCGAGGCGTTCGATCGTGCGGAATCCACGGCTCTGCAGCGAGCGCAACGCATGAGCGAGTCGTTCGTAGTCTACGGATGATTCGGTGGAATCCTCCGTTGCTGCCGTGAGCGAATCGATGGGCCACTGCACGGTCAAAAGGATGCGTTGCTCGCGTAAACGCTCCTCTTGCGTGACACCGAGAGAGAGCCAGAGCTCGAGGTTTTCGATGATGAGGAAATCAGGCATGCGGTACGGAATCCTACGGAGAGCGCTTCGCAATTCCGAATAAAATCCAGCGCTCGCCCCACGGTTTCGAGATCACTCTCTCTACCAACCATCGTGTGACGATGATGGCTGTGAAGAGGGAGGTGATTACTCCCATGGAGAGAGTAATGGCGAAGCCACGAACGATGGAGGTACCTACGATGAAGAGGATCGCACAGGTGATAAGTGTAGAGATATTCCCGTCACGAATGCTCGGCCAAGCGCGCTGGAAGCCGAGAGCAACCGCCGTCTTGAGGAGTTTACCTTTTTTAAGTTCTTCCTTCGTGCGTTCGAAGATGAGCACATTAGCATCCACGGCCATGCCGACACTCAGGAGTATGCCAGCCATGCCCGCGACCGTGAGCACGATGTATTGGTGCGAGAAAAAGAGGAGCGGAAGCTTCACGATAGTCAGGAGGATTGCTGCGTAGATACTGAGCGCGATATTTGCCAGAACGCCGAACAGCTTGTACAGAAGAATCATGTAGAGCATCACGGCGATGATGCCGATGATTGCAGCTTTTGCCGAAGCAAAGAGAGCTTCGGCGCCTAGGGTGGCTTCGATCGTGCGCTGGCCAGAAAGGTAAATGGGGGCCGGAATCGCACCTGTATTTAAGTCCTGCGCGAGCAATTTTGCTTCTTCGAAGGTTTTGCTGCCCGTGATCACTGCCACGCCTCCACTAATCTCTCCTTGCACCGTCGGTGCGGAAACGATCTCGCCGCCGACAAAGATGGCGATGCGCTTGCCGACATTCTTCTTCGTGAGTTCCTGGAACAGTTGAGCTCCTTTTTCATCGAAAGAGATTTGAACGATCGGGAGGTTGCTCACCTGATCGAGCGTAACTGCAGCGGCACGGAAGTGCTTCCCGTTGAGCTCGGTGTCCTTCCATCCGGTAGGAATAAGCGAGAAGAAGATAGCGCGGATGAAAGCGACGTCCTCATTACTCTTCACGCCGTTGGCAAGCAGTTGTGAAAGACCGTTGGCACGATCGACAGCTTTTGTGCCGGAGACGATGAGTTCATCGAAAGTAGCGGTATCGGGTGCTGAACTTGGGGCACTGTCAGCACGGATGATGTGGTAACCGAACGGAGTTTCGACCGGATCGGAAATAGCTTCTTTCGGGAGGCCGAAGGCGACTTCCTCGAAGGCAGGGACCATCGTACCGCGTCCGAAGAGGCCAAGATTGCCGTTTTGCTTGGCTGATGGACCGTCGGAGAGAGAGCGCGCAAGAGCGTCGAAGCTCTCGCCGGAGTCGAGCTTCCTCTTCACTTCTTGCGCCAAGCGCTGAGCTTCCATCTTCGAACGTGTTACAGATTTTTCAGCAGAAAGGGCTCCCGAATACGAGAGAAGGATATGGCTGGCTTCCATTTGTTCCGTTCCCTTGGTGATTGAGCGTAGGGCTACAAGACGCGCATCATTCGGTCCAATGGTAACCACGCGCATTTCGCCAGCAGTCATGCTCCCCAGTGCTGTTTTGAGGGGGTCGGGGATCGAGGAATCAAGAACGCGATCGCTCTCTTTTTTGTATCGAACATCTGTCTGCTGCTTGCTCATGGCGACGAAGGCCTCAGAGACATCTTTCAATAGTCGTCCCGATTGTGTACGGGCCTGCGTAACTTCTGCGAGGAAGATGCCGGGGATCTCTCGTTCGGAGACTTGTCCCTTCTCATCCACCTCAGGTTGGCGTACGGCTCCCTCAATTTTCTTCACGCCCGAACCGGGGGCAGCATTCCAGAGCACTTCCAAGCCTTCGGGCAGTTCATCACGGTAAAAGGCGTGCTCGGCGATGAAGGCCACGCCCAGTTTGTCGCTCAAATCTTGACCGACTGCAGAGAGCGTTTTATCACTCGCAGTGATGCTCTTCAGCGCGGCATTCGCACGTTGACGCACACTGTCTTCATACTCCTTTGTTGGTTCGGTGAATTCCTCCTTAAATTCCAATTGGATGGTCTTCCCGACCGTGTTGATACACGTCTGCGTGTCGACGACACCAGGGCAATCCACGAGAAGGTGCTTCTCGGAACCAACGTACGATGGGGTGATGAGCGCCTCACTCACCCCCATAGAGTTGATGCGGCGTTCCAGCACCGTTCGGATGGATTCTACGATGGTGGAGCGTTGAGCATCGATTGCTTGAACTTGATTCTGTAGCATTGCGATGCGCTCCGAAGAACCGTCCTGCGCTTCCAATTCAGCAATCTGTTTCTTCACGGATGCAAGCTGCTCTTCCATCTCCACTTCAGAGATGCGGAAATCCAACTGCGTGCCGCCCACAAGATCTAAACCATAGTGGAGCTGAGGGGATTGCAAAAAGGATGGAGCCCACTTGCGCATGCTTTGCGGCAAAGCGATCGTTCCCACAAGGAGAGCGATGATGATGGTGACAATAGGCCAAAAAGTCGAACGGGAGGTGGCCATGGTTATTGGACGGGAGTGAAGGTGACGTACGTTCCGACATTCACATCATCCGCGAAGATCTCCGCAAGATCGAAACTCGGGACGCCGGCAATGACAATAGAATCTTTCAGGCCTCCTTCCGTTGCTTTGTAAGAGGAGACGAGACCTCCGCGAACGAAGAGGCCGATGAGCTTGCCCTGATTCTCCGTGAAGATTTTCTGCATCTGCTTTTTACCTTCCTCATTGAAGTTGATGGTAAGTTTCCCCTTTGCTCCTGGTTCTTCCATCTCCGCTTTCACCCAGAGGAGTGCGGATTCGGTGATTCCCATATCCTTGAATGCTCCGCGATTCTCCGTAATGATATCCGGCTTCTCGTTCTCGGCCGCTTCACGCATAATGCGGAATTCCAGCGGCAGAGCAAGCTGTTGGCTGAGAATGGCAGGTGTCTGCTCGTCGTTGACATTGAGTGTCATGCGTGCCTCTTCGCCATGCTTCGAAACGGTGATCCTCGGTCGTTGCTGTTCAATCGCGTAGACACGCCGCTCGATCACTCCTTCGCTTGCTGTGATGAGTGCTTCACGCAGCGAACTGTCACCACGGAAGGTTAAGGTAAAGGCAATCGGGATGGAGCTCTTACACGCTGAGAGCAGCAGTAGTGCCGCAATTGCCAAAGACAGACGTTTCATGAGGAGTATTGGAAAGCTCGGGGAGTGTAGGCAACCCTTTACTGAAATGCAATTCAGGCGCCCACTATTTTCGCGTCAATCTGGTGCCTGCGCGGAGCATCTTCCCTGTGAGATCGATGCCCTTCAGCACACAATCGGCATCGATAACACAATCGGTGAGAACACAATCTTCGACGGAGCAGCGGTCGAAGAGGACAGTATCCGTGAGAGTGCTGTTCGTGACGCTTGACCCCTTGCCGAGCACGACGCTGCCGTTGCACCGTGTTCGATCGCAGCGGATATCTCCCTCATCGATCGTTCTGTGTCCGATTAGCGCGCGTGTGGCGGCGAGATATGCTTCGAAGGATCCGATATCGAACCAGAGGGCGTCGGAGATGAAGCAATCGATAGTCTTTCCGCGCTTGAGTAGCTCCTCGAAGATCCCTCCGACGTTGTCGGGATGGTGAGTGGCATACTCCTGCAAGACGGGGAGGAGGGAAGCAGGAAGGAGCGAACAGCCAGTGGAAACGAGAGTGCTCTCAGGGGAGCGCGGTTTTTCCTGAAATGCCCGGATCGTTTGTCTGTCTTCATTCAGAAGCACTGTACCAAAAGACCGCGCGCGATCGAGATCGCCGATGTCGTGGGCTGCGAGGAGCGCTGTGTCTTTGCGCGCTGCTTCGATAAAGGATTGCAAGTCGAAGCCAAAATAGTTGTCACCAGTGAGCAGAAGAATGTCTTCATTGATATGTGATTGATCTACCCACTGTGCCAATGCGCCGAGCGCTCCCAGCTTCTGATCGTCGCGCTTCGACTGTTCGATCACGATATCAATCGACTCGTGATCGATTGTCGCTCGCCACTCGGTGAATCCGTGTGCGAAGATGGCATTGGTGCTCACTGTCACTGGAATAGAGCGCGGGAGCCCCTCGACGATGTAGGAAATGAGGGGTTTGCCTGCGAGCGGCAGGAGCGGCTTGGCGCGCTTCTCGGTCAGAGGCCAGAGCCGCGTGGCGAATCCGCCGGCGAGGATGAAAGCACGCATAAAGTTTCGGTGACCGTTGTATTGTGAAGGTGCAACGTCACGGAGGAAAGCTAATCAGCGCATAAGCTGCTCGGGTGTCACCACTGTTACAGGCCATCCCTCGAGCGATTCAACGCGCTCGTCGCGCTCGACGATTCCCAAGACGGAAGGCAGGAGCATGTACGTGATCCCGCGCTGACGGCACGCGCTTAGAAGATTGAGGGACTGCTCGAGATCACTTCCTTGGATCAAATGTGTGATGTGTAACTCCTCGAGAGTTTCTTCAAGCTTGTGGAGCCGGCCGAGCATGGGAATGCCGGCAATCTCTTTCTCCGCACCCCCTCGACCATCGAGGATTGCTACAGGTTTTAAGGGATTGCGATGGCGTTGCAGAGTCTCGATGAGTGCGCGCGATTCGCGCGTGATGCCGACGATGAGTGTGGGATAAGTTGGCGGATCACGACGCAGCCATGCACGCAGCACTTCCTGGTAGAGGATATGCCACAGCCATGTAATCAGAGTGGACAATACGAAGGCGAGCACGAGCAGCAACCGGCTGAAAAATTTGGTGTACTGGAAGTAGTACGTAAGCGAAAAGAGAGCGGTGGCGACGAGGGCTGCAAAGATCATCGTAGCTGCATTGGCTGCAGTGCGTTGGTTTCGGAGCGGATGATACGCACGATTCATCATAAGGATGATGATCCATACAGGTGTAACGATGACGGTTGCGAGCAGGTATTTGTTGAACGGGAAGTCCGTCGAGAGGAGAAACCCTACGCGCAGGAAATATGCCAGCACGTACGCTCCTGCGAAGAGCAGGGCATCGGAGAGGAGCCAGAGAATAGTGAGAGCCTTGAGGCGCATTGCGGTGATCAGGGTATGACAAACGAGGGATGTGCGGAAGCATAAAAGAACCTGGCCGCCGCATCGCGGCGGCCAGATGAGTTTACAGCGGTGGACTCTACTGCGGGTTCGGTTCCACCTTTCCGGTGGGGGAATAGGGATCGAGGCGAGGCCACGTGTGGCGTTTGATGCCGTCGTCCTCGATGAGGAGGCAGCCGTCGTCGGAAAGGAAGATTCCCTCGATGCATTTGCCGCATGAGTCGCAGGTCGCAGGCTCTTCCATGAGGGAGAATCCGTCCCAAATCATGCGAGCCATCCGGCCGAGCCGGCCGGTGGGGCCGAGCAGCGTGAGGCTGCGGATCTCCTCCTTCGTGACGAAACGATGTTGGCGGGCTTCCTCCGTCGGAGACAGTGCTCCGCTCTCGATCTTGCAGGTGAATGCCAGAGCCGTGTCTTCCTGAAAGATGAGGGGAGTGCCGACCTGTTCCAATGGTTCGACGATCAGGCCGGTTTCTTGGGTGACCTCGCGGGCGAGAGCGGTGAAATCGTTCTCGCCGGGCAGCACTCCTCCGCCTGGCAGTTCCCATCCTTTTCCGTCCGCTCGCTCTTGCACGAGCAAGTGCTTACGTTCCGGAACGAGAATGAGTGCGAAGACGCCTCGCGTCTTGGCCATGGTTCTCTCCTTCTGTTGTTGGGTCATCACCGTCCGGTCACTTGTCGCAGTTCCACCTACGCTGTGAAAGGACACTGCCACACGATGCAGCAGATAGGATAACTATCTCATATTATTATAATTATGTCAATTTCCTCTCTGTGCGAGAGACGGGTTGCCTTTCCAGCTGTAAGCAAGCTTTGTCACGTCCCACGGCACCGTGCCGTTCCAGACCGTCAGACCCGTGGCGATATCATTGATATTCACATGCTCTTTCATCCACTGGAACTTGCGGGCAATGACATCGTTCTCCCTGGCGCGTGCGGCGAAGGCCGGACGCTGGAGGATGTAGTAGGCGTAAGTTTCCGCGAAATCCTCAAAGGGGTCCCATGCCGCATAACCGGAGACGAAGTCGGCTGCTTGCGTTCCGGATTTATGCGCAGAAGGGGAACTCCAGGAGATCGTGTAGAAGCTCACACTGGGGTCGTCGGCGTAGATGCGGTCGGAACCGTCGCGGAACACACTCTCACCACTCGATGAATTGCCGCGCACGCACCCCAAGTCGGTGACATGACCGAATTCATGGACGACAAGTGCCATGAACTCACTGTCCGATACTGATCCATCAATAATGATCGAACTTTTACCGGCAAGCCCACGCTGTGTGGGGTGATCATAACGCACGTAGAAATTCTTCAGCGCACTCAGGCACTCTGGTTGCAGTGATCTCAGCACCGTGTCTGCAAGCATGCGGTGCTTGAGGGATATAGTCGATTGATTGACGACGGGAAGGAGAGGGGAAGTATCGGAGGCGGTGTTGGGGCTGGGATTGGTGGCAGGGGTACTGAGATTCGGAGTAATCGTTCCGGCAGCAATCTTCGGCTTAGTCACAGAAATGCGCACGCCGCGAATGATCGCGTTTCCGTAATAGCTTAAGAGTGGGCGCTTCCGGGGAGTCACTCCGGTGACGTACTGTCTTGCAGGCCTATACGCTTCTGCTATGCTGACGTCAGGCGTGAGGATGGATCCTCCGCAGCTTGTAGCAAGCAAGAGACCGATTATGAAGAGGGCGTTTGCTCTCATGTGAAAGTAGCTATTTATAATGTATTCTTCATTAAATGTCAAGTCCCTCTGCTCCTGTGGTCCACCCCGGACAGCAGCATACGGTCACCATCGAGAAACTCACGTTTGGTGGGTCCGGTTTGGCTCATATCGGCGAAATACCCGTTTTCGTTCCTGGCGCGATTCCGGGGCAATCCGTTGAAATTACCGTGACCAAAAACCGCGGGAATTATTACGAATCGAAAGTTATTGCGGTGAAGCGCAAAGCCAAAGACGAGATCCCGTCAAAATGTCCCCATGCCATCGAGTGCGGTGGCTGTGTCTGGCAGAACCTTCCGTACGTGAAGCAGATTGCTTACAAGGAGGACATCATCCGCGAGACGCTTGAGCATCTCACTCCCGTGGATGCCGAAGCCCGTGCCCGCTTGCCCGGACGAGTGCTCAAGATTATTCCGAGTCCGCAAGTCTTTCACTATCGCAACAAGTTGGAGCTGAGCTTCGGCTACCGCTCGACGCGTGTCGAGGAGCACAACGGAAAGAAAATTTATTTCGACGAGGACCCGTCCATCGGGTTCCATCAGCCCGGACAGTGGTCCACGGTGTTGCCGATCAGCGAGTGTCATCTCTACGACGAGCAGATCGGCTCGCTTCTGTCTGATGTGAATCGGTTCATGATCGACACGAAATTGCCCGTCTACAATCCGAAGATCCACAAGGGATTGCTGCGTACGTTGCTGCTGCGACGCGGGATCAATACAGGGGAACAGATGATCGCTTTCATCGTGAATGGCAAGAAGAAGCAACTCGAACCGCTCTTCCAGTACTTCATGCGGTTCGGCGGCCGTTCGGGTCTCAAGAGCCTGCTCATCATCGAGAATACCGGGCTCAATGATAAACCGGAGCATCCGAAGGTACACTGTCTCGTGGGCAAGCCGGCGATTACCGAGCGCCTCTTCGATCTTGAGTTTGAGATTTCGCCGTTCTCCTTCTTCCAGACCAATACCCTCGGGGCCGAGAAGCTCTATCAAGCGATTGCGGACAGCACGGAACTCACGGAGAGCGATGTCGTTCTTGATGCGTACTGTGGTATGGGGACGATCGGGCAGTACCTCGCGCGGTTCTGTCACAAGGTCGTGGGTATCGAGAGTCACCCGTCGGCGATCGAGGATGCGCTCCGCAGCGCCGGCAAGAACCGCATCGCGAATATCAGCTTCTACAAAGGACGTGTGGAGCAAGTGCTCGCCGAACAGCTGAAGCCGGATGGGAAGTATCACTTCTCCGTCGTCGTCCTCGATCCGCCGCGCGCTGGCTTGCATCCGGATGCACGCGAGGCGGTCCTTGCGCACGCACCGCGCAAAATCATCTACGTCTCGTGCAACATCGCCACCTTTGCCCGCGATCTTGGCGAGTTTATGAAGGGTGGCTATGAACTGCGGTCCGTGCAGCCAGTCGACATGTTCCCGCACACCGCACATATCGAAGCGGTCGGAGTGTTGCAGAGGAAGTGACAGCGAAAAGCCCCGCAGAGTGATTTGCAGGGCTTCTCTTCGACAGTGACGATCAGTCCTTCTTGGCGAAGGCGGCATCGAAGGCTTGGAGGTTGCGGACGAAGTCGACCTTCCGCACGAACGCGCAAGCCTCGGCCGCGCCATGCTCACGATTCATGCGGCCGTCCTCCCACTCCACGGAGAGAGGGCCGTTGTAGCCGACGTCGTTCAGGGCGGCAATGATATCCTCGAACCTGATGTCTCCGCGCCCGAGCGACCGGAAATCCCAGTACCGACGGGGATCGCCGAAGCTCGTATGCCCGCCGAAGACGCCGACGGTCCCGTCACCGTGACCCCACCACGCATCCTTCATGTGGACGTGGAAGATCCGTTTGCCGAATCTCCGGATGAACTTGATGTAGTCCACCCCTTGGTAGGCCAGGTGCGACGGGTCGTAGTTGAAGCCGAACCGCGGATGGTTGTTCACCGCTTCCAGCGCCCGCTCGGCGCTCGCGATGTCGAACGCGATCTCCGTGGGATGTACTTCCAGAGCGAAGTACACATCCATCTTGTCGAAGTGATCCAGGATCGGCCCGAAGCGCCTGCCGAAGTCCTCGAATCCGCGGTCGAGGTACTCCTGGCTCGTCGGGGGGAACGCGTAGAGCGCGTGCCAAATCGATGAGCCGGTGAATCCGTTCACCACGAGCCGCGGCGTGTCGGTTTCGGGATCCATCAGCGGCCATGAGGCTTTCACGTCCTTGGGAGCCGCTTCGTAGAAGTATCGCATCGCCGTCGCGGCCAGCCTCATACGTTCCGCGCAGCCCTTGCGAACTTCCTCAGGATCCCCGTCGCCCCATACATCCGGTGGCAGGATCTCCTTGTGGCGTTCGTCGATGAGGTCGCAGATGCCTTGGCCGACGAGGTGGTTGCTGATGGCACGGCTCACAAGCCCATGCCGTTGCAGCAGCTCCCATCGCTTCTTGAGGTATTCCTCCCCCTTCGGCCCGACCGCTTCTGCGATGTCGAAGTGGCCACCCCCGACTCCCCAGCAGGCGAGCTCCAGCCCGTCGAATCCGAGGGTCTTCGCCTTTTCTGCCAGTTCGGGGAGGGGAACATCCCCCCACTGTCCCGTGAACAATGTGACTTCTCTCGCCATTGAACATCTCCTTATCCAAGTGCATTGCGACGAACGGGCGCCAGTCGTGGATGTGACCGGTGGTACGCGCATTCGTCTCAAAAAGGTGACAGCAGCACCGTAGGCACGGTATTGCACACGGTGCTGCCGTCCATTCGATCGTCTCTGCTGTCAAAGAGCATCCGCATGCACCGATGGGCGAATGCGGATTGCCTAGTTTTGCCTCTTTTGCCGTTTTGTCAATGATTCTCGCATAGAAAACCCGGTGCCCGAGAGGGCACCGGGTTTCTCTTCGACAGTGGTTGCGATAGGGCGTTACGCGCTGAGTACCTCAGCGAGCGTCACCCGCTTGCCTCCGTTCTCCGCGCTCTTCGCGTACGCGTGGACGCAGGCCGTGGCTTGCACGCCGGCATCCTCGAACGTCGGCGGCTCGATCTGCATTGCCTTCGGGAGGAATGGAATGCAGGGGAGCTGCAGATCGCGGCAGTACGCGCCGGCGATTCCGAGGAACAGGAAGTACCACAACGTAACCCATCCCTGGATGTGCCCCGGCGGGTTCTTGCCGTACTGCTGTGCCAGCTCGGTGGCGAGCTTCTCGTCGCCGAGCGCCTCGGCGAAGAAGCTGGAATGACCGCGCAGACGCTGGCTGAACATGCTGCGGTTCTCGATGTCCGGCGTCTGGCTCACGAAGAGGGCGTCGGGATTCCATTCCATGCGCCACATGAGCCGGCGTCCGTCCGTCTCGGTTACGCAGACGTAAATGTCGTCGGCGTGACCCTTGCTGGACTGGCTGCACTGTGCGCTTCCGCCAATGTTGTTCCCGAACATGAGGCGGCCATATCCGGCATCGAAGAACTCCGCCCATCTCGACGCCTCGACGCGCGCGCCCTCGACGGAAGTGATCGGCGCTCCGGCTACGTAGCTGGCCAGATCTGCGGCGTGCGTGAGGATGTCGAGGAGTGCACAGTACTTGTGCGCCGTCCGCCAGTCGGCTTGGCGGAAGTGGACTTCCTTGATCAGCCAGTCTTGTAGGAAGCCGGCGTCGATGCTGGCGATCCGCTTGGGGTGCTTGGCCACGTAGGCCCTCAACCACGCGACCACGAAGTTGTAGCGGTGATTGAAGGTCACCCAGAGTTTGGCGCCGGTTTGCTTCAGCACTTCACGGACTTGGTGGATCTCCGCGATCTCTCCGACGGCGGGTTTGTCCGTCATGATGTGCCGGACGCCGCTCTCCACGGCCAATTTGATCTGGGCTGCATGGAGATGGGTTGGCGTGCAGATGTCGACGATGGGGGGCAGGGAGACGTCCTTCGCCTGTGACTGCAGGACCATCCGCCGGAACAGCGCGGCCAAGTCGGAACTCACGTTCTCCTGCGGCAGGCGCAGGTTCTTGGCCACGTTCACGTGGAAATCCGTGTTGGGCTCCGTCCCTGCCCAGCGGATGTCGAACATGTTCGAGGCGAGCAGGTTCGGCCCGTGGGCGGTGGGCCCGATGAATCCACCGGGTCCGAGACCGACGATGCACGCGGGAATCCTCGGTGGGATCACTGTGCATTCGGGCGGGAAGTGTAACATGAGTTTCTCCTTCACAATTTTGGACTTGTGAGAGTCCGGTTTCCTTGAGAACGGTTTCACACGTAACACTCGAACTCGAGGGCCTCTCGCGAGGTAGGTCCTCGGTTCTCGACACATGGACACAGCGCAGCATGTTTTACTCCTTGCTGCAAAAGGCGTTTGAATCAATCGCAATGCTGTCAAAGAGCATCCAGTCTCGAAAATTTGAAACTGGCCAAGAATTGTCCGTTTGATCATTTTTCCTGTCAATCCTAGAAATGCGGTATTGTGGGTTTTGTGCAGCGCATCACTCTTCTCTGCGTCGGTTCCATCAAGACCCCCTGGGTTCGGGAGGGGATTGCGACGTACCGCGAACGTCTTTCGCATGATGCCTCGTTTGAACTACTGGAACTCGCCGCGAGCAGACGGAAGGATTCGGAGGGACAGGTGAGCGAGGAGTCTGATGTGGTGCTGAAGACCCTCAGGCGACGGGACGGCGTCGTCTGGCTGCTCGATGAGCGTGGCGAAGAGTGGACCAGCGTCGAACTGGCGCGAGAACTCGGCAGACTCCGGGATCAGGGAATCCATCTCACACTTATCATCGGCGGGGCGTATGGTGTTTCCGATGCAGTGCGTCAGCGCAGCGATCGCCTTATGTCTCTATCACGGCTTACACTGGCGCATGAATTCGTTCGCATCCTCATCCTCGAGCAGCTCTACCGTGCGATGACGATTCTCCGCGGGAGTGGGTACCACCATTGACCATGAATGGGAAACAAACAGCAGGTCATTCCGAGCTCGCTGAAGAGTGACATTGGTTATGTCATGGTTTGATGCGCCCACCATGACGCATTTTCAATTTTCCGTTGCGAGCGATATCTCTTCCTCCTCGAACCGCCTGAGGATGCGTTGCACGATTTTCGTGACGATGTTGCGACGTTTGCCGATGGGAGCGGGGAAGCAAAGAGTGAAGAGCGGGACAGATCCGTCCGTGAGCTCCATGTAGATGCGCCATGATGGAGAGACATGCGAGTAATAGAAGCCGCGCATCCGTCGGTCCATCTGCCGCTGAGCTTCCTCGGAGAACCAGTCGGTTTCCTCGTGCAGGATGGTCTCGAGAATGCCGCGAGCCCGCTCCCACTGTTTCTGTTTTGCGATGCGTATGGGAATCTCCACATTCTCAAAGTCGGAAGTCGAATGATAGTTGATGAATGGTGTGGAGGAGAGCAGAACGTTGGGAATGCGTACGATTTTCCCCACTTGACTGGAATCTGTCATTTCCGGAGAACGAGCAATCAGAAGTGTTGTGTGGAACATACCGATATCCAAAACATCCCCTGTTACTGATCCGATTGTCACGCGCTGACCGAGTGCGAGAGCGCTCTTTTGTGCGAACCATCCAATGAGGCCGCGCAAGGCGTCTTGCAGGACAAAAACGAATGCGGCGCCCACCACGGCCACGACAGCGATGACGCCCGGGAGGTCGGAGTAAATTTTCTGTGCGATCCAGAAGATAAGCGAAAGATAAACGACGAGGCTGAACACTTTCGTTGCTGTGTAGCGGATCCCGCGATGATGAATATGCAGAAGCATCGCCTTGCGGATGACGCCTTCGAGCCAGATGACGATGATGAAGACGAAGATATAGAAGAGGATGTTCATGAGAACTGAGATGTTCTTCCATTGCTGTTCCGACTTGAGTTTGCTGAGTCGTGTCTCCTGCGCAGCGAGAACGGTCTTCGTAACATCGATACGCTCTACGAGAACGGCTTTCTTCGCGAGAAGTTCCGGGTAGGAGGTTGTCGTCATGAATGGTTGGACCGCGCCCGTTCCTGCGGGCTTGCCTTCCTTGTAAAAAATCTCCTCTTTCTTGAGGAGCCCGAGGTCTACATTGCTTGAATCCACACGTTCGCTTAATGAAGAGACGACGGTGCGTTGCTGATCGATGACACGGGAAAGATCGGTTGTATCGCTGCTGGCCGCCGTGTTCGCTTTAACAAATGCGGCCAGCTCATCTTCGATCTGCGTGCGAATCCGTAGGCGTTCATCGGCGATTCTCTTTTCGATGGCATCTTTCGGCCCCTTCGTTTCGAGCCACTGCTGATAGCGCGAGATGAGACGCGAATAGTCGATTTTCGTCTCTCCTAACGCAAGACATGCGTTTGTGAAAGAGAGGGAGAGAAGGATGGCCGTGGAGAGGATGACGGATGAACGTCTCATGGGAGTACCAGTGTAGCACAACGAATGACATCCTCAGGGTGATGTTTGTCTGCTTAAGAGTTCAATAAGATCAGAGCGAGGAAGGCACAAGCGATTCCTGCGAACTGGGTGTGCGTGAGTGATTCTTCGAAGATGAAGAGCCCGATACTCACGGTGGCCAGCATGCCGATGAGCAGCCACGCCGTACCCATGATGGCGAGGGAATTGCGCTCGAAGATGGCGGGCAGCCACAGGGCCGTGCCGATGGAATCGACGACGAGCACTGCAGCGGCGAGGCCGAAGCCCGGAGCGAGGCCGAACTTCTTCGAGAGGTATTCACCCCATGCGAAGAAGACCGCGGAGAAAATCATCCAGACGTATGCGGGGATCGAGCGAACGATATCCATGGATGCGAGGATAGCAAATTCACAGAACTTCCACGATGGATAAAAAGAGGGCCCCGCAAGGGGCCCTCTATCATTCTTCCACTTCGATGGTGAGTTTTTTCATATGTTTGTCTTCCGTCTTCGGGATGGTGATGCGTAGCTTTCCGTTCTTCATGGAGCACTTGGCTTTGGAGGCATCGATACCGTGTGGGAGTGCGATACGTTGGAAGAAGCTTCCCGAGGAGCATTGCCTGCAATAGTACTTCTTATCCTTCTCTTCCTGTTCATCTTTCATTTCACCTTGGAGCGTGAGGATATGATCTTCAAGGTTCACGGAGATATTCTTTTGGTCGTATCCGGGGACGTCCGCTGCCACTTCCACTTCCGTATCCGTTTCAGAAAGATTGATGCTGGGGAGAAATCGTCCGGCATACGAGGGCAGATGGTCGGTATCGAACATGTGGAAAGGATCCCAGAACGCATCGCTCATGAGCTGATCGAATGCCGATCGCAGGCTCATGGGCTGTTCCGGCTTACGCGGGATGAGCTGCATAGGATTGGGGGGAGGGGAAGTAAAGAGAGCCCCGGCATCTCTGTGGAGAGCGGGACTTACAAAGAGCGAATTGGCACTCTCCATCTTAGAGTGCCAATTCTTCGTCGTCAAGACCGCCGAGGTCCGAAAATCTTGACGCCGTTCCCCGTTGTGGCGGATGCAAATCCATCCATTTTTTTGTGCATTGGCTTGCGGAAGGTATAATTCTGCACGCGTTTCGGTACGGACTTTCGCCCGTTTGTTCTCTCCTATCGCGGCCCTATCGTCTAACGGTTAGGACATCAGGTTCTCATCCTGAAAATCGGGGTTCGATTCCCCGTGGGGCTGCCAACACTGGCTATGGTCAATAGGTCCGCTTGTCTCAGCTAAAAAGTCGAATTCCGAGGGAGCGGATTTTTGGTTCCGGACTGTGTTGGGTCAGTTACTCATTGCTAGTCTACAGCGCCCTGCTCCGATCCGGAGAAAGTGCGCGATGCGGAAACACCCGTTGGGTTCTTCAGAAGCAATACGGCAAAAGCCGTTGAAATGGGAACAGCAAAAAGAAGGGATGTGCTTCCTACGAGCGTGCGGATGATTTCCTCGGCGAGGAACTCCCCGTTGAGCGTGAACCAGAGCGGATAATCCGTGGGTGTCGTGAAGAGCAAAAGAAGCGGCATGGAAGCTCCCGCATATGCCAACGCAAGCGTATTGATCATGGAAGCAATATGCTCTTTCCCGATGGACATGCTGGCACGTATGAGGTTGCGAGTACCCATGGAGGGGTTGGCCTTCTTAAGCTCGTCCACCACAGCCGTTTGAGCAACCGTGACGTCATCCAAGACTCCCAGACATCCGATGATGATGCCGCCCAGAAGAAGCCCGCGCAAATTCAAGTGCTCCAGCGCCCCGCTTTGGAGGAACAATGCCTCCTCGGAGCCCGCCCCAAATAGCTTGGCGGCATGTACGAAGATGGCGGCGAGTCCCGCCGCGATGGCGAGGGTGGCGAGCGTGGAGAGGAAAGCGGCGAAGGTGCGTTTCTTGAATCCGTGCGCGAGGAAGAGCGATGTGGAAGCAATGGCGAGCGCGCCGATGAGACTCGTCACCACGGGGTCGGCCCCATCTGCGATCCTGGGGACGACGAAGAAAATGAGGATGCCAATGCTCAGGATGAGTCCGGAAAGCGATCCGACACCTTTCTTTCCGCCAAGGAGGATGCAGAGACCGGCGAAGAGTACAGCGATCCAGAGGAGAGCGGGGAATCGGTATGCTTCAGCAAGGGAGTACTCGATGGATCCGTCTGCCCGCGCAAGTTTGCGCACAACCACTGTCTCCTCCTCTTCCGGCAGCCAGAGTCCGCGGCTGTGCTGTTCCACGGTGATTTCTTTCCCCGCGTCCGTCCCTGTAACGAGACGAAGGCGTAGTGCCTCTCCTCCGGCATTGCCGACCGAAGCTCCCCGATCATTGGGGATGCCGATGACTTCCGCGCGGAGAACCTCCTCGGATGGCACCCCCTGTGCCAAGAGCGGCGCAAAGGGGAACGCCATCACGAGAAGCAGAAGCGGAAGCCGGTATGCACGGAGAATGCTCATAGGAGAATGAAGGAATAGTACCGCATTATGCATCAATATTCACAACCAACGCCGATCACCCCAAACCCAGAAGGAGGATACTCACGGCCATACAAAGCATGCCCGAAACGAATCCCATCATCGCCCAGTGCGGATCGGTATGGGCACGAGCGGTGGGGAGCATCTGGTCGAGGGAGAGGTACACCATGATGCCTGCCACGGCGGTAAAGGCGAAACCACACAACACTCCAACGAGACACGAACGCAGGAGCAGATATCCCAGAAACGCGCCGACGGGCTCGGCGATACCGGCGACGAACGTGTACCAGAGCGCTGTTCTCCTGCTGCCGGTCGCCGCATAGACGGGCGCGGCTACGGAAATGCCTTCCGGGATATTGTGAATGGCGATCGCGACGGCAAGGATGAAACCGATGTGGATGTCGTCCGCCACGCCGACGAGCGTGATGAGTCCTTCTGGAAGATTATGAAGCGCGATGGCGACGACGGCGATGATGCCGATCCGATACAGAGGAGAACGCTGGCAGGATCGCATTGTCTCCGGGCGGCCTTCCCTGTGTGGGATATGGGGAATGAGGACGTCCAACAGCGCGACGACGGCGATTCCGACGAAGAAACCGAGGATCGCTCTCCACTCTCCTCCACTCTCACCGTAGAATTCCGTGAGATGCGCTATACCCTCGGGGAGGAGTTCCATGAAGGAGATGAACACCATGACTCCGGCCGAGAATCCAAGAGCTACAGCGAATGAGCGCGGACTCCTGCTCCCGGGAGCGAAGGCGAACGCGGCTCCGAGCATCGTGCTCATGCCTGCAAGGAGAGCCAATGAGAAGGCGACGAGGAGAGTCGTACTGTTCGGCATGTCCGGCGCATTGTAGCACTGGGAATTCTTTCTTCGGCTCCAGTTCGCGATCTTGCAGATCTTCTTGACTCGGCATATATATGAATATATATTCATTACGTTCTATATCTTTCCAACCATTACTATGCCAGCACGCGATGGAACAGGACCCGCCGGGTGCGGTCCGATGACCGGTTGGGGTAGAGGCCCTTGCTGCGGAACCGGTCGCGGTATGCAGCGCGGTTTCGGTCGCAGAGGCTTCTGTGGTTTCCTCGGTTGCCAGCGTCCCGCTCCGGCGGATGAGCGAACGATGCTTGCCGAAGAGACACAGGCCGTCTCGGAGTATCTCAAAGATCTCCAGACACGCCAGAAGGAACTGAACGGAAAGTGATACACTCGCTCCTGCTTCCTCTTATTCCCATGAAAGTTTTAAAATTCGGCGCCGTCTGGTGCCCCGGCTGTCTCGTGATGAAACCGCGCTGGAAGGAGATCGAAACGGAGAATTCTTGGCTGAAGAACGATTTCTATGATTTCGACCAAGACAAGGAGATGGTCTCGAAGTACGCGATTGACCGCAATCTTCCCACATTCGTTTTTCTCGATGCAAAGGGGGATGAATTTCTGCGTCTGCATGGCGAAATAGACAAGGAGAAACTTGTCTCTCTTATCAACGAAAATCGGGACAAGTGATTATGCGCAGAACCATTCCATTTATCCTCGGCGTTTGTTTCCTCCTATGGCCTCTTCTGTCGCAGGCGCAGTGGCAGGTGGATCTGTACCTTTTCTGGGCCGATGGATGCCCACACTGCGCTGCGGAAAGGGAAGCCCTACAGGAGAAGATTTCCCACACATACCCGCAGCTCAAGATTCATGAGTTCGAGGTGTACCGGCATCCTGCCAATGCACGGTTGCTCCAGCGAGTGGGTGAAAAGCTCCACACCGATGTCAGCGGGGTGCCTTTCACGATCATCGGGGATCGCATCTTTGCGGGATTCTCCCCATCTATCACCCTAAACCAGCTCACATCCCGCATCGAGGAATGCATAAGAGATGGATGCCCTGATTCTCTTGCGGCTCTTCTGGACCAAGACACTTCCGGAGACGAACAAAGTTCTTCAGTGTCACAGAAATCCTCTATCGCTATTGTGAGCCCTTCCGTCAGTTCCACCGGGAATGTCATTGCACCGACTCTTCTGCCTTTTTCACGCTTCTCCATCCCCTTTCTGGGAGAGGTAGATGCACGTTCCTTTTCGCTTCCTCTGCTTGCCGTGGTCATGGGGATACTCGACGGTTTCAACCCCTGCGCCCTTTGGACGCTTCTCTTTCTCCTCTCGCTCCTCCTCGGCATGACGAGCAGGGTGAGGATGTGGATTCTCGGATCAACATTCATCGTTGCTTCCGCTCTCGTATATTTTCTTTTCATGACGGCGTGGCTGCACCTTGTTCTCTTTCTCGGATTCATCCTCTGGGTTCGGATTGCCATCGCAGCACTGGCACTCACAGGAGGTAGTTATAGTCTCTACAAGGGATGGAAACAGGAAAGCGGCTGTATTGTAGCAGGCGATGAACGACGTGAGCGTATGTTTGAGCGGCTGAAGCATGCGGTACAACAGCAGAGTTTCATCCTCGCGCTCTGCGGGATCATCCTCCTCGCATTCGCCGTCAACCTCGTGGAACTCATCTGCTCGGCGGGCCTTCCGGCCGTCTTCACGCAGGTGCTTGCAATTAATGCGCTTTCCGCATGGCAATCGTACGCGCTCATTGTGCTCTATATTTTCTTCTTCATGATTGATGACCTTTTCGTTTTCTTTGCCACGATGTTGATGCTTGAGATGACGGGCATCACGACAAAGTACACGTGCGCTTCTCACATCATCGGCGGCGCACTTATGATTGCCATCGGCATTCTTCTCATTTTCAAGCCCGGATGGCTCATGTTCGGGTAAACTGTTCGTATGATTCGCCCCCTCAAGCCACGGTGTATCGGCGCGGAACCGGAAGCGTTTTACTACAAGCCGCGCGGGATCCCGCTGTGTGAATTGGAACAGGTGGTTCTCACATTGGATGAAGTGGAGGCACTGCGCCTGAAGAATCTGGAAGAAATGGATCAGACGAAAGCAGCGAAGAAGATGGGCGTGTCGCAAAGCACATTCCAACGCATCCTTGTCTCGGCAAACAGGAAAACTGCCGATGCGCTCCTCAATGGGAAGGCGATCAAGATCGAGGGGGGTGTGATAAGAAAATAGCGGAATAGTCACAAGGCAATGAATTTGAGGCAAAAATCGCAGTATTGCATATTTATTCATTATTTGATATAATACCAGTATGGCAAACACACAATTCTCTCTCCTCAAGATCACAGCGACCGCCGTCCTCGTGGCAGCCGTCGGTGCGATTTCCACGCTCGGCGGCGGAGCAGTTCTCGCCATGCTGAACGCATGCAGTTACGACGATGCGATGAGCATGGTTCCGCAATTCGTCATGAGCACGGAACCGCCCATTCTTCACGCGGCTGCGGCGGAGCCTATTTGTCCTTCCCACATCGAAGGATTTCTGCTTATCGGAGTACTCCTCTTCGCTGCTGGATTCCTATTCCACGGGTTCCTGCGCTTGAGTCGCACGAAGCATCGGTAGCGAAGTTGGCTCCTGGAGGGCCTTTCATCAGCAATGTCCAATGATGAGACACTCCTCTGTTCTACTGTCTCCAATGTCTCATTTGGACGACCGACCGTGTGGCTTCACCATAGTAAAAGGGTACCCCCTCAAAAATGCCGTTGGTGCCCCAATGGCCTCGAAGTGTTGGGTTCTTGACCCCGTCGTTCTGCCAACACGTGCTTGTGCTTATAGACCTCTATGCCTCTGCCACTTACTCTCCCTTCTTCTGTTTCATCCTCTCTATCGCCCATCCGATGATCCCTGGAAGGATGGAGATGATGATAATAGCGAGGATGACGATGGAGAAGTTGTGCTGCACGAACGGCACGGTGCCGAAGAAATACCCGCCACCGACGAAGAGCAACACCCACAGGATGCCGCCGAAAATGTTGTACGCGAGGAAGCGGCCGTACGCCATGCTGCCCATGCCGGCGACGAATGGAGCGAAGGTGCGGATGATGGGCATGAATCGGGCGATGACGATCGTCTTGCCTCCGTGGCGGGCGTAGAACTCCTTCGTGCGTACGAGGTATTGTTTATTGATGCAGCACGCGTCCGCATTTTCTATGAAGTGCCCGAATTTGGCGCCGATCGCGAAATTCACAGAATCACCGATGATCGCTGCAGCGCTCAAGATCACGAAGAGGAGTAGGGGGTCCATGAGGCCCTTCCCCGCGAACGCTCCTGCCGCGAAAAGCAGCGAGTCGCCTGGCAAAAACGGCGTCACCACGAGACCTGTCTCACAAAGGATAACGATAGAGAGGATGGCGTACGTGAGCGCTCCATACTGTTGGAGGATGGCTTCCAAATGCACATCCACGTGCAAGAAGAGATCGATGGCGGAGGAGAGCATCTCCATGGAAAGTCGTCCGCGAGCCTACACTGCTTGTGCATTATGCGAAAGCGGGTGAATGTCATACGTTCTTCCAGCAGCACGCTTCGCCGCACTTCTTGCAGTACTGCTCGCCGTATTCATGACGCTTCCCATTGAAGCATTGTGCATTACAGCAGTTCGAATGCACGAGTGGTCCCAAGACGAGGGGGGCGACGGCATGAGGCTTCTTTCCCTTTCGCACTTCCTTCATGTGCATATTGCAGTATGCCTTCCCGAGGGATGGTTTTCCACACCCTTCGACGGTGCACGACGAGTGTTTCGTGGCGTGCATGAGAGCAGGGGGGAGAAAGAAAAGATCATGCTACCAGTCAAAGTGATTTGAACCTACGAAAAGGTTCCCAATCTTTTTTGCCGGGAAATACGCAGATTATCCAAGGAAAGCGTTGGCGCCTGGTGAAACTGAAGAGTACGCTCCATGTGGACGGTAGAGGAATACGGCTCTGCTCTCCTCTTTATTTCTCTCCTCCCAGTTTTCATGACAAACGGCACCATCAAAACGGTAAACAAAGAAAGAGGTTTTGGTTTTATCAAGGTCGAAGGATCGGATGACGTGTTCTTCCACAGCAGCGAATGCGGTGACAAGTTCGACACGTTGGATATCGGGCAGGCTGTGCAGTTCGAGCAGAAGCCAGGTGACAAAGGCAAGGGGCCGAAGGCGGTGAATGTCGTCGCAGTCGCGGCATAACAGGTACAGAATTTCACTCTGTCTTTCGAAGGGCGCGGCTTCCATGCCGCGCTCTTTCAGTCTACCCATAGAAGCAGGCTCTTCAGGTAATCCACTTCCGGGTGGAACAGATTGACGGGGTGGTCGTAGGCATGATGGTGACGTTGCAGGATGCGCACGGAGCGGCGAGCCTGACGCGCGGCGTGGAAGACGATCGTTTGGAAGAGCGACGCATCGATCTGATAGGAACATGAGCAGGTGAGCAGCAGCCCTCCGTGTGGGAGAGTTTCCAGTGCCATGCGGTTGAGATCGGTATAAGCCTTCTTTGCGGGGTCGAGATCGGAGCTGCGTTTCGCGAAGGCCGGTGGATCGAGGATGATGAAGGTGTAGGGGCGGGGGAGGGGTTTGTGCCTGAAGAAATTGAATACATCCTCGGCGAACGATCCAAATCGATCGGCAGTGAAACCGTTGATGGTGACATGCTCTGCGGCGCGGGCGAGTGCTGCGGCATCGTAGTCCACGGCATCGGCATGATGAGCGCCGCCTGCGAGCGCGCTCACGGAGAATCCGCCGACATAGCTGCAGCAGTCGAGGACCGATTGGTCTTTTGCGAGTGAGCGCACGAGAGAGCGCATCTCTCGCTGATCGAGGAAGAGGCCTGTTTTTTGGCTTCCTTCCAAGGAAATCAGGTAGTTGAGGCTGCGCTCCTTGACGGGGATCGCTCCCTGTACTTCGGCGCGCAGCCACCCCTCCATCGGTTCGAGACCCTCTTTCTTACGCGCAGGGCCGACGGATTTTTCGAAGATCGCTTTCGGCTTCACGATGTCCATGAGGAGATCTGCCGTCCATGTGCGCAGTGTGTCGAAGCCGAGTGTTGTCAGTTGTAAGACAAGGGTGTCACCGTAGCGATCCACGATGAGTCCAGGGAGAAAATCGCCCTCGGCATTCACGAGGCGATAGGCAGTCGTATCTTCCGTTGCGAAAAATTCTCGGCGAAGTGCGATGGCTCGCTCGATGGCAGATCGTACCTGAGTCAGCGGGTCACTTTTCTCGAAAGCGATCGCGCGGCCGCAAATGTAGGCCTTCGCATTCCAAGTTGCGTAGCAGAGAAAATCACCATTGCTGCTACGTACTTCCACGATGGTGCCGTCCGTCGTCGAAGGCGGTGCAGCGACTGCCGTCTGGAAAATCGCGTGGTGATGGTTACGGATGTGTACGTCTGCGCCGGCTTTGAGTTTGAGGATGGGATAAGCGACCATGAATTGGAATGACAGTATCAGAGATCAGCGTTCTCCACAGCGGAAAGCCGGAGAATCGATCAGTTACTTCCAACTGCTTCAGTGTCAGCGTATCATCTCTCCATGCGTTTCTTCGCATTGGAAACGGACAAGGAGAAGGTCTTCCGGAGATTCTGTTCCGAGTCGGAAGAGATCGTTCTCATGACGTACTATCATGGGCTGTCCTTCCTCTTTGCGAGTTTTCGGGACATCGTTGCTACCGTCTTTCTCTTCGGTGCTGGCATTTTCGCGTGGTGGATGCGGTGGCCCATGGAGTGGGTCCTCCTCTTTCTTGCTGTGATTTGGTTCGGGTTCGTATTTTTCAACATGATCAAGTCTTATATCGATTGGTGCTTTGACTACATTCTCGTTACGACGGACAAGATCATTCTCACAGATCAAACATCGTTCTGGAAGCAGGAGGTGAACCCGATCCATCTCGAAAATCTCGGAGCGGTATCCACGCAGACACAGTTTTGGGGCATCTTCAATTTCGGCATCGTGGTGCTCCATCTCAAGGAGGGATTGGGCGGGGATAAGATCGTGCTCAAGTACGTGCCGAATGCCACAGAAGTGGCGGCGAAAATCGCCGATGTCGTGACGCGGTATCAGAGGAAGGCTTCGCATTGAAACGTTCCTTCTTTCTTTGTCAGGGCGACAAAGAAAGAAGCAAAGAAAGCGCTCCGCCGCCAAAGCCCCTCCGCCCGGCCCTGCGCCTCCTCGTCGACCCCTCCAAGGATTCGGGGCCGCCTCGTCGGCAATGCTGCCTTCGGCAGCAGGGCCTTCCCCTTCACCCCCTGTGGCGGCGGAGCCCTCCCGTGTCGTACGACGGCGGCTCGCAGAGTGTCGGTAGGCATCGTTTCTTTGCACTACGCAATCATGCGTTTCCTCACGCGTTTCTCGCGATGCCTGTTCGCGAAGCGATGGGCCTCGTCGCGCAGGCGCATGAGGAGGAATTTCGCCTGAGAATCTTTTGGGAAGATCACGGGCTCCGTTGATCCCGGGACGAAGACCTCCTCCTCCCTCTTTGCGAGGCCGATCACGGGGATGGCGAGCTTCGCATCCTTCAAGATTTCGAGCGCGGCAGAGAGCTGCCCCTTGCCGCCGTCGATGACGAGGAGGTCGGGCCGCATGGAGAGCGATGGATCGGTCTTATTCTTCGATGCTTCCCACATCATGCAGATCACCTCGATATTCTTAAAAAATTTCTGAGCGCGCTTTGCCTTTTCAAGGATGGAATTTGGCGCTGTTCGGACGGTGCGGAAGCCGATGGCTGCGTAGTAGTCCTCCAGCTCAGCCTTCGTTTCCAGGTAGACCTTTCCTGTTTTTACTCCTTTGAGGAGGTGCCGGATGATGCACTGTCCAAGATGCTTACCTCGCAAACGCTCGTCTACAAACACTGTGCCGAGTTCCAACGCCTTCTCGGTCTTCCGAATCCTCCCGGACCCCACAATTTTTTTCTTCCGCTCCACGACGACGAATTCTTTCGGATTCACATCAGACGTATCCACCTCATCTGCGTGTGGTGTCAGGAACTTCTCCAATGCCTTCCGATCGCTATTTTTCCCCCTTCGCACGATGATTCCCTTTTCATTCCATATCTTTTCCTCCTCCCGTACCGAATCGGCGAGATGCCGCAGTCTTCGTCCTAGCACTTCTTTGAGTGCACGATAGTCGTCGATCTCCCCCTCCTTCATCGTGCGGATCGTGAAAGACCGGTAGAGGTCGCTCGCGGATTTTCCGTCTTTCGCGACGGCCATGCTTCCCACCGTCTCCGTGCCGGAGAGGTGCGAGATGTCGTAGCCTTCGATGCGCTTGGGTGGAATTTTCAGCGCGAGGAGTTCCGCAAGTTCTTTGAGCGCGAGAGCCGTGTTTTCGGCTTGCACTTCCCATTTCGTCTCCTGCGCGCGCATCTTCTCGAGCGCGTTTCTTTCCGCGAGGGAAAGGAGATGCGACTTCTTCCCGCGTTGTGCGATGCGCAGTTCCATGGCGGCTCCGCGCATCTTCCTGAGCCACTCTTCAAGGAGCGCATGCTCGGGTAATTCTTCTCCGATGGCGATCACAGGCGGGATATCCGTAGTTTGCGAGTAATACTGTGTGAGGAAGTGCGCGAGCGCGTCCGCAGCCGATTCGGCAAGACCTAAGAGCGGGAAGTCTTTCTCTGAGATCACTTTGCCGCCGCGCTGAGCGAGCAAAACGATCTGGGTGCGTCCGTGGCCCGAGGCGAGCCCGATCACGTCCGCGTCCTCGCCGGATGTGTCCGAGATGAGCTGCTTCTCCTGCATGGCTTTCATGCGCGTGAGGACATCCCGGATTTTGGCTGCCTGCTCATACTTCTTTTCGGCTGCGGCTTCTTGCATACGCTGTAGGATCAGCTCATTGAGTGCACGGTCGTCGCCCTTGAGGAAGTTGATCACGCCGGAGATGGATTGCGCGCGGTACTCCTCCGGCGTGACGGTGCCGATGCAAGGAGCCGAGCACTGGTGAATGTGGTGGTCGAGACAGGGGGTGGGACGGTCGCGGTGGGTAACAATAATGGGAATGAGGACTTGGGACTTGGGACTTGGAGATTTCGCTGCCCGTTGCCCATTTTTTTCTGCCGCTTCAATGCTCATTTTGCAGTTTCTGAAGGGGAAGATTTTCCGCAGCATGGTCAGGGTTTCACGCACATCAAACGCGCTCGTGTATGGACCGAAATATTTCGCTTTGTCGTCAGCCATCCGCCGGACGATCTCCACGCTCGGGAAGGGGTCTTGGATCGCGACGCGGACGTAGACATAGTTCTTGTCGTCCTTCATGAGGACGTTATATTTGGGCTTACATTCTTTGATGAGATTCGTCTCGAGGATGAGTGCTTCGAGCTCCGTATTCGTGATCGTGCAGGAGAAATCCCGAACACGCTCCATGAGCGCGATCTTCCACGGCCCCATGGTTTTGGCCATGGTCTTCTCCACGTAGCTCTTCAGACGGTTCCGCAGATTCTTCGCTTTCCCCACATAGAGGACATCTCCATCCTCATCCAGCCATCGGTAGACACCCGGATTGGTTGGCGCTTTCGCGATACGCTTGCGCAAGAGCGCGAGATGATCGGCCTTCTTATGGGCTTTCTTCGGCACGGGCGAAGCATAGCATTTCCGTCGCCCCCCTGTACTCTGGCATACTCTCCTCCTGTGGCTCCACCCCTCGTCTCCGCTCTCATCCTTAACTACCGCACGCCTGCCGATGTGGCCAAGTGTGTGCGGGCGCTCAAATCCCAAACGATTGCAGATCGTATCGAGATCATTGTTATCGACAATCATTCCGATGATGATTCCATTGGCCGGATCCGCAACCAACTCTTGGGTGCAGATGGAGTTCACATCATTGAGACGCCGTCCAATCGCGGGTTTGCAGGCGGCAACAACTACGGAGCGCGCTACGTTACGGGCGAATATCTTCTCATCATCAACCCCGATACGGAACTGGAGCCCGGCGGCATCGAACGCATGGTTGCCATGCTTCGAGAAGATTCTACGATCGGAATCCTGGCGCCGAAACTTCAGTTCCCAGACGGAACGATTCGCGACTCGTACCGCACGTTCCCCACGATCTTCGATGTCATCATCAAGCGGACGTTCTTCCGTCGCCTCTTCCCTCGACGCCTGAAACGTTACTTGCAACACGACACCGATCCGTGTCTTCAGCGCGACACTGATTGGGTGGTGGGCGCGTGTATGTTCATGCGGAGAGGGTTTTATGAACAGTTACGGGGATTCGATGATCGGTTCTTCCTCTTCTTTGAAGATACGGATCTCTGCCGGCGGTGTTGGGATGCTGGTAAACGTGTCGTGTACTGCCCAGCAGTGCACGCATCCGATCGCAAGCAACGCTTGAGTGGTGGGGGGTTTCTTCCTTTGTTTACCACGAAAACCGGCCGCATCCATATGATTAGTGCGGTAAAGTATTTCTGGAAGTGGAGAGGGGCGGGGAGGGTCCAAGCGGCATAGGGAAAGAAACCAAAGAGTCCAAGGAATCCAAGGAAACAAACAATTCTGTGCAATCGCCACTCGTTGGTTTCCTTGGTTTCGTCGGTTTCTTTGGACTCTTTATTTGACCGATTCATCCTTTTTCCCTACCCTTCCTTGGCTTTTTTACGTTGAATTCATGGAAATGGTGCCTCTGACAGTAACGGCTCGATCGAAGGAAGCTGCAGCGAAGGTGTTGCGTAAGAGCGGTAAAGTGCCATGTGTGCTCTACGGACATAATGCGAGCGGTGTCACGCTTCAGTGTAATTACAATGAGATCAAGCGGGCGTATCTCAAGGCGGGCGAGAGCACGCTCGTAGAGCTCGATACCGGCGAGAAGAAGAAAATTCCGGCACTCTTTCATGCATTGGACGTGCATCCGGTAACCAATCGTATCATCCATGCAGATTTCTATGCTGTGGATATGACCAAGGAGATTACGGCGCACGTACCCTTGCAGATCGTCGGTGAGGCGCCTGCCGTGAAGGAATTGGGTGGTGTCATCGTCATTCCGCACGATCACGTAACAGTGGAGTGTCTTCCAGTTGCACTGCCACACCACATTCCAGTGGATATAAGTGGACTTGCGACATTCGGTGCGACGCTCACGATCGGCGATCTTACCCTCCCGACCGGTGTGATTGTTCAGGAGGATAAGGGAACCGTTGTTGTGCTCATCCAACAGCCGCGCGAAGAGGAGGCCGTTACAACCGCTTCTGTGGAAGGAGCTGCGGCGGAAGGAGTTGCTTCTGTGGAAGGAGCTGCGGCGGAGGGGGAAGGGAAGGATGCATCAGCGGCATCTGCCGATGCAGACAAGGATAAGAAGGACAAAGGTAGTAAGAAATGATTGTTTTCTTCGCGTAGCTGTCACCAATGAACATTCTTGCCCGCTTACTCTCCGTCCTCGTGTTCGCACTCACGTGTTTTGTTGGTGGAGCGCTCCTACTTGTCGCACTCACGGTTGCCCATCATCCGCAAGCGAAGACGCCGTCATACCGCTCCGTTCCGGCTGAGCCGGAAGCCAAGCCGGCGTTCTCTATCATCCTCTCTCGTTTGCCACTGCTGCCGTCGTTTTCGCGCGGAAAGCAACTCGTGACGGTCATGATTGAGAATCATGAGGCGGCACGGCCGCATCAGAAGGGCTTGAGCGATGCACTCCTCATCGAGGAGTTCTTCGTGGAAGGTTATATTTCACGCTTCGCCGCACTCTACGATGTTAAGCATCTTCCGAATATTCTCGGTCCTGTCCGGTCACTGCGGCCGTACTTCATCGACGGCATGCTTCCGTGGAGTCACATCTTTATTCACGCAGGCGGCAGTCCGGAAGCGCTCGGGCGTTTCGCGACGGATCCCACGATCACCTCCCTCAATGGACTGCATTTCTACGATCATTTCCAGCGCGACGAATCCGTGCCTGCGCCGCACAATCTCTTCCTTGCGGCTGATCGTGCTCTCGATCTCCTCTCATCCGATCTCCCTTCGATTGCGTGGCCACCTTACCCGGTTGGCAATGCGTCGGGCGGAAACGAGGCAAGCGTGATCTCCATCAACTTCTTCAATCCGGAAAACAATGTTACCTACACCTTTGATTCGGGCCTTGGGCGATACATCCGCAAGAACGGAGACATAGTGAGCGAGGCAGAACCGTCGAATGTGCTCCTTCTGCAGATCCCGGTTCTCGGCGAGGGGGAGTCTGGCCGTCTTGATATCGATGTTGTCGGCAAGGGCAAGGCCGTACTCTTTCGTTCCGGTGTAGCTATCGAGGGTCGATGGCGCAAGGATGCCGTCAGCAAGCCGTTCGTCTTCGAAGATCTCTCTGGTCAGTTGCTTCCGTTCAGCCGCGGACAGACATGGATCACGGTGGTGGATTCACTCGAGGGGAGAGTGAAGTGGAAGTGATGATGAAAGAATCCAAAGAAACCAAAGAGTCCAATGAGTCCAAGGGAATTCATCTTTGGCTTCCTTGGTTTCCTTGGACTCCTCGCTGCCACGGAGCAGAGAGCCCCATCGTACAACTGGATTATTCCTGCCCCCGCTTATGGCGTGCAGAAATCATCCGTCCGCGCCGCGTTTTCAATTCCTTGTATTTTTTGAGCTGCGGTTCGAGCTTCTCCATGCATCGGTCTACCGCTTCGATAGGGTCACGTTTCCGCGATTCGGCACGTAGGATCTTCCCCGGCAACTCCACCGTGAGCGCGATCAGGATCTGGTCGCGATTCTTCTCCGTCAGCTGCATCTCCGATTCGATGCGGACGACAGAATCTTCCCGATTGAGCCTCTTGCAGTAGGTGGCGAGTCGGCCGAGCTTACGCGCAATCGTGAGGCGCTGTGTATCAGAGTAGGAGAATCCGCGTTCGAGGTGAATGATCTTCATGGGGAGGGGGGTGGGGGGGGGAGCGTGTGTGGGGCAAGAGTAGCACGGGTTGTCGGAGTTCGCAGCGATTGAGAAATTCCGCAGAATTTGCTATAATACAAACACATACACACTTCCATGCCCACCGACTTAAGTCGCCTCATCAGCCTGGTGAAGGGGAGCAAGCTCCTCATGGATGACGAACGCAAAGAGTGGCTCGCCAAGATGGAAACGATGTCCGAGTCGCAGCTCAAAAAGCTGTCCGACATTCTCGAGCGTGCGGAGAAAGTGAACTGGACTCAAGAACTGCCCAAGTACGAGGCAGCCGTTCAGGCGGCGGAAACATTCGTACAATCGACGCAAGCAACACTCTCTTCCCCTCTCACCAATGCCTGAGCCATTCGTTGAATCCTTTGAGGAAGGAAAGAGATCGGCGAAAGAGAGATTGGATGCTCTCAAGAAACAAATTCAGGAAACAAGAGAACTTCCTGTGACTCCCGCAGCAGCACCTGCCGCTGCGCCCGGAGTAGTACCGCCTCCGCCCACCCCTGAGACGCCCGCGCAGCAACAGGCACGATTCAATGAATTGAAACCAAGAGTGGATGCTCTGAAGGAAAGTGCGACGGGTACGATTGATGTGCTGAAGTCACGGTATTCAGATGCCAATGCCATTGCGAAACTCGACGAACTGCAGACTGCGATCTCGAATAAAATCACCACTCTCGTCGCCAAAACGACCATTGGAGAATTGGTAACCGAACTGAATGCCCTGAAGACAGAAGTGACAAATGTTGCTGCTGCGAACAAGCTTGGGAAGAAATTTGAGAACGCGAAAGATGCCATTCAAGCTGCCACTCAGGCGCCCGCAAGCAAAATCGTCAGCGATGAGATGACGCCACAGGAGATTGCACTCCGAGAGCAGGCAGATGCCGGCATGGGGTTTCTCAAAGGGACCAAGTGGCTCTTCGATCTGTGGATGAGCGCCCAGCCGATCATCAAGATGTTCCAGAAGATGAAGTGCATGGGTGACAAGGCGTGCGTGCAGCAGGTGGAGACGGAAGCTAAAGGACTCCAAGATCAGTTCGATGCGATCCACGGCACGCGCGATCTCCGTGAACGCTTCAGTAAGGCGCTCAAGGGTCGTGGTCTCACAGTGCGGCAGGGGACCAATGATGAATTGGCACTCGTGCGTTTTAAGGAACTGGAAGCCAAAAATCCGACAATGAGTCGTGAGGCGATTGTGTCCGCCGCCGCCAGCCAGTACCTAAGCAAGGTGCCGCCAGCAGCCGGGAAAAATGTGGTGACGCTCTATGGCATTCTCTTTGCGCAAGAGGCAGCCACGTCGGGTACGGAATCCCTTCAGCGGGAGGCTCCCTATGAAATCAAATTTGGAAACGGTCCGAAAGACAAGTATCAAGTGAACGCGAAAGGTGATGCACTCATCATTGGTGGTGCAGCACACAAGCTCAAGGCAACAGGGACAGGTGTCGTTGGGAAGGATCTCAAGTTTTCACAGTTGGATATCACGAAGAAACCAGCGGTCGCTCCCGCAACCGTCGATACCTACTCTCTGACTCTTGGCATTTCCAGTCATGGCTTGCTGGGAGACAAGGTGGTGCACTCCGAGACATTCGATGGAAATGATGCCGTGAAGAAGTTCCTCGATGACGTGAAAGGAAAGAAACTCTCTTACGACGTTCAGGAGACGAAATATTTTGGGATGGCCAAGGGCGATGCATATAAGATTGAAGTGGCATAGGGCGGGTTTTACGGAGAACCAATGTACGTCATCCTGAGCTCGTCGAAGGATGATTTACCAAAGTTTGCGGGAGACATTATGGTTCGACGGGCTCACCATGACGTGTTTTTTGATTCCAAAAGCTTTCTTGGCTCGCAGCCCGATTTCTGCTATAATTTAAGGAAAATTACACACTCTTCTTTATGGCTTCATCCGGTCGCGGCATCGACAACGCGCGGTTCTCGGAAGGGTTCCGCAATCCACGTCCAGAGCTCAATGAGAGTGCAGATATTCGCAGAACCACGTCAACGCGCTTAAGCGCGTTGCGCGGGGTCATCGGGGATATCGCCCGTCTCGACGATCGGGCTCTACAGACCCAGAAGGTGCATGAATTGAGTAAGGAAGAACTCAAGCAGTTGGTGAGGGATATCCGTATCAATCTGGCGAATCTTCCTGATGTCTACCATGAGACATGGATGATCGATGCGATTGGCAAGCAGGTGGAGCAGAAGTTTGAGGAGACCGATTCCGCGAAGAAGAAGGAGAAGGATGAAGTACAGGAGGATTTGCGGAAGCTCGAGGTCGAAGTGAATGCCAAGCGGGGGATCCAGCATCAAGTATTTTTACCGAGAGAGTGGTCGTCTACTCGGAAAATAGTCGTGGGGAGTGTGGCGGCGGGTGTCGTAACGGTTGCTGCATTGTCCGCATTATGGGCGGGATGGAAACTCCTCACTCGGGAGCCGAAGAACACCCCGAGTGGCGGTATGGGTTGGAAAGGATGGGCAGCGTTGTTCATTGGTGGCGCCGCCGCAGTAGGAGTCGTCGCGCTCTGGAGGAAATACGACAGCCTCAAAGAGTGGGTCATGAAGTATCTGGATGTCGAAATCAAAGCGAAAGTGGAATTCATCAAGGAGCTCACAGAATTACACAGCCCCGCCATCCAGCCAGAGTCTCTTCCTGCGAGGGCGGCGGAACTTACGCGCATCCTTGCACAGATCAAGCCGGAGAATCGGAAAGCATTCTTGCTCGATGCGTCGGTCACGGGAGGAAAATTCACCGAAGGACCGCCGCCACATGCCTTCACGCGCACGATCGATGTCACAATGGGGAGCGGTCGCAAGCACAAGGTGATGATCGATGCGGCGGGGAAGGTGACGATTGAGAAGGTCGATGCGCCGAGGGCGGGACCTGAGGCGGTTCCCACCGCATCCGGATCGGCTGTCATGGCGCTATTGGATATTCATCGCGGTCTTGCGGCCGGGGAAGGTCTGCGTACAGACACCGCACGGCAGGGAGTGGTGACCCTCATGGAAAACCCAGCATTGCACGTTGCCGATATTCCGCTGAAGGATCTTCTTGATACCACATCCCCTGCGTTTGCCGGTCACCTCGGCCGCATGCCTGATGAACTGTCGAAGTCCGCCCTCCGGTTTCTTGCCAAGGTGTGTCAGAAAGACATTCGGACCAATGGTCTGCTTCAGAATAAATCCGTGAAAAGTGCCGCGGGTGTGTGGCAACCCATTGATCTCAATGCACTCACCCTTGGTCGTTATCTGGATTATGTCGGTCCGGCGATGCGCACCATCCATCGCCATAATCAAGCATGCAAGAGACATCCATTAGGATTTGCACCGGTTTACGATCGCCATGCTTTTCAAGAGGCTTTCAGGGAGATATCGCCGGATCATTCCATCCTGGCGGAAGACTTGCGTTCTGCGGACGGCAGAGAGGCTCTGCGTACCCTCGATTCTCAATTGGAGCCGCATAGGGATGCATTCATCAATCTTCTTTCAACGATCGGGGCCAACCCAATGTCTATGTACAACGATGCGATGATTGCATCGGTTCCGGAACCGCAGCGTGCAATCTTTCGTCGAGCGCTCACGGCCCTGAAAGGGAAATTTAATCCGCCGCCCCGTTGGCTGACGAGGTATGGGCCAGCTTTTCCTACTGTTGTGAATGCCAATGGAAAACTCACGGAGGCATTGCAGTCGCTCTCTATCAGAGATGCTATGCAACTGTGGTTCATGCGTCAGCAGGCCTACATCCAGATGCCTCCTCCGGATGATTTCGATGATGCATCGGTTCCTGCAAATCATCAAGCGCTCGGACGACTCCAATTGTGGCTGAAGGTTGTGGAATTGATTGCACGCGTTGATCCTGTGGTGGCTCAGAATTACTACAAAGCTGTTATCAATCGGGAACCTTCTGTGGGATCTGCCGGGCCTTAATCATCCAATTTATTTTTCACTATGTCAGAACAAATTCCCTCCCAACAGCCTTCCTACACAGCTCTCGAGCAGATGGCCTCTGTGGCAATGGATGAAGCATTGGGCAAGATGTCCATTCAGCAGTTGCAAGCATTGGTTGTGGAAATGAAAGACAGCCCGCGAGTAGCGCAGTCGGTGTTTTCGGCTGTGAATCGCCGCCTCAGTGCCTTTGAAGAGGTTCAGCGGGGCAAACGAGAGCGAAACGAGACATTGGAACAGGCGCGGCAGCAACTCGAAGATCTCTCCGGAAAGGTGCATGTTCCGTCAGATGTCCCGACTTCGCCGTCTCCCGGATCGAGTAAGCCAGTCGAGCAACGTACAACGCCAGTTGCTCCTACTGAGACAGTGGCAGTGGCACCGTCTACTCCTGCACCGACTTCACCAGTGAGTCCGGAATTGCCTCCATCGGCAGTTCCCGCTGTCACTGACACGCCGACGGGACAAGCGGAAGATCTGCTGCAGGGTCCCGAACGAATCTCACCGGTTGCTCTGGAGATGGCTCGAGATGAAGTGATGGCATCTTTCATAACAGGTTTGCTTCAGATGTATCCGGATCAGATGGAGAAATCTGGTATCACGGAAAAAGAAGAAGTGAAGGCAGTGACTCGCCTATTACTCTCACGCGCCGATATTCCCAACTGTCGTTTGGGTTTGCTGTGCAAGGTCCAATCTCTTGCTGACATCGATCGATTGAATATTTTCTCCGCACAGCCGAAGCCGATAGAGGCCGACAAAAAAGCAGCATGGTTCCTTGCCATGGTGAGTCAGCATCACGAAGCCTTTCTCCGGAAGAAGTTCACCGGTTCCAATGGTCGAAAGCGTTTTGAAGATCTGACAGTCAATGAGTTAACGCAATACCTGTGGTATCCTCTCAGGGGTGCCGGGAAACTCATCAAAGGTGTCAAAGACGGTACTCTGGAAGGTGCCGGCATCGAGCAGGTGGCTGAGGCCATTCTCCCCTCGGCCAAAGAGTCGTTTGAACAGGCTCGGAGCAACATTTCATTGCAGAAGCGGATGTTAGAGTTGAATGCAGATCTACAAGGAAGAGAGAAGGATTTCCTGACATTCTGCGAGCATTATCGGACGATGACATTGCACGGTCTTACGGCAGATTCTCTCCAGAAAGCTCGCAAATTTTTCCGTTTGGATGACATTCCCATATTCATCTCCGCTTTGCACACCCTCTCAGTCAGAATCAAAGATAAGAACAGCCCGATGCGGCAGTATCTGCGCAGGTTCGCCCACGGACGAAAGCAATTTGAAGAGGTATTGGATGGAAGCTTGGACAAAAGCATCACCATTGGCGATGCCATGGAGATCTATGCCTTGCTGAATAATCTCCGGGAGGATGAGTCGGGGGGCTACCCGAAGAGTCTTAAGGACAGTGCCGATGGTACTGCCACGTTCTTCTTGCAGATAAAAATTGCACGCATGATCGGTGCTGCCAATGATTGGCAGGGCAATCGCATCAAATATTTTCTATTCAATAACTGCGCGCAGGGCATCGTTTCCGGCGCAGCAAACATTGATCTTCCGGACGGAGCCATTCAGTATGTTCGTCAGGCGCTCAGTCCTGTTGCGAAAGGGGTATTCAAGCGTTCTGTGGGATGGTTGTGGGATTGGGCTTCGGAAGGTGTGCAAGAAGGTGCAGCTGTCGCTCTGGAGGCAACTCCTTTGGAGCTGACAGTTGTGGGAGGAGGCACTGCTATGACAGGTGTTGCTGCGTGGAAATTATATCGATATAGATACGATTGGCGTTTTCTGCGGGATGTTGCCACTGCGGCGGCTGCACCGGATGCATTCATTCGTCGGCTTGTGCGAGCAGGCCTTTCTCCTGAGTATGCGAGAAGTATTGTCGGCACGGTGTGGGGATCCGGTGGGGTGTATAATAAACAGTATTATCCTCGCTCATTGAGCGAGCGTGTATCACAACCGGTTGGCCGCGTCACGACAAGAGGGAAGGCAGTTCGGCAGATAGAGTATCTCTTGCGAGACAGTGGAAGTGGCATGACCAAGGATCAACTGTGGAAGATCGCGCAACAAATTGATCCCGTATCGTCTTCCTTGGCGAATCTCCTGCCACAGAAAGTTCGCGCGGCTCGGGAGCTTGGGCAGCGTTGTCAACAGATTGAGAGTATGCCGCGACGTAATCCAAAGGAAATAGAGGCATTTCGTAAGGCGAGGAAAGAGTTCGAACAGTCGGCTCGCGCCTTTCAACGTGGCTTCAATGAATATTGCAAGATGGCTCACCTGCCCGAAGCCAGGCGCGAAGCGGCGGTGGCAGCCATCGGTCGGCCCTTAATGGATCAAGAGTGGACACAGCTTCAAGAGGCGCATGCGGCCAAGGGTCTCCAAGAAAAATATCGCATTCTTGTTGGGGATATCGCTGACCTCAAACCGGCAGAGGTGAAGCGCCGCGTCGAATTTGCGGATCGCATGATCCGCACTGGGTTGGCAGGGGAGTTCGATGAAGCTGCCGATGCAGGTCGTATTCTATGGGAAGCCAGTGCAGAAGGGGCAAACGTTGTGCAAAGCGCGAAGCCACGTTCCATTGGTGGTGAAGGAGCCAGTGCCTTGGATGATCAGCCCGAGAGTGTGAAGCAGGCGGCGACGAAGCAGGCTGTTGCGGCAGAGGGTGAGCCGGGTGTCGCAGCTCGTGCTGCAGACAGCGGTGTGGAAGCGACCGGCGGCGCCACGCGTTCCGCGCGGCAGGCGGAGCAGCAGTGGGCGAAGCTGCTCAATGAACAGCAGTGGGCGAAGGTCCTCAAGAACTTCAAGAACGTGCGCGTGGAGGATGTCGATGCTCTCCTCAAGCTTGCGCAGGAGACGGGAGCCATTGATCTGGATGCCAAGACACTCGCTCTCATCCGCCAGAGCGGCAAGGCCAAGGAGATCATCGCCGGTGCCGTGCAGACGACGGACGTGTCGGAGGTGGGACGTGCGCTCAAAGCGGCGAAGCTTGCTGCCAGCCTTCGTATTGCGGGCAATGTTGCCGGCTTCGCGGGGGATGCTTTTGGTCTGTATATGGCATACTGCGATTGGCAGGAGAATGGAAAGAAAATCGCGGCCACGAGCAACCCGGCTCTCAAAGGTCTCTACTCCCGGATGAAGATCGTCTACGCGACGGAGGGAACATCGAGCGCAGTGGGGATCGCCGTCGGGTCTGTGGTCATCGTCAAAGCTTTCGTTGCGGGAGAGGGCGCGCTTGCTGCGTTCGGGGCATCCGGCGGACTCGTCATGCTGCCCATCGCCGCGGCAACCATTTCCGGCAAGCTCATTGCCTCGCAGATGTACGCCGTCGCCGAGACGTGGCAGCAAGACGAGCGGGATTGGTTCAAGAAGCATGAAGGAGATCTTCTCAATCAGTTGCGCGCTCTCGGTCCCGGTCAGCAGAGCTACTGGCAGGGGAGCGGTCGGACATCCCTTGCCGGACAGGCGGCTCGCAAGATCAAGAGTTGGGTGACGCTCAATGGCGATGAGTACCGGCAGTGGCAAGATGAGATCTTCTCTCAGACCGAATCCGCGAATGCAGGTGCGCGCTTCCAGATCACGAGAGCACTCCTTCGGCGCATGACGGCCCTGCCGCGTGAGCCGGGTGAGACCGATCAGCAGTATACCAAGCGCTTCGACGAGCACGTCATGGAGCAAGCCAAATTCATCGGCTTCGTCTCCGAAGGGGGCTTCTCTGCGCAGATGATGCCGATCTACGAGCAGGCGCAGACATTCGCTGAGGTGCAACTGCTTTCGAAGAAGCTTCGTGAGCAGGGGGCGACGCGAATGATCCGTGTGCAGAAGAGAGATGCGGAGACCGGGAAAGAATCTACGGTGGAGTTCGATCTCGCGAAGTTCGATCAGCTGCTCAAGGAGACGGCCACCGAGCGTGGAACATCAATCTCTCAACGTGGCAAAGATGGCGTGAGTGCCTTGGAGGTGCTCATGGCGTTTGAGCGTGGGGAGAAGGAACAGGATCTTATACAGGTGGGTGTTATGAAGGAGCTCTCCAGAGGATCGGAGAATAGTGAACACATGACGAATACCACCATGCAGCATCTTCTCTTGCAGGAGTTGCGCCATAGCCTTGCGCTATTTGAGAGCAGGCTCTTAAGTACGAATATGGTTGGATGGGAGTGGACTGGTGGCGAGGGGAAGACCCGGGACAATGTCCGCGTCATCGTGCAGTATCACGTTCGCAGGCTCCTACGGCAGGAGGCAGACAGGCTCTGTGCTCTCTCCTCTCAATCCGTTGAGGAATTCGATGCATCCGTACAGCAGATCAAGGCGTACCTCGAGCAGGATGGCTCCAAGTTCGAGGCGGAGTTTGCCAGTCAGCAGAACAAGGATATCTACCAGCGGGAAGCGTCTGAGCTGCGTGCTCAATTTGCGGAAGAAGGCCAGACCACGCAGCAACTGCTCTCCACACCGTGGCTTGCACAGCATCTTTACGTGATTCCTCCGAAGGGGTCTGTAGAGCGGGGGGTTGGAAGGATCGAAGAGCCCTCGCAGTGAAGTGAGGTAAGATAGCCCGGTGCCCCTCTCCTACTCCCAGCTCGCTATGTACCGTCGCTGCCCGAGGCAGTACGAGTTTGCGGTCAGAAAGAAGTTGCCGTGGGGAATCAGTCCCGCAGAGAGCTTCGGGGCGAGCGTGCACAATGCGCTCAAGAAGTGGGGGGAATTGGAGCGAGCTTCAAGCGGAAAGCTCCAAGCTTCAAGCGGTCAACAGGAATTATTCGCTGCTGAGAAGAAGGGTGAGGAGATAGAGCTCACGGAGGAAACGCTGCTCAAGATCTGGAGCGGGTGCTTCTCGCCCGAGGCATTCGCTACCCGTCTCGAGGCGGACTTTGCACGGGCCCGCGGGGAGACGCTCCTGCAGCAGTTCTACGCGTGGTGGGCGCGCGAACGGCGCCGCGTCGTTGCAGTCGAGAAATCTTTCTCCATCGCTCTCGACGGCTTCAAGCTCACAGGCCGGTTGGATCGCGTCGAGCAGATCGATGGGGGAGTTGCCATCATCGATTTCAAGACGGGGGAGCTCAAGGAGCAGGATGCGGTGGATAGCGACCTGCAGCTCTCCGTGTACGCACTTGCGGCGAAAGAACTCTTCGATACGCCGTGCCACGGCCTGACGCTGCTCTTCCTCAATGAGGACGAAGTGATCGAACGCACGACACAGCGTAGCGAAGGACAGCTCAAGGATGCCGTGCGGCAGATGCATGCACTTGCTGAGCGGATCGAATCCGCGGATTTCCACCCCACGCCGGGGAAGGCTGTCTGCCGGTACTGTCCCTATAGAGGAGTGTGTGATATGGCGGCGGTGTGAGGGGGGCAGAGGAGATATAGCTAACGGATAGAAGGGACGACTGGTACCATTGTGCTGCGCACAAGACGAAATGCTACTTTCACGTCATGCAGAAACCCTCCTACACCACGATCGTCGTCAAAATCGGCACGAACGCGCTTCTGACACCTCAGAACACGTTGGACAAAGGTGCGATCGCCCGATTGATGCGGCAGATTGCCTCGTTCAAGAAAAACAAGGTGAAGGTCACTATCGTTTCCTCGGGAGCCATGGCGTGCGGCAGGAGTCGCTTGGGTCGCCGGAAGTCGGCTGTGGAATCGGTGGGGGAACGCCAACTACTCGCTGCCGTTGGACAGGTGGAGCTCATGCTCAACTACCGGGCGGCGGCGCAGCAGCACCAATTGATCGTCGCGCAGGTTCTCGCCACCAAGGAGGATTTCCGCACCAGGGATCATTATGCCAATATGCGGTACTGTTTCGACGCTCTCCTTCGGGAAGGGGTAATTCCCATCGTGAATGAGAATGATGTGGTGGCTGTGGAGGAACTCATGTTCACTGACAATGACCAACTCGCAGGGCTCGTGGCATCGATGATCGGCGCCGATGCATTGATTATCCTTTCAAATATCGACGGCGTCTTCGATCGCCCGATCGGAGAGAAGGGGGCCGAGCTCATCAAGACTTTCCATCCTGCTAAGGATATGAATCGCATCCGGATCGGTCACAAATCCTCCTTTGGGCGTGGAGGGATGCAGGCGAAGCTCGAGACGGCCAAGCTCCTCTCTGCACAGGGGATCACAACGCACATCGCCAATGCCGGCGCTGCAGATGTCCTCCTGCGCATCCAACGGGGAGAGGCTGTGGGGACTACGATCCTTCCAACACATTCTCATTTGTCGCGTACACGGCGCTGGCTCGCCAGCTCTGCCGATCATCGATGCGGGAGCGTAGCCGTCGACCCCGGCGCAGGGAAAGCGCTAAGCGCGGATCAGCCGGCTAATCTGCTCCCTGTGGGGATCCGGTCTCTCGAAGGGGCATTCCAGAAAGGCGACATCGTGTCCGTTCTCGATGAAAAGGGGACGATGATCGGGATTGGTATGGCTGCTTACAACCATTCCATCCTTGCGAAGTGCATGGGGAAACGCGGGCACCCCCCCTTCATTCGAGCCGATTACTTCTTCCCATTCCTCTCATGATTCCCACGGCCATCATCGGTGCGGGCAATATGGGCTCTGCCTTATATAAAGGTCTTGCTTCCCAAGGAAAAACCGACCGGATCTGGTTATGCGATCAGCACGCGGAGAAGCTTACGATTGCTTCCATGGATCGCAGGATCAATCATCCGGCAGATGCCGGGAAAGTCGCGGAATGCATCCTGCTGGCGGTCAAGCCTCAGTCCTTCTCTACTCTGATGACGACTGTCGGCAATGCCTGGGCCGGCACATTGGTGATTTCCATCATGGCAGGTGTCACGATGAAAACGGTGGTAGATGCCACAGGTGCCTCCGCTGTTGTGCGTGCTATGCCCAATCTCGGAGCGCGTGTCGGGCGCAGTATCACGGGGTGGCATCCGTCGCCCGCAGTCACCCCCGTTCAGATGGAACATGTCGAAGAACTGTTCTCCTCCATCGGTATGACAGTGCGGCTCGCGGAGGAATCGCAGATGGATGGATTCACGGCGGTAGCCGGCTCGGGACCTGCCTATGTCTTTCTTCTCGCCGAATTACTCGAGAACGCCGCGCGGGAGCTTGGGGTCGATGAGGCGACGAGCGCGCGGATTGCGCGGGATCTCCTTGGAGCAGGGAGTCTCTTGCTCGACGGGAAGGAGCGCAGCGCTCTCGAGTGGCAGGAAGCGGTTGCATCCAAAGGCGGCACCACCGAAGCGGCGTTACACGTGATGCAGGAAAAAGGTTTGCCTGCGATCTTCCACGATGCAATTGCTGCAGCCGCGGAGCGCTCCCGTTCCCTTTCTCGTGATGACAAGTCTCACTGAATATCTACAGGCAACCAAGCAGGCCAGCAGGGTCCTCGCGGAAGTTTCCGAGGAGCAGATTGAGCTGCTTCTGCGCCAGTCGGCGGATGCACTCGAGCGCGACGCGGAAGTAATTTTGGCAGCCAACAAGCTGGATCTCGCCCGCATGGCTCCGGAAGATCCCACGTTTGATCGACTCCTTCTCAATCGCGAGCGTATCCATGCCATTGCCAATGATGTCCGCGCGGTTGCCGGCCTTCCCTCGCCTGTCGGGAAAATACTCGAAGAGCGTACGAGGCCGAACGGCCTGAAGATTTCGAAGGTTGCCACCCCCATCGGAGTGATCGGCATCATCTACGAAGCGCGGCCGAACGTGACGATTGATTCATTCTCGTTGTGCTTCAAGTCGCGCAATGCCTGCGTTCTAAAAGGAGGAAGCGATGCCTCATTCTCCAATGAAGCCCTCGCCGACTGCATTCATCGGGTACTCCGTGAGGCATCCATTCCCCAGGAGACGCTCCTTCTATTCCCTTCCAACCGCACTGCCGTAGGCGAAATGCTCCATGCCCGGGGATTCATCGACGTGGTTATTCCCCGGGGCAGTCAGAAACTCATCGACTTCGTGCGCGAAGAGGCGACGATCCCCGTCATCGAGACTGGGGCGGGCAGCGTGCACATTTATGTCGACAAATCGGCGGATGTCTCTATCGCGGCTTCCGTCATCTTCAACGCCAAAACGCGTCGTCCCAGCGTCTGCAACACCGTCGATACTGTTCTCATCCACGAGAGTCGTCTCGGCGATCTGCCGCAGATCGGCGAGCCACTCGCAGCGGCGCGTGTCCGTATCTTTGCGGACCAGTCCGCTTTCGATCACTTGCGCGGGTCCTACGATTCCTCATTACTGGAGTCGGCGAAAGAGGAGCATTTCGGAACGGAATTTCTCTCGTTGAAGCTTTCGATTGCAACCGTACAGAGCATCGATGAGGCGCTCGTGCACATTCAGCGGCATTCCTCCGGCCATAGCGAGTCCATCATTGCGAAGGATCAGGAGGCGATCGAGCGTTTCCTCCGCGAAGTCGACGCCGCCGCCGTGTATGCGAATGTTTCCACCGCGTTCACCGACGGAGCGCAGTTCGGCCTCGGCGCCGAGATCGGCATCTCGACGCAGAAGCTTCACGCGCGCGGTCCCATGGGCCTCGAGGCGCTCACGAGTTACAAATGGATCGTAAGGGGGAATGGACAAGTGAGACCGTAGAGTTCTTCGATTGTCTCCTTCTCCGTCCAAGCTTAAGATAACTTTGTTTTCTTTCCTTCGTTATGCCCCGACTTGCCGATCCAAAGAAAGACTTCTCGCAGTGGTACCTCGATGTCATCGAGCAGGCGGATCTTGCAGAGAATGCCGATGTGCGCGGTTGCATCATTTTCAAGCCCTACGGCTATGCCATTTGGGAAGCGATGCAACGGGACATCGATCGTCGTATCAAGGAGCTTGGAGTGTCGAATGCCTATTTCCCGCTTTTCATTCCCGAGTCACTCCTTATGAAGGAGGCAAATCATGTCGAGGGATTCGCTCCGCAGTGCGCGGTGGTGACGCATGGGGGTGGGAAGGAACTTACCGAAAAACTCTACGTACGTCCCACGAGTGAGACGATCATCTATTCGGCGTATGCCCGTTGGGTTCACTCGCATCGGGATCTTCCCATCAAGCTGAATCAATGGGCGAACATCGTGCGCTGGGAGATGCGTACGCGGCCGTTTTTGCGAACGCTCGAGTTCCTGTGGCAGGAGGGACACACCTGTCACGCGACCAAGGAGGAGGCGGATACAATGACCGAAGCAGCGTTGCAGATGTATACGGCGTTCGATCGCGAGATGCTTGCGCTCCCGGTATTAACCGGTCGCAAGCCGGAACACGAGAAGTTTGCCGGTGCCCTGTATACCATGACGACGGAAGCGCTTGCCCGCGACGGGAAGGCGATCCAGGCAGGGACGTCGCACAATCTCGGTCAAGGATTTTCGGAAGCGTACAACGTTTCTTTCCTCGATGCGGCTGGGAAGTCGCAGCGCCCCTGGATGACGAGTTGGGGAGTTTCCACCAGGCTCATTGGCACACTTATCGTGGTGCACGGAGATGAGAAGGGTCTGCGTATTCCGCCCTCTCTTGCTCCAACGCAAATCGTATTCGTCCCGATCTATAAGTCGGATGAGGAGCGTGCTGCCGTGCTCGAAATGTGCCACAAAATCAAGAAACAATTATCTGACTTCCGTGTGTTCGTCGACGATCGAACCGAGAAATCTCCGGGTTTCAAGTTCAACGAGTGGGAAGTGAAGGGGGTTCCCGTACGTCTCGAAATCGGCCCGAAGGATCTGAAGGATGGTCAGGTGACGGTTGTGCGACGGGACACATCCGTCAAAGAGACCTTGCCGCTCGCACAGTGCACTCCTGCTATCTTTGAAAAATTGCTCCAGTCAATTCAGACCGGCTTGTTTACACAAGCGCAACGTTTCCTTGATGACCACACGTTTGAAGCGAAGTCGTATGAGGCGCTCAGGGAACATATCGATGGCGATGGCGGATTCGTATGGGCGCCATGGGATGGTGAACTGGCCACGGCCGAAAAGATCCAAAGCGAGGTCAAGGCGTCGATTCGTCTGCTCGATCTCAATCCAAAGAAAGTCAAAGGACGCAAAGATATCCTTTCCGGTGTCCCAGCCCAGAGCATGGCTCTCTATGCGAAGGCTTATTGAGTTTTTGAAGCTCAGGAGTTTCGTTTGTCCAATGTTTGCGGTATACTGGCGTCCGCTTCCCCACTGATCATGAAAAAATTCTCCCTCCTCTTAGGAGCCCTCGGCGGTGCGATGGCCGGGTACCTTTTCAGCAACAAGAAACTCCGTGACGAGCTGGCAAATGCCACAGATGCGGAGATGGCGGCGAAGACGCTCGGCAAACATCTTCAGCGCGACGGTCGGACGCTGGCAAATCAGGTGCAGAAGTTCGTCGAGAGTGATGAGGTGCAGACGCACTGGAAAACGATGAAGGGTTTTGCCTTGAGGAAGGTCCGGCAGGCGAAGAAAGAGGTGCAGCATTATTTCGGAGAAGAGGCAGATGCGGTTTGCAGGACGGCAGGAGATGCTATGGCACGTGCGAAGGGTATGGCAACAAAAGGAGAGAAGGGGATGAAACGCGCCGCCCAGAAAGTTGGAAGGAAAGCGGCAAAGGCTGCGAAGAAGGTTGTGCGTGGCGTGCAGGCGAATATCCGAAAGCTTACATAATTTTTGCCTACGGAAGCCATAGTTCAAGCAGCCCTCTTTTTAAGGCAGCTTGTTGCCAACATCATCAAATGATGTCATCATCTTTTTTTGACAAACGTTTGCGCTTTCCCCCCCTCCTCTTTACCCTATCTGCGTATTTGTTATCTCTTTCCTTATCTTCTATGAAGAAAATCTTCCTCTCATCCATGTCTGTTGCGTTGGCTATGGCACTTATCGCTCCGGCGTTCGCAGCGACGACGGATGTCACCAATGTCTCCGGTGCTCGGCAATACTTCTTCACCCAAAGGCCTTCGCGCCGTGCGGTACGCGATGCGAATTTGACGCGCAATGTGCTGAAGGAGGCCAAAGAGAAGAAGCCCGCTGCCGCGAGTGCGGGGCAGAATGCACTGGCCAAGCTCCAGCGCGCTCGCACTGTTCGCGTCAAGAATAACGTTGCGAAGCCCGGGACCGGTACCTATAGGATTCTGAACAGGGTTGTTCCGATGACGCGCGTGATGCCCCGGGAGTCCGCATTGCCAGCAACAATTGTTCAGACAGGCTTCTCCGTTGACCACCCGTCCGTGCGTGACGTACAACGTGCGGCTGCACAACAGGCAGCGACGATGTTGAAGTTTGTGAAGTGATCGAAAAAGCAAAGTATCTTCCTTCGTACTTTGTACGTCGGAAGACAGAGAGAAATTACATTGATTAAAGAATCAGAGGAACAAAGGTTCCTCTGATTTTTTTCCTCCTCCGATCATTCGCTACTTGTCCATAGCGCAGTGAAAAGGAAATGGGAAACCGTCGAATGTTCTTCTACAATTCCTCAGATCTTCATCCCCCCATTTTTTATGAGTGCACTCGCCGCTTCCATCTTTCCATTTTCGCATACGCTCTCCAATGTGCTCCTCGTTGTTCTGCTGACGGGTATCCTCGCACTCGTTTCTGCGATGAGCTTCCGGATCGCTGTGGGAATGCGAGGCGTGGGAACGCAGAAGATGCAGGATGTGGCACTGGCGGAGCGCAACAATGTGACCACTCTCCTTGGGCGCGTTCGTTGGTTCGTTATTCTCCTTTCGCTTCTATTCGTCTGTTGTCTCTATGCAATGATGGACGGTGGATGGGGTGTCGTTGCAGGCGGGGCATGGCCACTTCCCATGATTGCGGGAAGTTTCCTCTTCGGGGTGATCGTGGCACTCGTGGGAGTATCCTATGCGGCTCGCGCAGCACATACGGCACAGATGCACACGGCACAAGCAGCGCGTGTCGGTCTCACGGAGGCTCTGCGCACGGCATTTCTTGGCGGGTCGATCACCGGATTCGTAGTTGTGGGGAGCGTTGTCGTCGGCATGGCGTTCCTCCTCCTTCTCCTCATGGAATTTCTTGGCATGCCGCTGAATGATGTCGGGGGTTCAATGGTGGCATTCGTTGCAGGTGCGTCGATTGTGACACTGGTCATCCGGCTTGCAGGCGGAGCGTTCCTCCAGGGGGCTAGTTTGGCAGGTGCAGATACAAGAGGGGCGGCGGGGGATGCCGCTCGCACATCGGTGGCGGGCGCCCTGCTCGCAGGTGACACCGTGGTTGAAGTCGTTGGCGGTGCAATGGATCTGTTGCAGAGTATGCTCTTCGTTCTCGTTACTGCTTTCCTCGTCGGATCATCCATGCCCGGAGAGAGTGTTCCGGAACAGGCGGCGGTACTGCCTTTTGCTGTCATCGGTCTAAGCATCATTTCGAGCATTTTCGGTACGTTCGTGGTGCGGACGAAACGTGGGGATCGCAATGTACAGGCCGTTCTCAAAAACAGCCTCTTCTTTGCGGCGACACTCCTGCTCATCGGGTCATTCTTCCTCTGCCACGGTTTGCTGGCGACCGATATGTTCCTTGGGATCTATGTCGCCACCATCACAGGTCTCGTCATTGGTATTGTCTTCTCTATGGCAGCAGAGTACGCCACGTCCGAATATTTTGCTCCTGTACGTCGTCTTGCAGCCGGCTATAAAGATGGACTCGTCTCAGCTACGTTCTCGGGGGTGGCGCTCGGCACGCGTTTTGTCTGTCTGCTCACGGTACTTCTCATCATGAACGTCCTCATTGCCTTCATTGCCGGGGGATTCTTCGGTGTTACCATGAGTATGGTAGGAATGATCTCTCTCCTTGGGGTGCAATTGGCGATTGACGCAAGCTGTTGCGCAATGAGACATGCGGGAACAATCGCAGAGTCTTCCGATCTTCCCAAACAGGTGTGTGCACGGACGAATGTCCTGCGGGGGGCGGGCGATACGCTTGCTGCGGCCGGAAGAGTTTCCATGGTGGGGATCGGCATCTTAAGCGGTGTCCTCCTGCTCATCTCCTTCAGCGGTGCCGCGAGTTTCGACGCCGCAAATGCGGCGACGACTCTTGTCGTGATCTGCCTACTTCTCGGTGCCGCAGCATCGTTTGCCGTCCTGAGTGCGCTGTTGCGTGCAGGTCGGACGGTTGCCCGTGGGTGGCTTTCCCGGTCGCAGATGCCGCGCGCTCCCGCACAAAGCGTAGATGATGGCATACGCGTTGTTCGGAAGGTGGCATCTGGAGCCGTCTGGAGGACAGGATTCCCTCTTTTCCTCATGGCCGTGTTCCTCCCCATCATTCTCGGCATGTTTGCAGGGTCGCAGGCACTCGGTGCGTTCCTTTTAGGCTTCCTCATTTCCTCCGGGGGTCTCGCGTTGGCCATGATCGTGAGCGGCGGAGCGTTTCGCAATGCATTAAGACATGTCGAAGAGGGGAACGATGGAGGCGAGGGGAGCGTTGCATATCGCTCGGCACTTATTACCGATGCCCTCGGTGTATCACTGGGCACCGCCGTCGCTCCGACGCTCATCGTATTCCTCAAAACGATGTTGATCGTCTCCCTCCTCTTCCTCACCTTCTTCACCGGCGGGGGGATGCTGTAGTACAATCTTTTTACGTGATCACCTTGTAGCAGGGGTCGTACTCCCCCTCGAGTTTCATCCGTTTCTCTGCGACGAAGCGCTCCAGGAGGATGCTGACCTCTCGCATGATCTCGGCATCTCCCCGCAGTTCGTAGGGGCCGTTCTTTTGTATGCTCTTCACGCCGTCGTCTGTGACATTTCCATAGACGATAGCAGAGAAGAGGCGTCGTAGCTGCGCACAGAGTACGTAGGGTGACTGGTTGCGGTGAATTTCGAGCTTACTCACGTTTTCGTGCGTAGGATGGAACGGTTGCTGTACCTCTTCGGGCAGGTACAGACTGCGGTACCATAGCTCCTGGTCGTCGTGTGCTGCCCGGCAATTCTTCGCCCGCTCGATGGCGGCCATCATATGCTGTGCAACGCGCTCAGGATCGTTGATGATGATCTCATAAAGCGGCCCGGGAGTTGTTCGGATAGCATCTCGTCCGACTGTCTTCATGATAAAACTGTCGATTGCCTCGAAGTAGTCGCGTGACGATTCTGGTCCCGTGAGAATAACGGGGTAGACTTGATCGCGATTCTCCTCGTGCAGGAGCATCGAGAGAATCATCTGGATCTCCTCGGCGGTTCCCGGCCCGCCTGGGAAGATGATACATCCCATCGAGGCACGGATGAACGCTTCGAGGCGCTTCTCGATGTCTGGGAGGATGACGAGTGGTTTCACGAAGAGGTTCGGCGGTTCGGAGGTGATGATGCCCGGACAGTTGAAGCCGAACATGCGGGCGTTGGTGATGCGTTCAGCTGCGTAGGCTGCCGCCGCTCCGCTGAACGATGAGCGCATTATTCCTTGGCCGCCACCAGAGATGAACTCGCAGAAGCGTTCGGCCAGTCGCGTGCATACTGTTTTTCCGTACTTGTATGTTGTATCCGAGATTGCGTGACCACCGAAGCAGGTGATGCGCGTGAGCTCGTAACGGGCGCGCTCTACGAGCTTGAGGGGATCGGCGACCGGTGGGATGCGCTGGAAGACACTTGCATGATCGAGGATGCGGAAAACTGCGTCGGTGATCTCGTGTGGACTCTGTGGTTTGCCAATCGCTCGTGCATGGAAGATGAGGTCGATGGCGGCGGAACAGAGGTGTTCGCGCATCGACTCGTGAATTCTTTGCCCATCAATGAAGGCAGTCAGCGGGCCGTTCTCGAGGATGAATTTGATGCTCCCACGCGTCCGGGCGATGGTCACGTTGAAAGTCGGGTAGCGTTCCAGAAGCTCCGTCGTGCTGTCACTATCCGTTCCTGCGTGGAGGATTCCGAGGCAGCAACGTCGTAATGTCTCGTGGTGTCCGTTCCCCACACTTGTGAGATACTGAATATCCTCCTCAGGAAGGTAGGAGAGACGCTGGTCCAGCGCGTCCACCTCCATCTGCCGGAATGTGTGGAATTGTTCCATGGGGGGAATTCGTGGCTTTACAAGCTATATTTTTTGGTGTGAAGTGTCAATCTTGCTTTCCACGCATTTTGCACGTAGACTTCACAGCGGGCTACTCCCCCGTTCATCGGAAAGTTGCCCATTTTTCTTATGAATTCTCCATCAAAGAAACCCGCGTTCTCCCATCCGGTCTCCGGGGGCAGTGCGCGCTTCATCGTGGTGACCGGAGGAGTATGCAGCTCGCTCGGGAAGGGGATCGCCGCTTCCTCCATCGGTGCCATCATGAAGGCGTGCGGGCTCAAGGTGTTCGTGCAGAAGCTCGATCCGTACCTCAATGTCGATCCGGGAACCATGAGCCCGTTCCAGCACGGAGAAGTGTATGTGACGGACGATGGGGCAGAAACAGATCTCGATCTCGGGCACTACGAACGATTCATCGATGAGCCGATGAGCAAGCTCTCCACGGTGACGACGGGGCAGGTGTATCTCGATGTTTTGGGTAAGGAGCGTCGCGGCGACTTCCTCGGCGGGACGATCCAGATTGTGCCGCATATCACCAATACCATCAAAGCGCGCATGCTTGAGGCGGCGGAAAAGAGCGGTGCGGATATCATGATGGTGGAGATCGGCGGGACAGTTGGCGACATCGAAGGTCAGCCATACCTTGAGGCTGTGCGTCAATTGAGATCCGATCTCGGATCCGGACGATTGCTGCATGTGCACCTAACGCTTTTGCCGTATCTGAAAGGTTCCAAAGAACTCAAGACGAAACCGACACAGCACTCGGTGGGGGAGCTGAGACGTCATGGATTGCAGCCGGATCTCATCCTTGCGCGTGCGGACTATAAAGTCTCTGACGATCTCCTGCTCAAGATCAGTCGCTTTTGCAATGTCGAACCCGAAGCAGTCATCCCGGCGCTCACGGTGAATTCCATCTACGACGTGCCGCTCAATTTTCAGAAGTACTCCATTGCCCGAATTGTCGGCCGCAAGCTTGGGTTGGGAGATCTGGAGCCGGATATGTCCGAATGGGAAGAGGGACGCAAGCTCTACGAGGCTGCGGACAAGGAGATTCGAGTCGCACTCGTTGGAAAGTATACGGATCTGGAGGATGCCTACTTAAGTGTTATCGAAGCGCTCAAGTCAGCAGCTGTTCATTGTGGAAGGAAAGCGGAGGTCGTTTGGATCGATTCGGAGAAGCTGGAAGCCAAAGATGAAGAGATGTGGAAACTTCTCAAAACCTGCAAGGGAATCGTTGTACCTGGGGGGTTTGGCATTCGTGGCATCGAGGGGAAGATCGCTGCGGCGCACTACGCGCGCGTGGAGAAAGTTCCCTATCTTGGTTTGTGTCTTGGTTCGCAGATCCTCGCAATTGAGTTTGCGCGGGCAATGCTCAAAGATCCTGAGCTCACCAGTGAGGAGTTCGACGAAACGGGAAAGCTTCCCAAGAGCAAATATGTGGTGCACTTCCTCCCCGGGCAACATGCTGGGCGTGCGAAGGGTGGAACGTTGCGCCTTGGTGCATACACGTGCACGCTCAAGCCGGGGACGAAAGCATATGATGCCTATGGCATAGAGGAAGTTTCCGAACGGCACCGCCACCGCTACGAGTTCAACAATGCGCTTCGTAAAAAGCTCGAGGCGAGAGGCCTCACGTTCTCGGGGGAATGGAAGGAGGAGGGGATCATGGAGATTGTGGAGGTGAAGGGGCATCCCTTCATGCTGGGCAGTCAGTTCCATCCGGAGTTTTTAAGTCGCCCACACCGCCCACATCCGCTCTTCCGAGCGTTCATGGAGGCGGCGGTCGGCCGGTAATGCTACACTTACCTCGCATGACTCTTTCTCAAACCATCCTCGGTGTCCGGTTTTCCAACCCCACCGTTCTTGCTTCGGGTATCTGGGGGATCACGGCAGCGAGTTGGCGTGCGGCGGCGAGGGTCGGAGCAGGAGGAGTGACGACGAAATCCCTCTGGTTGAAGGAGCATCGCGGCCACGTCAGTCCGGTGATCATCGCCACGGACCATTGGACACTCAATGCCGTCGGAGTGCCGGATGCCGGCATCGAGAAGGCACGCGAGGAGATCGGGGACTACCAGAGAGATCCACCTGTTCCTCTGATTGCGAACATCATTGCCGACACGGTCGAAAATTACGGCAAGACCGCTTCGGCGATCGCGAAGCTCAAACCGGAATTTCTTGAGGTGAATATCAGCTGCCCGAATGTGGAGGATGAGTTGGGCAAGCCCTTCGCCTGTTCTGCGCACGCTGCCGCGGCTGTCACGAAAGCCGTGAAGGCTGTCAGCGGGAAGATCCCCGTCTTCATTAAGCTCTCGCCGAATGTCGACTCCATCGCCGCGATCGCACAGTCCTGCGCCGCCGCCGGCGCGGACGGCTTCACCGTCATCAATACCGTCGGGCCGGGCATGGCGATCGACTTGAAGAGCCGCATGCCCATCCTCACCAACCGTGTCGGCGGTCTCTCTGGTCCGGCCATCAAGCCGATCGCGGTCCGGTGCATTGCGGACGTCTACCGTGCGACGGACGGCGAGCTCCCGATCATCGGGACGGGAGGCGTGATGACCGGCGAAGACGCGCTGGAACTCATGCTTGCGGGTGCGAGTCTCATCGGTATCGGATCTGCCGTCGGCTATCGAGGTCACAAGGTTTTTTCACTTGTCTGTGCGGAGATGGAGACATGGTGTAAGCGGGAGGGGGTCAGGAAGATCGGGGAGATGGTGGGGGCATTGAAAGATGTACAACATAAGGCATGAGTACAACTATTCCATTACAGGCGCGGCTTCCGAAGACTTATAAAATCACTTCCATGAAGCGTGAGACGGAGCAGGTGACATCATGTACATTTGACGTATCGCTTGGATCGCGGCCCGGACAGTTTGTGATGCTGTGGCTTCCCGGGGTGGAGGAGATCCCCATGAGCGTGGCGAATGATGACGGAAAGCAACTCACAGTTACATTCTTCGCTGTCGGAGAGACTACCAAGAAGCTGGCGGGGTTGAAGAAAGGTGATCTGGTCGGACTGCGCGGTCCCTTTGGGACATTCTACGAATGGAAACCTCGTCAGAAGCTCGCACTTGTCGCGGGTGGTTATGGTGCTGCTCCAATGTATTTCACGGCGAGAGAAGCGGCGAAAGATGGTTGTACACTTTTCATCTTCGTTGGTGCACGAAGTAAAGAGCATCTCCTCTACCTTTCGGCGTTTAAGAAATTGCCACGTACGACCTTGTATATTTCAACCGATGATGGCTCACAGGGGTTTAAAGGTTTCAATGTGCAATTGCTGGAGAAGATGCTCAAAGAGGGCAAGCAAGCCCTTACAATCGACCAGATCTTCGCCTGCGGACCCGAACGGATGCTTAAGGCCGTCTCAGATCTCTCCTTCAGGAAAAAGATTCTCAGCCAACTCTCGTTGGAGCGTTACATGAAGTGCGGTTTCGGCCTGTGCGGCAACTGCGTCGTCGACCCGCTCGGTATCCGCCTCTGTATCGATGGACCAGTTGTGAAGAATGATCTTGCGCGCAAGATCACGGAATTCGGGAAGTATCATCGGGATGAACTGGGGAGAAAGAGAGTGTTGTAGATCTTTCAATGGTCTCTTTCGAAAGAGGTATCACGTGCGAATTTTTCGATCCAGAGCAAGAATGATCTCGATCACCTGCTCGACTCCTTTGAGATACGTCTTCTTTTCCATCTTCTCTTCAAGCGAATGTGTAGCAAAGCCATTACTTGCGCCGAGTGTGACGGTTGGAATGCCGCGTGCAAGGGAAACATCACCGTCTGTATTGCCAATCTTGAAAAACGGTCTGATGCCGAGGGATCGTTGCACCTTCCTTGCGGTAGTGCAGAGGAGGTGATTCTTTGGCATACTTGCTGCTTTTGTCATGGAGAGCATCGTGAGTTTGAACGTCACGCCGCCTTTCTTGTGCGTGCGGAGCACTCTGTGAAAAAGTTGTACGAGAGCGTTGATATTCTTCTGCCTCTCCGCGCGGAATTCTAGAAGCATCTTCGCTTCGCCGGGAATGGCATTGATACTCTTCCCTCCCTGAATTGCTGTCACATTGTACGTCGTATCCTTCGGTCGAGTGATCTTCGACAGATCGTGGATGATGGAGGAAAGGATGACGACGGCATTCGGCTCGCCGAAGTTGCGCCAGCTGTGCGCCCCTTTCTGCTTGGCAATCACCGAGAAATCTGCGCGGTACTGTCCCACACACGCATTCGTCACACGTCCAATATCGTGGCTCTCGATATTTACCACATGAGAGATAATTTTTTCATATTTTGTGATGATTCTCTTCATGCCCCGTTTGGCACCCAGCCCCTCTTCCCCGACCGTGAAGACAACGAGATAGTTCTGCTCGAGAGGAATCTTCACATCTCGCACAAATTTCAGAAATGTCAGGAGTGCAGTCACTCCCGCAGCATTATCACAGATACCGTGAGCGTGCAGAAATGTCGCGTCCTCTCGTACTCTGATGGGTGACGGAGTATCGCAAGCCGTGTCTGCATGAGCACAGAGGAGAATGAACTTCTTCTGCTTGGGATGTGTGATGAGAAAGCCGATTGCATTGCCTTCAGCGTCTCTATGTACGTTCTTTAAGCCGAAGGAAGAAAGGATCTTCATGAGGTATCGGGTCCTCCTCTCTTCATGAAAAGTGGGAGACGGTATCTGGCAGATAGTTTTCAGAAGTCGAAAAACATCTCCCCGGGATTCCCGGAGGAATGCACGGGTGGATGGGACGATTGTCATCGGTGAAACTCTATGCGATGAGAAGAGAGATGGTCAAGGTAAGAACTGATCAAAGACGAAGTTCTCAGAAAGAAACCAGTGTTTTTTCGAGACAAATTAGGTTTGACATTCGGCATTGGTGGTATCAAGATGCCTCTTTCCCGGCGCACCACCATTATTATGTTATCTTTCCGAAGAAAGATGGCTGGGCTAACGATTTCCGATCTCCTCAAGCGGAAAGGTCCTGTCGAGGTGATCGGTTGCCACAGCCCTCTTTCGGGGAAGATTGCCGAGTCTGTCGGGTTTCAGGCACTCTGGCTCAGTAGCCTGGAACTCTCCGCTCTCAACGGGGTTCCGGATGCGAATTTTCTCACCATGTCCGAAAATTTGGATATGGTGCGCAACGTTTGCCAAGCAGTATCCATCCCTGTCATTGCGGATTGCGACAGCGGCTACGGGAACGAGTTGAATGTCTATCGTATGGTACAGCTCTACGAACAGGCGGGTGTGAGTGGGATATGTCTTGAAGATAACGTGTATCCCAAAAAATGCAGCTTCTACGAAACGAGTGCGGATGAAGTAGTCACTCCTGAAGAGCATGCCAGACGTATCGCTGCGGCAGTGCAAGCTCGTCACAATGGCCTCTTCATCATTGCAAGAACCGAGGCGTTCATTCGTAACCTTGGTCTCAAGGAGGCATTGCATCGCGCATCCGTGTATGAGAAGGCGGGGGCCGACGCAATCTTGGTACACTCCAAGAAGAAAACAGACGAAGATCTCGTTGAGTTCGTAAAGGCTTGGAATGGCAAGGTTCCTCTTGTTTGCGTGCCGACGACCTATAATCAGTATTCCTCCTCCGAGCTCTTCGAGCGCGGCTACAAGATCATCATTTTCGCCAATCATGGTCTCCGCGCCAGCATTAATGCGATGAAAGAGGCATTTGCGCTTATAAAGGAGAAGCATCGTACCAAAGATCTCGACGATCAGATCGCATCACTACAAGATGTCTTCGAACTCACAGATGTCGACGCAATGCAGCAACTCATTGCATCTTTCAACCGCTCTCATGACGTACGCTGAATGTAAATCTCAGGGTTTTGATTTTATCGTCGGCGTTCCCTGTTCATCGCTCAAGCAGTTCATCGAGGATCTGCAGAGAGACGAACCCGGGCGATACATCCCTGTTCAACGTGAAGACACGGCGGTCGCTCTCGCAGTCGGCGCTTTCTTTGCTGGCAAGAAACCCCTCGTATTCCTCCAAAACAGCGGTCTCGGACATATCGTGAACATCGTTTCCTCCCTTTTGATTCCCTACGAGATTCCCATCCACTTTCTCGTCACCATGCGCGAGATGCCTTTCGAACATACGCACATGTACAAGATCACGAAGCCACTTCTCTCCCTTCTTGGCATTGAATCTCGCACGTTTCTCTTCGATGCCAGCTCCCATGTTTGAAATGACGCGATTGCAGGCAGTTCGTTCGGTGCTCGATACACTGACTGATGAGCTGCTTATTGTCACAACCGGCTTTCTCTCACGCGATGTCTTTCATCTGCGGGATCGCAAAGAAAATTTTTACATGTGCGGTTCCATGGGGAATGCGTATCCCATCGGTATGGGGATTGCACTGGGCAGTCCGGAGCGGACCATTACAGTCCTTTCCGGCGATGGAGCGGCACTCATGAGTCTTGGAAGTTTGGTGCTCGGAAACAGTCTCAAGTTGCCAAATCTGTGGCATATCATCATTGATAACAAGAAGTATGCTTCGACGGGGGGACAGCCGACGTGCAGTGATGGCATCGACTTTACACAGTTCCACAATACGCGGGTCATTCATGTGGATCATGATGAGCCTGCATCCCCCCGCATCACACTTGATCCTGTCGAGATTGCTCGCCGGTTCCGTTTCTGCATCCGATGACCAGGGGAACACTCATCAGTGGCAAGTGGACGGTCTCGTTGCGGGCACGCGAAGTCATGAACCCGTTTTCGGGGGAGAAAGTGGGGGAAGTACCCTTACTTGAGCGAGAGCAAGTCATCCATGCCATCGAAGATGCGGCTACATTCCACTCGTCGCTTACTCCATATGAGCGCTTCGTGATTCTGCGGAATGCGGCGAATATGGTTATGGAGAGAAAAGATGAAATCGCGTGCCTCATTTCTTCGGAATCAGGACTGGCGTTGAAAGATACACGACATGAGGTGGAGAGAACGCATAATGTATTACTTCTGAGTGCCGAAGAAGCCAAGCGACAGCGGGGAAGTGTGTATCAATCGGATGTTGTTCCCCAGACGACCGGACGGGTGGCATTCACCATCCGGGAACCTGCGGGTCTGATTCTTGCAATCACGCCGTTCAATCATCCCATGAATCAAGTGGCACATAAGATCGGGCCGGCGATTGCAATGAACAATACTGTTCTATTGAAGCCGTCGCTGAAGACGCCACTCTCTGCCATCCGTCTTACAGAGATTCTCCTCGAAGCGGGTCTTCCACCGCGTATGCTGTCTGTTCTGACGCTCGACGTGATGGAACATGCACGCTTTCTTCTCTCACATCCTGCGATCGACATGGTGTGTTTTACCGGTAGTACGGAAAGCGGAGAGAAAGTACTCAAGGAAACCGGTGTGAAGAAAACTCTTATGGAACTGGGAGGTAATGACGTATGTATTCTCTGTGAAGATGCAGATGTTTCATCTCTCATCGATATGATCCTCATTGGTGGTCTGGGCAATTCCGGTCAACGGTGTACGTCGATCAAGAGACTGCTCTGCCACCGTTCCATCGCCGATGTTGTTGCGACTTCTTTGGGAGAAGCCGTCTCCCGTTTATGTGCCGGCGATCCCTTGCGGGAGGACACGGACATCGGGACGGTGATCGACGAAGAGGCGGCGATGACGATTGAACGCCGCATCCAGCAAGCATGCGCCATGGGGGCGAAGCTCCTCATAGGAGGGAGAAGAAAAGGTGCGCTCATCGAACCGACTCTGGTGGATTACATTCGGCCCGATATGGAATTGGTGCAGAAGGAGACGTTTGGGCCCGTTATCCCTCTCATCCGTTTCGATTCCGATGACGAGGCAATCAGGATGTGCAACGACACTCCTTTCGGATTGCAATCGGGCGTATGTACGAATGATCTTCGCAGAGCGATGCGTTATGTGCAGGGCATCCGCGCCGGCGCGGTCCATGTCAATCAGGCCCCGGGCTATCGTGTCGAATCCTGGCCGTTTGGCGGGATCAAGAAGAGCGGGTTTGGAAAAGAAGGTGTCGAACGAGCGTGTCTTGAAATGAGTACGGAGAAGCTTATATCCCTTCCTTTTCCTCCTTTTGCATGAAGACCGTTCAGGAAATCATTAGGGCTGGGCGAGATGTGGAGGACCGCCTCGGTTGCGCACTCTTTCCAGATCTGCGTCTCGAGGATCTCGGTTGCCTTTCCATCGAGGATTTACGACGTTGCTACCACAGAGAGATCGAGAGCATCATTACTCTTCACGGTTTGCTTCAATCGGGGATGGCACCGGCAGATCTTTCTTCCGTTGTGCAAACGATCAGCATCCACGGGAGGGAGCGCCCCGGAAGCCGGAGGGAAATCCTGGGTTTTCCCGTGAAAGCGATTGGTTCGAACATTCGCAGACAGGATATCGATTGGAATCAATTCACTTGTGAGCAATCCGGCGTGTGCCGCGAAGGGGATATCGTTATCGCCCGCGCTCTCTCGAGCAGGGGATCGATCAATCAACTGGAAGATCAAGCCGGCCGTGAAGTGCGGATCTTCGAAGGAGATCACTTCATGACGGTAATGGGGAATCGCCACTCCGGGACATCCGAGTATGGAGAACTGACGGATGGGCAAATGGAGTTGCAGCCAGATACCGAAGTGGATCTTCTCTGCCATGGAGGTATTCTTGGTCATGGCATATGTATTCCGCGCAGCAGAGCAGTGCAGACCTTCTTCAAGGTGCACGTGGCTGCAATTCTCAGAAATGGCGGCCGCAATCTCAATCTTCTGGATCTGTATCCGGCGTGGGATAAGGAGATGCTGCCGTCCGCACCTATCATCTTCAACTGCGGCACATCGGCTGAGATCGGAAAGACGACATCTTCCTCCTCGATTATCCGAGCGCTGAAAAGAATGGGGAAGCGTGTCGGAGCGGCGAAGCTGGCCGGGACCGGCCGATATCGCGATTTACTTTCGATGCGCGATGCCGGTGCCGACTTGTACTTCGACTTCCCGGATGTGGGATTGCCGTCAACATACACAAGTCCGTCCCGGTCATACCCGGCTGCTGTTACGCTTCTCAATAAGTTGAATCGTGGGAAGGTCGACGTGGTCGTTGCCGAAATGGGGGGCGATATCATCGAGGCAAACATTCCTTCCGTTCTTCAGTCTCCGGAAATGATGCGTTATGCGAATGGCATCGTGCATTCATCCGCCGATATTCTTGGCATTCTCGGCTCATTGCAGCGGTATCGCGACTTTGGGGTGCAAGTGCCTGTCATGCTCACACTTCCGAAAGACCGCAACGATGCAGGAACGCGGGAGCGGCTTCAACAAGAGCATCTTTCGGCCTTCGATGTCATGAATATGCGGGAGTGCGATCAGGTGGTGGGAGCCCTCCTTCGCTGCCGCGAGGGGGAATCGATATTTCCTGTATAATGCCGTACTTCTTCTTTCCCACTTTTGCACCATGGAATTGAGAGGTTCTGACATTCTCACAATGGATCAGTTCGATCGGGAAGATCTCCGTCGTATTTTCGATACGGCTGCAGAGATGGAGGTGTATGCATCGAGACAAAAAATGACACGCGTTCTCGAGGGGGCAGTCTTGGCGAATCTGTTCTTCAGTTCGAGCACGCGTTCGCGCATCAGTTTTGGCTCAGCATTCAATCGTCTCGGTGGAGCAGTACGCGATACGACGAGCATTGACGAGTCGTCCATTGCCAAAGGGGAATCTCTCGAAGCGACTGCCCGTGTAGTCAGTGGTTACTCTGATGCGATTGTTCTGCGTTACCCGGAGGAAGATGCAGCCAAAATGGTTGCCGATGCATCACCGCTGCCCGTGATCAACGGAGGAGACGGATCCAACGAGCACCCCACACAAGGGCTCCTCGATATCTTCACTATCCTGAAGGAGCGCAAGATGTCTCTTGACGATCTTGACGGTCTCGTCGTTGCCGTTGGAGGAGATCTGAAGTACGGGCGTGCTGCCCACTCGATTGTCAAAGGACTCTCCATTTTTCGTAACATTTGCTACAAACTCATTGCCACGGATGAACTGCAAATGCCTGACAAGATTGTGGAACTCCTTCGCAACAGGGGGCATCAGGTCTTGCAGACCAGCGATCTTTCTGAGGGGATCAAAGATGTGGACATCGTTTACATGACACGCAATCAAGAGGACAGGATGCCTCGTGAACTCGCTACGCACTTGCGCGGGAAGATCTTCCTCGATCGTCGCACTTATGAGCGCTACGCCCGTCCCGATACCACGATCATGCACCCCCTCCCGATTGACATTCGGCCGGGTGCACAGGAAATCAAGCCTGATCTCTACGATCACCCGAACTTCGCGGTCTATCGTCAAACGGATAACGGTATGCCGGTGCGGATGTCGATTTATGTACATCTCCTCGGGGTCGTTGACAGAGTACATGACACGGTCAGAGATGCGTTTTGGTTCCGACCGGATCGTACGGATTCCCATAGATGATTATGCATTTTGATGTTCCCGGTGTCGGCCCAATAGATATTGATACGATTCTTCTCGATCTGAATGGGACGCTTCGTGATAAAAAAAAGTTTTTGGTGCCGGGTGTGAACACGCGCATAGCAAGGTTGCGGGAACTGGTACGTCTCATCCTTCTCTCAGGCGATACGCGGGGGGATGCAGCCGTTCTGGCAGAAGAACTTGGCATCGAATTTATCCGTACTCCGACGGCAGCAGATAAAGGTGCGATTGTTGATCGGCTTGGGGCAGAACATTGTGCCGGGATTGGGAACGGTCTCATCGATCTTACTATGGTTGAAAGGGCTCGTATTGGTATTGCCGTTCTCCAAGGCGAGGGGGCTCACATGAAAACATTGCATGCTGCCGATATCGTCGTGACCAGTGTGAACGACGCACTCGATTTTTTTCTCGATGAGAAGAGCTTGATCGCCACTTTACGGGCATAGGGGCATTTGCATGCAGGAAAACGATGCAATATGAGTTGGCACTCTTCTCTTGCGAGTGCTAAATCGGTGTGCTAGACTGCGGATCCTTCATTTCTTTCCCCCTCTTTCCCATGACCGGTGGCGGTAAAGGCGGGTGTGGCGGCTGCTGTGGCTGCTGCTAACCCCTTCGGGGCGAGTGTCGCCCACATGAAATCCTCAGGCGGCCGCAAGCCGCCTTTTCATGTATTCGATGTTTTTGAATTTCACCATCAATTGCATAATATTCCATTCGGAAGTGGGAGGATTCTCTTCCTATGCGTTTAACCTTCATTGAAATTCCAGTCGGAGAATCCTTGCGATTCTTCGGTGTCTGCTATGCTGCAGGTGCGTTATGAATTCTCCCCCGTCTCCTTCCGATGCAGTATCCGGCACCACTGCAGAGCACGTTTATGCCACAGCACGGAAACTTCTCGGGGAGGATCGTTTATTCGTGATCGTTTCCAATCGCGAACCCTACGAACATGTATCCAAAGGGGGACGCACTGTCGCCCAGCGCACCGTGGGAGGTGTAGTGAGCGCTTTGGATCCGCTCATGGAACGTTTGGGTGGAACATGGATTGCCTGGGGGAGCGGCGCAGCTGATCGCAGTATGGTCGATACCACGGACGGCGTGTTGCTTCCTCCGGGGAAGGAGACATATAGGCTCCGGCGGATATGGATGAGCGAAGAGGAAGTGGAACACTTCTATCGCGGTCACGTAAATCAGACATTGTGGCCTCTGTGTCACTCCGAAACAGAGAAAGTGCGCTTCCGCCGGCAAGAATGGGATGTATATCAGACCATCAATCGCCGGTTCGCAGAGGCTGCTGCGGAAGAATTGAAAGAGAAGAAAGGTGTAGTTTGGTTTCATGATTACCAGTTTGCCACTGCACCGGGAATGCTGCGGGATCTCCTCCCGGAAGTTACTATTCTTCAGTTCTGGCACATTCCCTGGCCTCCGTGGGAGATCTTCCGACGCCACCCGCAGCGTCGAGCTCTTCTCGAGGGGCTCCTCGGTTGCGATCTCATCGGTATGCATATCGATCAGTATTGTGACAACTTCCTGCAGTGTGTCGAACGCGAATTACATTTGCCCGTAGATTGGGAGAAGGGGCATGTCCTCGTCGGGAACCGGATGGTGCGGATTCGGGCGCTGCCGATCAGTATCGACGCGCAGCATTGGGCGGATCTCGCCGCATCGGTTCCTGTGCAGCGCGCACTGGAAAAATATCGTACTCTCTATGCGCCTGCGGGTCGGGCAATTGGTATCGGCGTGGAACGAGCCGACTACACGAAGGGGATTCTATTGCGTTTGCATGCGCTTGAGTTGCTCTTCGAACAATACCCGCAGTGGCGGGGGACCTTCACCTTTCTGCAGGTCACTCCATCCTCTCGCAGTGCCATCCGCGCCTATGCGCTCTTTCAGCAGGAGATGATCCGTGTTGTCCGCGCGATCAACGCGCGCTATCAGACGGACACGTGGAAACCTATCGTGCACATTCGCACTGCCATTCCGGAGAAAGACCTCGCCGCTCTGTACCGTCTCGCGTCGATTGGCGTCGTGAGCGTACGGCAGGACGGCATGAATCTCGTTGCCAAGGAGTTCGTCGCTTGCCGTACCCACGAGGATGGCGCCCTCGTCTTGAGCGAATTTGCGGGGGTCTCGGAGGAGCTTCATGAGGCCATTGCTATCAATCCGTATGATGTAGAAGGATTTGCGTATGCGCTGCATCAGGGTCTCAGTATGCCTGTTGCGGAACAACATACCCACATGCAGCGTCTACGCGAGCATCTCTTCAGTCATACCATCTACGATTGGGTGCAGGATCTCCTCGAAGAAGTCGCGGCAGTACAACAGGCGCAGGAAGGAGCCGGTTCCGCAGAGCCGCTGCTTGATCATCTCGATGATCTGCAGGAACGTATGGCGAAGCATCGGCATTTCGAGCTTTTCTGTGATTATGATGGTGTGCTGACATCCATTGCTCCACGTCCTCGTGAAGCGCGCTTAAATGAGCGCGTGCGTGATCTCCTCTGCAAGTTACGTGACAGCGCGTCCGTGCATGTGAGCATCATCAGCGGACGCATGCTTACGGATATAGTGGAACTGGTGTCCATTGAGCGTCTCACTTATGCGGGTAATCACGGACTGGAAATCAGCGGACCGCGCGTGAAGAGGATTCATCCGGATGTCGAACGTGTACACGGTGTACTCAAAACCCTCTATGACACATTACGTTCGACGATGCGCCCTTTCCCCGGTGTCCTTGTCGAGGACAAGGAGCTGGGTATCGCAGTGCACTTTCGTCTCGTGCCGACCGAACAAAGGCAGGACGTCGCAAATGTGTTCTATGCGCAGGTGCAGCAAGCAGTCGACGAGGGATTACTGCGTGTGACGACAGGAAAGTTCGTCCTCGAGGTTCGGCCGAATGTCGCATGGGATAAGGGAACTGCTGCACTATGGCTCCTTGAGCAGCTTCATGGAAGCGACTGGCGTGGTCGCGTGCTGCCGTTCTATCTCGGGGATGATGAGACGGATGAAGATGCGTTCCTCGCGTTGCTTGGCAGCGGGGTGACGATTCGAGTGGGGGATCGGCGCACAGAGCCCACGGCTGCGCAGTATGTTGTGAGGGATACGGGAGACGTAACGGTGTTTCTCGAGTGGTTGGCGCAAACGGTACGGTAGAGGGTCGCTTGCTCCTTGGGTATCAATAAACAACAATCGTTCCCTGTACGAGTTTGAAGAAGGGGAATCAGTACGTCAGGGATCTTCTCTTCCTCGTCGCCATTCTCTCGGCGGTGAAGTTGATTCTGGGGGTGGTGTGAGACGAGAGAATTGAGCAAGAGAAAAAGCAAATGGCACAGGCGTGTTACAAAATATATGGAATAAACATTCTCACCTTCTTCTTGTATGCGGCATATGACTCCGGAAATATCGTAGCCAGCAAGGTCTCTTCCTTCCGTGCACGCAAGTACAGACCAATGAGGAGGGCGAAGAACAGGAGAAAACCCTCCAGATGGCGGTACCATAGGATGGTTCCAAATGTCAGACAGGAGAATCCCGTGTAAATGGGATGGCGAACGAAGCGGTACGGACCGGACCGGACAAGCTCGTGACGCTCTTTGAGCGTGAGATCCGCGCTCCAGTTGCGACCGAGACTTGTTCGCGCCCAAATTTCAATACCCGTACCAAGAATGACAAATACCAAAGCCACGTCATCAAGTACAAACGAATCTGTCCATAGCAACAACCCCGTATATCCGAGACGGGCGAGAATAGTGTACGCGATGATGAGAAGATAAAGAAAAATTCTCTGCCATTTCCAGCTTTGTCTTACGAGAGTCCTCTTCGCTGAGAATGCGGCGAAGGAGGCGTCCAAGAACGGATGCACACTCAAAGTCTTCGTCGGTGCGCGGAGCAAAGATCACCTCCTCTACCTCCCGGCATTCAAAAAATTACCGCGCACGACCCTGCACGTCTCGACCGATGACGGGTCGCAGGGATTCAAGGGTTTCAATGTGCAGCTGTTGGAGCGGTCACTCAAGGAGAAGAAATCGGCATTCGTCGATCAGATCTTCGCCTGCGGGCCGGAGCGGATGCTGAAAGCGGTCTCCGATCTCTCCTTCGAGATGAAGATCCCCAGCCAACTCTCTCTGGAACGGTACATGAAGTGCGGTTTCGGCCTGTGCGGCAACTGCGTGGTCGATCCGCTGGGTATCCGCCTCTGCACCGATGGGCCGGTGGTGCGTAATGACATCGCGCGAAAGATCACGGAATTCGGGAAGTATTGTCGGGACGATCTTGGCCGAAAGCATTCATTTTAGGGTTAGGATTAGGGGGATGCTTTCGTCTTATCCTAACCCTAACACCTAACCCTAAACTGGCACTCCCCCCTTGCGAGTGCCAATTTCCCATGCTAGACTCAAGGTCCTTCATTTCTTTCCCCGTTTCCCCTATGACCGGTGGCGATAAAGGCGGCGGGTGTGGCGGCGGCTGCTGTGGCTGCTGCTAAACCCCTCGAGCGGCTCTCGCTCGCATGATCTCGAAGGCGGCCCGTGGCCGCCTTTTCATGACGGTTTCTTGTCCCTCCTCTTGCGCCACTGTTCCCGAAGAAGTTCTGAGGGGGGGCTATTGTTTGACATGTAAATAGAACATGATTTAATGCTCCGCTATGGCGAAGCGGACTCCTGACCATGAACCGGGCCAACCCAAGAAGAAGAAATTTGGACCTCATCTGCGTTTGGAGGCTCTCCTTGCGAAGGAGTGCACTATCGAAACGAGCAGGCTTTCTGAGTGCAATCAGCTCGATATTTGGAGACACCAGAGAGAACGACTGATTTGTGACTTGGCATTCATTGGTCTCGATCAGGGCGACCATTCCGAAATAACAGTTGCCGATCTTCATGATCGCGAAGAACTCATTGAGGCTCTTCTGGATCTTGTCCATAGAAACCGTTTCAACCCCGATGAAAGCAATGATGTGTTGGGGATGGATCGCCATGCAATCGAGTGTGAGTGCGGTATCAAGTTCGGGAAAAGGTTCTGGTCAATGCGAGAGCCATTCATCGAGAACTGGCAAGGACGGTACCGTCCTGATGCGGCGCGGCGCGAACTATTGAAACGCGTGATCGAGGAGGAGAAGCAAACGGAAGAGAAAGATCAATGGCCGCTGGAAGACCGTGTATGGGACTGGGCACAGTGGTACTTCCGCGGTGGATGCCCGCGAGAGGTGGAAGTTCCGGAGGATCAAGATCCCGAAGAAGTTCTTCGCATACTTGATCGGGATTGTGCATTCATCGAGCAGCTCTCTTTATCAGAGTCTGATTGCGGAGAGGCGATTCGATCATTGATAATTCAATTTCTCAGTGGCGAATACCCGATTGTCACCAGCGAAGAGGATCCTGTATCTGAGGAGGCCATGCTCGGAGTCGCCGAAAGGATTGCACGGGCTCCGGATGCAGCTTTCCTTGGCGAAGGTCTTCGTGGTATTGCAGTTTCAAATGTGATGAAGCGGTATCGGGAGTATCTTGCACAGGGTCTCAGTTTCGAAGCGGAAGAGGCGAAAAGAGGAGAGGAGCAGCAGGCAGAGGATCGCATGCTTCTTCTCAGTCGCGAACGAGCGCAGAGAGAATATGATGTCGAATCTGCTTTTCTACAGAGTTTGAATCTTCCCGATTATGAGGCGCAGCAATGGCCGGAATTACTTCGGTGTGCTCTTTTACGTGGTGCAATACATATCGATCCAGCCTACCGTGAACGCGTTCATGGCCATGTGCGATGTTTCATCGGGAGAATGCCATGGCCCAAAGAGGAGCTCCCGGGAGCCGATCCATGGGGTCCATTAGGGCAAATGCTGGCGAGCTATTGGCATGGTCATTACTACCCCGACAACTTACGGTGGAGGATTCTCCAGGAAGAATGTGCGAAGCTTCCACCGGGTTTTTCTGAAAGAAGGGGCGGGCTCTCGTCCATTGTTTCTACCTATCTATTACATGTCATGTTTATGGAAGGGTGTGCGAACGATGGTGCCAAGGTTGGTGCTTCTCAGGATCCGGAGATGCTCGAAATGGCCTATGCAAATGATATGCAACTCATTCGCAATCTCGGACTTCCGGATGACCTCTTCCGGGAAGCGGAATGGGGATATAACGAATGGCTGCTTGGGGGGAATTTTATGCTCGCCGCCGATCGCGAATTGCCGGAGGATAGGGATAAACTTGCGAGACGACTGGCTGCTCGTCTGGAGGAGAGTGGAGGAGATCCTGCACAAGTCAGTTCATACTTCGTGAGCCAGATCCTTCAGGAGTTTTGTGAACATTGGCTCGCAGTTTCCAAGCGTCCAGCGCCTAGGAAGGAATGACCAAGGCAATAATTCGTAGAGGCAATAAGCTCTGCCACTAGTGGTTCGCGACGGAATTTCCTCTATACTATGCGATGTGTCATCCTGAGCCTGTCGAAGGGTCGACACACCGTTGTTCTTTGAGCTAGGCCCTATCGTCTAATGGTTAGGACATCAGGTTTTCAGCCTGAGAATCGGGGTTCGATTCCCCGTGGGGCTGCCATTCTGCGTCGCAAGCTATGCAGAATGGCAGGGGGGTGGTCTGCGAAGCTCTCTGCTTTGCGTAGCTTCGCAGCGCAAAGCGCGGAGTATGACCTTGGAGTTGCTGGAATAAATATTCCGGTTGATCAGCTATAACGCTATAGTCTGAAGCATGTCTAGTGATTTGATGGAAGATCCCATTCTAAACTCGCCCTACAATGAGCCGAGCAGACATTTTGGTGCTGACGAGAGAGGTCTGACGCAAGAAGTAGTAGAGAGTCGCCGTCCAAGTAGTTTCTACATTCCAGTCCCGAAAGCAAAGACGAAGCAGAAGCAACTCGACTTACATCTTGCCGAGGGTGCCTTCGGGAGTGAGTTGCAAAAAGAGAATGAATTTATTAACAAGGTCAGAGCGAAGATAAAGGAGTGGCGAGCGATCGGTTACTCAGGAATCACCAAGGCCTCGCGCGATCTGCTTATGTATTGGAAAGATGAATCGAGAGATAACAAATTATTCTATTGCCAAATCGAAGCATTAGAAACATTGATGTACATCAATGAAGTCGCGGAGAAGTCTGGGGACAGTTGGATTATCAATGAACTCAAGAAAGCAAATGCAGACGCCAATCCTGGTCTGTATCGATTGGCTTTCAAAATGGCTACAGGATCGGGCAAGACTGTTGTCATGGCAATGATCATTGCCTATCACACACTGAATAAAATCCGCTATCCGCAGGACACGCGTTTCACAGATGCATTCGTCATTGTGACGCCGGGCATCACGATTCGTGATCGTCTCAATGTTCTTCATCCAAATGATCCACAGAACTACTACCGCTTACGCAACATTGTTTCCTATCAAGACCTAGAACTCTTACAACAGGCCACGGTTCACATAACAAATTTCCATCAGCTAGAACAACGACAGAACCAACGTTTTCAGGTGGGAGGTGTATTGAAAGCCGCCAAGCTGCTTAAGGAGGAGGCAATGAAAGAAACCCCCAGTGCGATGGTGAATCGTGCATTTAAGAGTGTTCTCTCCAAATCGCGTGTGCTCGTGATAAACGATGAGGCTCATCACTGTTACCGCGAGAAACCCAGTGAACAGAAACTCTCAGGTGAAGAGCGGAAGGAGGCTGATGAGAATAACAAGGCAGCGCGGGTCTGGATCAGTGGATTGGAAGCACTAGCGCAAAAGATCAATATCAATGCGGTTATTGATCTCTCTGCCACACCGTACTTCCTCAGTGGTTCTGGTTACGCCGAGGGCACATTATTTCCATGGACTACGTTCGATTTCTCCCTGTTGGATGCTCTTGAATGTGGAGTTGTGAAGATCCCACGCCTTCCCATCGAATCAGACACCATCTCGATTGATGATGAGCCAGAATTTCGTAATCTGTGGCTCCACGTTCGCGATAATTTGCCAAAAAAAGGATTGAAAACTGGAAACTACGATCTCTCTGTACTTATCCTTCCAACGAAGCTACAAGAGGCATTGGAGTCCCTCTATGGAAACTATGAGAAGTATCATCGGGAGTATGAGAAACAGAAAAAAGGAAATCCTGCGGTGATGCCACCGGTGATGATTGTCGTATGTAATAACACGACAGTCTCAGAGCTTCTGTACCGCTGGATTGCAGGATATGAGAGGGAGACTGCAAGTGGTCAGATTAAGATTGAGAAAGGTAATCTCGAAATATTCCGAAACGAAGATGGCGTTCGTTTCTTTGATCGGCCTAGCACCCTCCTCATAGATAGTGCCCAGATTGAGAGTGGAGAGAAGATTAGTGATGAATTCAAAAAGATCTTCACCAAAGAGATCGCTGATTTCCATAAGGAATACCACAAACGTTTTCCGGGTCGTGAAGATCCAACCGATGAAGAGCTCTTGCGTGAGGTGATGAATACCGTAGGTAAACCGGGGAAGCTTGGAGAAAACATCAAGTGTGTTGTTTCAGTATCCATGCTTACCGAGGGATGGGATGTGAATACTGTCACTCACGTTCTCGGCGTTCGCGCATTCTCAACACAGCTCCTTTGTGAACAGGTCGTGGGCCGCGCTTTGAGACGAGTGGATTACAGCGTTGATGACTCAACAGGGCTTCTTTCTCCTGAGTACGCAGAGGTATATGGGGTGCCATTTAGCTTCCTGAAAGCAACGGGGCCCACGCCACCACAGCCGCCGAAGGTAATCCACAGAGTACGTTCTCTTCCTGAGCGAGAGGATCAGTACCAAATTACCTTTCCACGTGTTGAAGGGTATCGATATGAACTTAACGAAACCAAGCTCTCTGCTCACTTCACCGAGGAATCAAAAACCATTATTGAGAATGAACCTACTGAAGTGACCTTAGGTGGTCTCATTGGCAAAGAGGAAAAAGAGATGCTCGAAAAAATTAAAGAGCGCCGTGAGGGAGAGGTCATCATTCGATTGGTACAGAGTCTGCTAAAACGTTATTACACAGATGCAGATGGCAGTGAAAAGTATTGGCTGACACCAAAATTGATGAAGATTACTGAGGAATATGTGAAGCACCATGTCATCCTGAAAGACCGCATGGTAATTGGTTATCTCTCCGTCGGAGCGTATTTCTCTGGTGCACTCACAAAGATTCAACAGGCTATTGTGACGGATAATTTAGAGAGCCAAAAAGACAGGAAGGTACTGCCGATTCTGGCCCCTTACGACACTCTTGGATCAACGCGTTATGTAGATTATCTGACAACGAAAGAGGTTCGCGAAACGGTGAAGAGTCACATCAATTATGTGGTCGCTGATACGCAAGAGTGGGAGCAGGGGGTTGCGAAGAAGCTGGAACAGATGCCAGAGGTTCTAGCCTATGTAAAAAACCAGAATTTGGGCTTCACCATTCCCTATGAACATCAGGGCGCAGCTCATCAATATATTCCCGACTTCATAGCTGTCCTGAAATTGCCTGATGGAAGTAAGTTGAATTTGCTCATCGAAGTAACAGGGAAAAAAGACGACAAGAAGGCGACGAAGATCAAGACGGCCCGTGAGCTTTGGGTACCTGCGGTCAATAACAATGGGAAATTTGGAGTTTGGGCAGTGATTGAAATCCAAGACATCCATGAGACACAGAATCTCATTCGTGCCGGTATGGCGAGAGGGTTTGACCATATCGTTCCCGATAGTTTGTTTACCAAATAATGCTTATGCCAAAAAAGAAGCAATCACAGTCTACAACTGCAGCTCCGGTAGCCTCGTACAAGCACGATGCTAAGCGGGTGCATATTCCGACACAGGAAGAATCCGTAAAGCTCTCAGCGCGTGAGAAGCAGCCAGTGAAGAAGAGGTACGACTACGATCCCTCGCTCGATCCACAGCTCATTTGGGCAGGGAAAAAGGAGCAGGGCAGCGAGTTGGCAGTATCGACAGTCCCCATCTATGTACAAGAGAAAATTGCACCAGAAGCGATTATTGCACGTCTCAAGGCTGGTACGAGCGAAAATGCACAGATGCTCCTTTTTGGCGAAACTGCAGAGACGCAGGTGAGCAAGGCAGTGGAATTCTATAAACATGAGGACAACTGGCAAAACCGAATGATTCTAGGAGATTCACTGCTTGTAATGAACTCCCTTCTTGAGAAAGAGGGTATGCGAGGCAGAGTCCAGACTGTCTACATAGACCCACCATACGGAATCAAATTCGGAAGTAATTGGCAGGTCTCAACTCGCAAGAGAGATGTGAAGGATAACAAATTGGATAATTTTGTGCGGCAGCCGGAGCAAGTAAAGGCGTTTCGTGATACATGGGAATTAGGTATTCATTCCTACCTCTCCTATCTACGAGATCGCTTACTCACAGCTCGTGAACTACTAACGGATAGTGGTTCGTGTTTTGTTCAGATTAACGATGAAAATGTACATCTTGTGCGCTGTATCCTTGATGAGGTATTTGGAAGTGATAATTTCTTAAGCATTATTCATTTCAACACTACAGGAGGCTTTGCTACCAATACTCTAAGTCGAATCGGAGACTATATCCTTTGGTATGGGAAAGATGCTTCCAAAGTAAAATATCGGCCGTTATTCCTAGAAAAAATTGCTATCGAAACAGGAGATAGCCAATATCGATTCTTAGAGCTTTCTGATGGGACACGACGACCAATGACGCCAGACGAACGTAACGGAATTGAAACTTTGCCCAAAGGATCGAAAATATACCGCTATGGAGATATGTGTGGTCAAGGAGCAGCAAAAGAACCCACTCCTGTAACTTTTCGGGGAAAGATATTTTTTCCAACAGCAAACAGTCATTGGAAAGCCAATTACCCCAAAGGGGTGGAGAAGTTGATTAAAGCAAATCGGGTTGAGGCATCAGGGAATACATTGAGTTACGTCCGTTATGTTGAAGATTTTCCCGTGACACCGTATAGCAATATTTGGATGGATACAGGGACTTCTGGTTTCGCTAGTTCGAAAATATATGTCGTTCAAACAAATGTTGATGTCATTCAGCGATGTGTCTTACTTTCCACCGATCCTGGCGATATCGTTCTTGATCCAACCTGTGGTTCTGGCACCACCGCGTTCGTAGCTGAACAATGGGGAAGGCGTTGGATTACCATTGATACCTCGCGCGTTGCTTTGGCTTTGGCTAGAACACGCTTAATGACTTCTAAATTTCCATTCTACAAGCTAAAGGATGAACACTATGTAAGTGCAGGTTTTGAATATAAGACTGTTCCGCACGTGACACTGAAATCTATTGCCAATGATGAAGAGCCAGAAAAGGAAGTGCTCTTCGATCAGCCCATTGAAATAAAGGAAATTATCCGTGTTACAGGGCCATTCACTGTTGAATCACTTTCCCCACACCGCGTCTCAGATGCACAAGAGATGCTTTCAAGTGAACGATTTGTTGAGACAGTTATTTCGAACCTTCTTCAGGCAGGAGTGCAGACTGGCCAGAAGGGGGCAAGAGTGGAGTTCGTGAATCTGGATATTCTTCCTAGCGGGCCAGAAGTGCAGGCTGTTGGGGAATATAAGACTGCTGATGGGCTCAAGAAAGTTGCTGTTTCGATCGGCCCAGAGTTTGGCAGCGTCGATGATGATTTCATTCGTGATGCGGCGAAGGTGGCAAAGAAGTTTTCAGATCTACTTATTGTCGCTGGAACATCATTCGAGGCATCAGCCTTTTCTGAGCCTTCTCAGATCGAAGGTCTGCAGGTCATGAAAGTGAAGATCAATCCGGATCTTTCGATGGGAGATCTGCTGAAAAAGACAGGATCAGGGAATCTATTCTTGGTCTTTGGTGAGCCAGAGGTGAAGGTAAAAGAAGTTAAAGATGGGATGGTAGTGGAGATCCTTGGTGTGGATGTGTATGACCCGGTGAAGAGCGAAATACGTTCCAGTGGCTCAGGAGATCCGGAACACGACATTGCCGCTTGGTTCATAGATACGAATTACAACGGAGACGCATTCTTCGTCCATCATGCGTACTTCCTTGGTGCCGATAAGCCATACGAGAAATTGAAGAAGGCACTCAAGGCAGAAATTGATGAGAGTGCCTGGGAAGAACTCTATTCCACTGTCTCACGTCCGTTCCCCAAGCCGAAAACAGGGAAAATTGCGATCAAGGTTATTAATCACTATGGAGACGAAGTCATGAGAGTATTTCAGGTAGATTAGTACCCAACTTCTTTATCATATTATGAAACCAAAAATATGAAAGCTAATCCCTCCGAGCAGCCATCCATTCATCTCTGTAAACAATGTGGCAGAATTCCTAAAACAAATGAGGATCCCACATTTGTTAACTATAGCTGGAAAGTCTGGGATAAGTCTCGGGATCGAGGAAGAATCTGCGAATGCGAACACTGTGAACAGCGATTCTTGGAATACGATATTTCAGCAGACTTCTACGGTCCAAAGGCATTTGAAGTGAGCATAGAAGGTACTGATTGGATTCCCATTACAAAGCAGGAAGTGGATATCCTCAGATCGAACGATGCGGGATGGTGGTACATTAAAAAACTCGTAACTACCAGAAGTCATCTCTATAGAGAAAATGGTCGGTATTTTTGGCACAAACTAAAAAAACAAACAAAAGCGAAGGATTTAGCTGATAGCATGCTACGTGCTCTGAAAGAAGTTAACGAACGATCTATGCGAAAGGGTGGGGGTTGGGTACCACAGTGGGATGAAATGAACGGGAATGAACGTAGGGAATATCTGAAGTTTCTTGAAGAAAAAACTCGTCATTCCTCAGACAGAGAAGAATGATTTTTTAACTAGATTCATATTATATCCGCCGCAGTCACATTTAATGCTCGTTGGCATTCCCTCCTTGTCATTTATCACTTTCAAGAGAGAGCCACATTTAGGATTACTGCATCGGAAAATATCGAATAACTCCTTGTATGCTTCAATGACAGGTTCGAAGTCTTGTTTCTCAAGTTGGTGCCATTCGTTGAAATGCACGACTGAATTCACAGCCCAACCCTCGCTTCTCGTTCGTTGCATTATTTCCTTTACCACACTTTCCCATTCTTTGATTTTATCTACTGCATCCTGTTTGTTCCATGAATTTGCTGACTCCTTTGCTTTTGCAAGAATAGAAAGATACGAGCTTATACTGGCTGGAAGGAAATCGCCGAGATCCCATCTACTGTTCATGTGGTAGGTAACTTTTGCCTGAAGCGCATCACAGACCTCCCTAAAGAATTCTTCTGCTCCACGGCGCAGTTTGTGTGCAGCGCTTGGTATGTCGTTTTTCTGCAAGTCGGAAGTAATGCGTTCCCAAAGATCAGTTTGAGTATTGACTTGCGGCCCTGAATTAACATTCCAGTTATAGAATTCAACAAGTCTCGAAGATTTAATTACACCCTCACTTTTCAATTGATTTGCCCATGTCCTATCATGAGTGGTAATTAAAAATTGCCGATGTGGGAATTGTTTCTTTAACAACAAACACAGCTGCTTTCTATGTTCGGAATCCACAGACATTACGACATCGTCCAGAATAATGAGATCTAGGATTCCTTTGGTCAGATAGTCGCTCAATGCAAGGAACAGACATAGTCCCATACTGTCTTGGTGCCCCTCGCTGTGTAAGGCATGCGGGGGGTGGCATCCTCTTCCGTAGAAATCGACTTCAAAATCAAGGCCAGCTCCTGATGGCTCAATAACTGCCAAGAAGTTTTCCTCGTCAGAACCGTGTAATTCTTTGTAGAGGGCAACGAATCGATCTCGAATTGCCTCGTAGAGTGATGCAAGTACTTCATCTCTAGCCTGCTCAAAGGCACTTAAAAGCATTTCCGCCTTTGACAGTGCTGATTCAAATTTCATTAGATCCTTCTTGGCCGTTTCATACATCTTCAAATTTTCCTCGAGTCTTATGAGAGTATCCAAAGCAGTTCGTTGAGGTGAAACTGTCTTTCGTATTTTTGCCTCGGTCAGTACCTCAGACATCGTCTCCGCTCTGGAGCTGGGAGCAAATAATCCTGCAACATCTTCAGATGATTGTTGCGCCACCGGGTAGCCCTCGACAGCAGCATCAACTTCAAAGAGTAAAACCATTTTTTCAAGTTTTTTTAACCATTCGTCAAACGCATCCTTCGCTTTTTCCAAGTCCAATTGTTGCGCGGCAGTTCGGATGTTCTTTATGAAAGCGATTGCCTCACTGTAGTGTTTCTTCATCTTCTGAGCTTCTGAAGTAATTGTATCCACCTGGCCTGCTGCCTTTTTCGCCTCCTCGCTTCGCCTTTCGAGATGTGATTGTAGCTTTGCTGCATCCCATTGAGTATCACAGAGAGGGCATTTTCCCGAATCATCCAGAAGTTCAATTCCTCTCGATATCAGCGAGGAGTGCTTATGAGCACGAAGTAGTTCAGAGTTAGACCTAATATCGTTAAGTGCTTTTCGTAAAGCTGTTTCTGCCTTGAGGAGGCTTGCGGTATGTTCATTCCCAAGAAGTTTATTGAGACCCTCAATGTCCTTTTCTAAGAGGGCGGGGTTGGGATTCTTGGCGTTGTCTTTTTTCTCCTCTTCAACCCCTTTTAACTGCGACTTAATTTTGGTCGAATGCAGCTCAGTGATCGGCTCCCCACCAAGAATCTTACGATGACGATTAACTTCGGCAAGGATCGCTTCTTTGTCGTCTTTCTGGAGGCCGGCATTCGTTCGTATGCTGGTCAAACACTTCTCCACGGACTGCACTGCAGATTTATGAGCAGCACTTGCCTTGTTCTTTGCACTCACAATCGCTTGTCTGGCCTCTTCGATATCTGAAATGTTCAGTAGTTCTTGAATTTCCTCAGCGCGCTTTTTTGACTCCGAATGAACGTACTTCAGTATTTCTCTACGGGTGAGCACATGCTGGCCTCTTTGTGCAAACAAAATAACCGGTTCCATTGCTCTAATCACATCTTTCGACGCAATAAGAGTGTCCGGTTCTTTCATGCATCTACTGATTTCTACTGGCTGATCAAAAGCTTCTAACTTGATCTTTGCAGTCACGACTACCTCCTCTGGGCTTTCGGCCGCATCTATATGCGGGCCATGTTTCTTGACTGAGATGCCCCGTGTACCCACTCCGCACAAGCGGGCAATTTTTCCAGTAAGAAGAAAATCGATTGCATCAACCACGGCGCTTTTCCCAGATCCATTCGGTCCTGCAATAGCAAAGTTATCTCCTCCGACTTCAAAGGAAGCCTGACGAATGCCCCGAATATCTTTGATGTTAATACTAATAATCCTCATTGGTTCTTAGTGAAGAAAGGATATTCACTAACTTTTCAGCATCTTTATTCTCCGAGACTAACCATGCCTTTATTTCTTCAGCGCAAGCCTTCAATTCATCCTTTGTAGTCAGTTTTACGATCAGTTTTTCGACAATCTTCTCGTAGAGAGATTTTGGTATTACCCCAGTTATCTTTGGAGCTTCTGGCATGTTGAAGATTCTGGCCCACCCTTCCCCTCTATGTAAAGAACAACATACTCCGTTATTGCATACGAATCTTCTGATCTTTTAGCTCCAACTACTCTTCAAATTGTCGAATATTTGACGTTTTTCCTCAGTTGAGCCGTTCTTCAAAAATATTTCACATACTTCCGCTGATTAATCTTCCGCGCCTTCTGCCTGTCACTGATCCCCAGCACATCGCTTGCGAAGCATGAGAACCGCTCGAACTCGTCGTCGATATTCCTCTTCACTGCCGACAGTTGGGCCTTCACGGTGCCTCCGTATTCCCCGCACTAGGATTCGGATCATTCGGATCCGGACAATCCCCGTCGAGATTCGCTTGCGCATTGCACAGAGTCCCATCAACTCTCTTGCACATCGGTGTCGCCGTCCCCACGCCTTCCACCTGTCCGCCCGTAATCGCGCAGAAGATCTCTGCATCATTCTCATACCCGGTGATCTTCACTCCGCCCACGGGACATTGACCGCGGAAGAGCGCCCATTCCTCACACTGTCGATTGTCCTCGAAGAGACATACCCCGTACTCCCCCTTCTTGTTGTTCTTCATGATGATGGTACCGCCGTTTTTCAGACAATTCTCCGTGGCAGGATTCGCGATCGAAGCCCCCGGGGTCCCTGTTGCATCGTTCGCGGGAGGAGTCTGGCATCCGGCGAGCATCGTGAGCGTGAAGAGGCCGAGCAGTACGGGGATTTTTCTTATGGGGGAGCGGGGGAATTGCGCTTGGAGTGTAGTCACTCACTCGCGGATGAATCAAACAGCCCTTCACGCCCTCCTCTCCTCGTGCACGAACCCCAGCATCCCCGCGGCGATCACGGTGAGGACGAGCGAGAAGATGAAGGGTGCGGCGATGCCGACGCGGTCCCAGAGGATTCCCGCGATGAGCGAGGCCGGAAGAATGCACAGGCCGATGACCATCTGGAGGCCGCCCAAGGCGCTGGCGACGAAATCCTTGGGCGCGAGCTCCGCAGCGAACGCTTTCTGTACAGGCTCCAGCGCCGCCTTGTGCAGGCCGTAGAAGACGAAGGCGATGACAACGGCGCTCATGCCATTTGCGAAAGCGAGGAGTGCGAGCGTGGCCGCCCAGAAAGTGAGGGAGAGCAGGAGGACGGGCTTGCGGCTCTTGCGGTCGGCGAGCTTGCCGAAGAAAATCGAGAAGAGCGCTGCCGTGAGCGAAAAGAGCAGGTAGAGCACGGGGATCGCCCCCACGGAGAATCCCGCTTGTTTCGCAAAGAGCATGAGGAAGGAGTAGCTGAAGTTCCCAAGAGAGAAGATCGCGCTCAAGGAGATATAGAGCTTTAGATTGCGCGTGAGATCCGTGAGGCGGATGCCCTTGAAGATCTTTCCGGGCGTAGCCGTTTCCCGGATGAAAAGGAGCACGAGCAGAACGGCGAGGACGGAGGGGATAGCGGCGATGAGGAAAAGCGTGCGGTAACCGATGTGCCCGACGAGGAGGATGGAGAGAACGATCCCTACCACTGCGCCGGCATTGTCCATCATGCGCAGGATGCCGAAATTTCTCCCGCGGTTCTCGCGGGTGGAAATATCGGAGAGGATGGCGTCACGCGGGGAGCCGCGCATCTTGCCGCTGCGGTCGAGGAGGCGGAAGGGGATCACCCATTGCCAGGTGAGGGCGATGGCATAGCCGGCGTGCGCGATACCGCCCAGGAGATAGCCCGTCCAGACGAAGATTTTGCGCTTGCGGATGCGGTCGGAGATATATCCGGAGACGGCTTGGGAGACGGAGACGATGGCATCTCCGAGACCGTCGATCAATCCGACAACCTGCATGTTTGCGCCGAGCACGCTCGTGAGGAAGAGCGGCCAGACGGAGAAGATCATGTCGGAGCCGGCATCGTGGAGGAAAGAGGCGATCGAGAAGACGCGAACGGTCTTCCTCGTCTCACGTTGATCGATGGAGTGGGGATCCATGTGGGCGGAGTATACGCTATGGGCTGGAAGCCGTAAGACAGGCTATGAGTTTCAATCCTTCCTGAAGATGCAGCTGAAGTCGTATTCCACTGGCCACATATCTGTGATGCAGACTTTGCACCCGTGTGCGGTGAAGAGGCTGATGAGATCTTCGCGCGAGAGACGATTTACAGAATCACGACGCAATACATCGGGATTTTGGGATTGGTCCGCATTCGGGGAGGAATTATCGATGGCGGCGAAGGCGATGAAATGTCTTGCAACGCGTGCGAACTCCGCAGCACTTCGGGAGCATTCCTCCACGGTAAGGTATTGAAAAATATCGTTGCAGAGGAGCACGTCGAAGGATGCGTCGGGAAAGGGGAGGTGGAATGACTCGCCGAAGGTCATCCACTGCTTCGAGGGCGCGTGCTCCAAACAGTAAGGTGACACCTCTGTTCCCCATGCTTCGAAACCCAAGCGCCGAAGAACCAACATCGTCCCCCCCATACCGCAGCCTACATCGAGGAATGTCCAATCCGGTTGCGGATGTACGTGATCGATAACCGCTTGCACGAGATCAGTCATCTCTTCTTCGAAGCGTTCAAGGTAATCGTCATAGCCATCTGTCGTGTAGTACGCGTAGTCGAATTGACGGTAGTACGCTTCCCGGGCGGAGACGGGTTTCATAGCAACGTCGTCTGGAGGTGGTAGTACGGAGGACGATCCTTGTAGCGCTTGATGGCGAGCTTCATGATCTCTTCGATGAAATCGGCATAATCCATGCCGACGAGTTGGGCGCAGTCGGGAAGGTAGTCGCCAAAATTGATCGACGGATTCGGATTGAGTTCAAGCACATAGGGGTTGCCTTCTTCGTCGGTGCGGATCTCGATGCGGCCGTAATCGTGACAGTCGAGGATATTATACGTGTCCAGGGCGATCTCCGTGATGAGCGATTCCAGCTTCTTGGGGATCTTTGCCGGCTTCTGAATGATGATGCTCTTGTAGGGTTTTTTCTCCAGCCACTTGGCATCGTAAGTGTAGATATGCCAGTAGCCTTTCGGCATGTTTTTGAAGATGGAACGTGCAAGAGGCAAGACTTTTAAATCATCCTCCTCATTGCCCAAAATGGAGACATCGTACTCGTCGCCTTCGATGTACTCTTCGACGAGTGCCGGGCTGCCGATACCGCGGATGATGTGCTCGAGCTGATCGCGGAGCTGGCGCTTGTCGGTGACGACGGATTTATTTGTGATGCCGATGGAGTTGTCGGAATTTGCCGGTTTTACGATGAGCGGGTAGCAGAGGTCTTCGCTGATGTCGTCATCCACATCGTAGGCATAGTCCCAGCGGGGAGTGGGGATGCCGTGATAGGAGAGGAGCTTCTTTACGCGGATCTTGTCTATACAGAGACTCAAAGTGAATGGGTTACTGCCTGTGTATGGGATCTGAAGAATGTCGAAAACGGAAGCGGCGTGTGGTTCTAGAAGACTTGAATCATTGATACGCTCACAAACGTTGAAGACGATATCTACGTCGGATTCTTTGAGTTGCTGGATGGCAGTCATGACATCGTTGAAGTCGAAGAATGTCACACGGTTTCCCCGTGCTTTGAGAGTCTTCTCGATTGAGTGACCGACGGCAGTGAGATCCTGTTCCACTTCGCTATGTCCCTCATAGGTATTGCATGCGATGCCGACGTGCAGATTCTTCAGGTCTCGCTTCGAGAGCGTGCGTAGTTTTTCGATCTTCGTAAGGCTTGGGGAGATTTGTCCATTGATGAATGCCGGTGACTTGTGACGCTTACGAAGAGTTTTACCTACAGATGAGTAGCTTCGGAAAGGCGAAACCTCGATGGTAATCTGTCGTTGCACTCGTGCCATTGCCTGTTCTGCTTCGGAGACAGTGCGTCCCGTTACGGATACCCACCCGATACTCTCGTAGCCGTCCGGTGGGACGAGGACGTTGTCGCCGACGCGCATAGCCATGAAGAGGGAGAGAAGGTTCTTCTCTTTGCGACGCACTTGTTCCACGCCGCGGATCTTCGTGATCACACCCGAAACCTCGGGGATGAAAAAGCTGCTCACGACGTGACGCGTAGGCTCTTTGGGGATCTGCAGGACATTACGGCCGAGCGCAATGTCCACGCCAGCTTCGATGAGATCGAACTCGTAGACGTTGAGGGTGTTCTCATAGGTGTAATCACCGCCCATGCGTGAGGCAACTTCGATCACTTGAATACCATCGCGGGTTTTCTTCAGCTCGACATGTGCGAGGCTGTCGCGGACGCCGAGGACAATGAGAGCCTCCTTTGCTGCTTCTGTGAGCTCCCACTCCTCCTCATCATTGATGCGTGACGGGATGTGGTCGCCGGTTTCCATGAAGAACGGCGGATTCATTGGTGACTTCTCGTGAATACCCACAACGTGAGGGACGCCGTGCTGAACGTAGCATTCGAGACTAAACTCATGCCCTTCGACAAATTGCTGATAGAGAAAGAGGCGCTTGTTGTAGTGATAGATAGGATCGAAAGCCGGCGTACAGTTCTTGAGGAGATAATTGTAAGCGTTTTGTGCTTCGTCCGCGTCTTCCACGAGGATGACGAACTGGCTGTCGGCACCGAAGACGGGTTTCATCACTGCCGGGAAACCGATGGCCTGGATAGCGATGTTCAGATCAGCTTTCGTGCGAAGTAGTTGGTGAGGGATGTGTCTCAAGCCGCACTTTTTGAATTGTTCCTGCATCTTCATCTTGTCGCGTGTGAATGTAGCTGTCTCCGAGCTGTTTCCTTGAAGCTTGAACTCTGCACAGATCTTTGCGAGCAACGGAATGTCATCTTCCCAGAAGGTAATTGCACCATCGAAGTGTTTACCGTGGTTGGTCGCGAGGTAGGCGCGCACTGCTTCGAGCACCTCTGTGTGATTGTATGTATCTGCGATGATCCAATCATCCACGTACGGCTGCGCCCAGTTACGTTCCTTGTGGACGGCGACAATGCGTACTTTGAGCTTGCGGAGTTTCTGGATGATGTACTTCGTGTCGTGTGTTCCAGTGTTGACGAGCAGCAGTGTTTTTTTCTCAGATGTCTCGGGCATTGTAGTGATCCTTTTCATGGTGGGGGAGAATGCAAACGTTTATTACTGTAACTATTGTGTGCCGAATAAACAATAAAGAGCGTGCAAGAAAAAAATTTTGTGTACATGCAGCAAAATTTTTTTGCTATGGTTTCAACATGTCGCGGTTCACTTCTCGTCTCCCTCTCGGGGAGAAAAATCTTCCCGACGCACCGAAGCTCAGGCGTCTCATCGGTCCGAGTTTTATCTTACTGGGCTTGGGTCTTGGCAGTGGTGAAGTAATTCTTTGGCCGTACTTCGCCAGTAATCACGGATTAGGGATGGTGTGGGCGATCATCGTCGGTGTGACGATGCAATTCTTTATCAATATGGAAGTCGAACGCTATGCACTGATTTTCGGCGAGAGTATCTTCGTCGGATTCGCCCGCATGTTCCGTTGGCTTCCGGTGTGGTTCATTCTCTCGACGTTCTTTGGGTTCGGCTGGCCGGGTATCGGACTTGCCGGTGCGACGCTCATTGCGCAGGCGTTTGGGATAGGTGATGTTCGGCTGGTGGGGATAGTTCTCTTTCTCATCATCGGGTGCATACTTTCATTTGGAGCGGTGCTGTATCGGACGGTGGAACGATTGCAGATGATTCTCATCGGTATCGGTGTGCCGTTCATTTTCCTCCTCACGTTGTACTTGGTGGAGCATACGGATTTCATCGCTCTTGCGAAGGGGGCGGTGGGAGCAGGGGAGGGGTTCACCTTCCTTCCTGTTGGTGTTTCTCTTGCGACGTTCCTCGGAGCGCTTGCGTACGCAGGGGCAGGCGGCAATCTCAATCTCGCGCAATCGTGTTATGTTCGAGACAAAGGCTACGGCATGGGTGCCTACGCACACAAGATCACGAGTCTGATCACCGGAAGGCACCGACAACAGACGTATTCGATTACTGGGAATACCTTCCCGCTCACCAAGACGAATCTCCAATCGTTTCGTCATTGGTGGCGCGCGGTAAACATGGAACACTTCCTCGTCTTTTGGGTCCTCGGGCTCTTCACAATGCTCACACTCTCTCTCCTTGCATACGCGACGACGTATGGAATGTCCGGCAATGCGGAAGGTATCGGTTTTGTCTTGAATGAAGCGGCAGCTATCGGCGTGGCCACGATACCGTTCCTCTCTATTCTGTTTCTCTTCGTAATGGGCATCATGCTCGCTGCCACGCAGCTGACCGTTCTCGATTCCACGAGTCGCATCATGACGGAGAATATTCTGCTTCTACGACGCACACCCAGTGCCAATGTTTCGCGTACGTATTATCTTATCCTCTGGTTACAGATTCTTTTCGGCATCGCGGTCTTCTCTGCGGGCTTCGATCAGCCGCGCGACCTGATCGTGCTCGGCGCCGTCATCAATGCCTTCACCATGTTTTCGTACACGGGCTTGCTCCTCTTTCTCAATAACCGGTTCCTTCCTGCAGCACTGCGGCCGCACCCTGTACGTAGCCTGGTCCTTGTTGCGACCTTCCTCTTCTTCGGTGTGTTTTGTACACTGACAGTGCTGTCGTACATATAATGAGAAGGCGGGGCCTATCATCTGTCGGATGAACAGAGAAAACGGAAAAATAAGTGTGGAAGCAGCATTGTATGGATATTTGTCATATTAATTATAAATTGCAAAATATAATCTTTTTACCTGTTTCTCTATTGTCTGTCCACTCCCGACACTTGAGGTTTTCCGGGGGCGCGCCTACCTTCACCCTCCTATTTCCACATCATCCTATGTTTCATCGCCTCCTCTCCACCGGCATCGTCATTACTGCTCTCGTGTTTCCGGTCGGCGCATTTGCAAGTTCTATCTATTGCCCTGATCGTGTCTGTCATTCGTATGATCGTAATGGCAGCTGCAACAATTATACGTGTGTCGGTACGGATTACTCGTACGGTTCTACCGGATATTACGATCAATACTATCCTGTGAACTATTACGGAGATCGATGCAGCCGCACGAACCGGTATTATGACTCCTCGTATTGTCGGCGCAATAATGATTTCCGCTACAGCGATCCGAGCCGGTATTACGACTATACGAGTTACTACGACTATCTGCGCTACTATGACAACCGCTACGACAACCGCAGCAATGACAACGTGAACTACAACAACCGACAGGCGTGCATTCGTCGGTGCAATCGCCAGTACTCGTCGAGTTACTACTATCGCTCGTCGTCGTGCAATTGTACCTATTGAAGAAAGTCGATTCATTGCATTGAAATGGGCGGCCCAAGCCGCCCATTTTCGTGAATCTCCCATCCTTAAAATTGCGAAAGTATGCTATAATAGTGGGAAATACTCATATCCACGCTATGACCGTTTCGAACATCCTTCGCGGGCCGGAGACAGCCAATGGGTCCAATGATCCGAAGACGAAGCGGTACCACGCCGTTCTTTTGGCAGCTGCGTACATCCTTTTCGTCGCGTGTGTCATCGTGAGTATTGCCGCATCACAGTTTGCCGCTTCGAGCGAACGTGCCAGAACGCACGCCGAATTTCAACAGCAGGCGCGCGGGATCCAGAATCTCATCCAGGAGCGTCTCCAGGCGCATGTCAATGCGCTCCTTGGTGCGCAGGGGCTCTTCGCTGCAGGTACGCGTATCGATCGACCATCGTGGTCATCGTTCGTGCGCGGATTGACGGCGCACGGACGCTATCCCGCCCTCACCTCCATGGCATATCTTGAGAATATCACCGCATCGCAGCGGCCTCTTTTCGAGCAGATCGTGCGTGCGGACACTTCACTGAATCCCGGCGGTTATCCACAGTTCGCGGTTCGGCCCGAAGGAGCGCGTGATCGTTCGGTCGTGATTACATATCTCGAGCCGGAGGCAGGCCGTGAAGATCTCCTCGGTTTTGATCTTGCATACTCTCATCTTGCCCTCCTTGATGATGTTCGTGATAAGGGTGAATTGGCTTCACTCGGACGGTTGGCTGTTTCACGGATCGGTCGGGAGTATCTGCTTGTTCTCCCTCTCTACCGTAGCGGCGCGCCGCAAGATACGGTTCCTGAGCGCCGCTCCGCGTTCATCGGCTACGCAGCGGAAACATTGAGTCCCGCACAACTTTTCCAGGATCGCACCAATCTGCCGCTTGCAGAGATGCAAGATGTCTTCCTCGAATTGAAGGATGTGCAGGGGGAGGTGATCTTCCAAGAGTCGGATTTGATGGGCATCGGCGTGGATGTGAACGACAGCAACCGTTTCACCGAAGATTTCCCCCTCCATGCCGGCGGATTGTCATGGGTGCTCACCGTATCCGTCCCCGATACCTTCGGGTTGACCCCCGCTCTTCAAAAGGAGCCTCTTCTTGTCCTGCTTGGCGGACTCGCTTTCAGTTTACTCATCTTCGCATTGCTCTATGAGGCGGCGAATGCCCGCCATCGTGCGATGATTCTCGCGGGGAAGATGACTGGAGAGCTTGGCAAGTTTCAGCTTGCCGTGAAGTATGCCTCAAATCACATCATTATCACCGATCCGGACGGAAAGATTCTTTATACCAATCCATCCACTGAGCGTATCACGGGGTACACGCGTACGGAGATCATCGGTCAAACCGCGCGTATCTGGGGTGGCCGTATGCCGCCTGAGTACTATCGCCGTCTCTGGCAGATCATCAAGAAGGAGAGAAAGCCGTTCGATGGCGAGCTTACCAACCGTCGCAAGGATGGTACGGAGTACGAAGCAGTGGTGCACATTTCACCTATCCTCGATCGAAGCGGTCAGCTCTACGGATTCGTAGGTATCGAGGAGGATATTACACAGCAGAAAGTTCTCGAAAGAGCACGCTCCGAGTTCGTGTCGCTCGCTTCTCACCAGTTGCGGACGCCCCTCACTGCTATCCGTCTCACGCTCGAAACGTTACGTAGCGGCGTCGTAGGATCTCTTGCGGAAGCACAACAGGAAATGATCAGCCGCGCAGCAGAATATGCCGTACGCATGGCGGACACGATTCATACGATGCTCACGGTATCTCGTGTCGAGACGGGGACCCTCTCCATTGTGCGCGATTCGGTATCACTTGCATCGATGTTCGAAGACCTCCGTCGCGAGCAAGAACCGGTTTTCTCGCGTAAGCATCAACAGGTAACCCTCAATTGTCCGTCCGATCTCTCCATCCGGACCGATGCGAAGGTGCTGTGGGAAATCCTCTCCAATCTCGTAAGCAATGCCATAGCTTACACGCCGGATGGTGGGTTGATTACTATGCGCGCTGCGGCCGAAGGCAACCGCGTATGCATCGAAGTTGCGGACACAGGTTACGGCATTCCCTCCGGTGAGCAGGAACGCATTTTCCAGAAATTCTTCCGTGCCACCAATGCGATGCAGAAGAAGACGAGCGGTACCGGCCTTGGCTTGTACCTCGTTCGCTCCCTCACTACACTCCTAGGCGGAGAGATCGCCTTCACGTCGGTTGAGCATCAGGGGACGACGTTCACCATCCATCTGTCTCTTAACCCTCCATTCCATGAACAAGAACATTCTGATCGCTGAAGATGAGGAGTTCATCGCCAATCTCTATAAGCTCAATCTTGAGCGTCATGGCGTGGATGTGGATATTGTTGCCGACGGTGCTGCCGCTATTGAAGCCGTCGATGTCAGGCAGCCAGATGTTCTGTTGCTGGATCTGCTCATGCCGAACAAGGACGGTTACCAAGTGCTGGAGCACATTCGCCAAAAAGGGTATACGTTTCCAGTGATCATTCTCACGAACTTGAGTCAGGACATCGACAGACGCAAATGCGAAGATCTCGGAGTGAAGGGTTATCTTGTGAAGAGTGATCTGACCGTTGAAGAACTCTGGACGAAGCTGAGTGTTTTGCTCTGAAGCATACAGGAGATCAAAGATTTATACGTCGAGCTCCGTCGTCTCAATGAGACAATTGTTATCTGCTTCCACGATCGGCTGTTTCGAGGGGGGCTTGCGCCATTCGCTGCTGGAAACCTTTGCAAACCGTTCGATCAATTTCATTGCATTTGCTGTTGAGGTGTCGATGCGGTTGAGTGTCTGCTGCTGAGCGATATTGAGTTTCCCCGCTTCTTGATCAAGCATCATTTCTGTGTGCCATTTGACGCTTGTGAGCAGGTCGTCGACTTGGTGGAAGATGCGGGCGAAAGATGCGTTCTTCTCCTGCTCGCTATGAATGAGTTGCTTGAGACGCCTCTCTCCCGTGAGGAGGAAGAGTACTGTTCCGCAGACGAATAAGAGAGAGCCGGAGAGGAGGATGAGGATCGAAGTCTGCATTTCTTATTATTATACCAGAGAATCGGCATTTTGCGCAACATTCGCTATGGGCTTCATGAAGCAACGAAGCATAGAGTCCGATCGTTTCCATGACTACTGCACTCCTCTTCATTGTCGGTATCCTCTTCTTTTTAGAAGTTTGTTACATCGTCATCATGCTTGGGCTGATCTGGAGCCGCGTTCCCTTCATACCATCTTGTACATCTGCGGTTCAATCTATGGTGAAACATGCGCACTTAAGGGCCGGAGAAACGGTCTACGATCTCGGTGCAGGAGATGGCAAGATTCTCATAGCCGCGAAGAGGGCAGAGGCCGGCATCCGCGCCATCGGCTACGAGATCGTTCCGCCTGTCTGGTTCATTGGGCTTGTGCAGGTGTGGCTTTCCCGGGTCGATGTCACGCTTCGATGTGGGAATGCGCTCAAGCAGGATCTGCGTGATGCGGATTGCATTTTTCTCTATCTCATTCCTGCAGTGATGCCGGCGTTCCAGCAGAAATTCGATCGGGAACTCAAGAAGGGGACACGCGTGATTTCCCACGCGTTTGCATTTCCGGGGCGGGAGATTGAGCGAGAGTGGTCCGTTCCTGCACTCAGATCGAAGGCAAAGATCTACGCCTATATTTGGTAAGAATGATAATGTCCGCCGCAATGGCGATGCAGAACAGCAGGAAGATGATACCCTGAGTCATGCCGACTGATGCGAACGGTACGTGTTGTAACGCTTGAGCAACGGAGATGATCCACTCCAGTGGCAGCCAGCCGATGAGCGTAAAGATCTGTCCGAGAGGGAACGATACGAAGCTGAAGACGGTGGCGAGGAAACCAAAAAGCATTGCAACTGGTACTGCGGGCGCCGCGAAGATATTGGCAATCGGTGCGATGAGAGAGAGGCGCCCGAAGACGAAGAGGATAAGCGGAGCAGTGGCGATCTGTGCTGCCAGTGTCATCGCCAATGATTCTCGGATGCCAAAAGTTGCCGGCATCCATTTCATATACTGTGTGATGAATGGTGACAGTTCGGTGAGTCCGATTGTTGCAAGGAAGGAGAGTTGGAATCCTGCGTCATACCACAGGCACTTCGGGTTCCAGAGTAGCATGAAGAAGGCTGCCCAGAGGATGAGCAGACGTGCGTTCGGTTTGCGGTCGGCGTGGACTGCGAGGAGCCCAAGGATACCCATGATTGCTGCACGAACGACGGATGCTCCTGCTCCGACGAAGAGCGTGAAGATGCAGATGCCTGTGACGATCATGAGGAATCGGATGCGTCGCGGGAGTGGAAAGAGGATTGCACCGAGAATCGTCAGGATGATGGTGATGTTGTAGCCGGAGATGGCGATGATGTGAGTGAGGCCTGTTGTCTGAAAGGCTTGCTGCAGGGTATCGGGGATGCCGCGGCGCGAGCCGGTGAGCAGGCCCATAAGAAAGGAGGCATGCGGCTCGTGGAAGAGGCGTGTGATCTGCAGTTCAAATCGCTCTTTTATCTCATACAGAAGCGAAAAAATAGGCGAGCCATGGCCGTCGGAGATGCGTTGCACTTTCGCGCGGTTCATCACGGCATAGATGCCATATCGACTGAGATAGTGGTCGTAGCGGAAGCTTTCGATGCTACCCGGACGCGTGAGGGAACCGCGCGTTTCAATCATATCTCCGTACTTCAGTTGCGGCCAGCCGCTCTCGTCCGTTACTAGAACGCTCCCTTCCACAGAACGTGTGAGACCGGATGCGAAGGTGATGGATTTCGTGGCGAGTGTGTAGCGTGTCTCCATTGCCCTTCGGTCAGGTTCATCTGCGATCATGCCGCGGAGGGTCACTGTCTGTCCCGTGGCGAACGCATCGGCGTACTGTCCTGTCATTCTGTGTGTTTCACGTGCGACGCTGCCGAATGCGATGGCAATGCCCAGCAGTCCTGCAAGGATCGGCAGTCGCCATCTGCCTATCAAGAGTACGTATGGAAGGGGGAGCATGATGGAAAACCACAACCAGCGTGGATAGGTCACAGCTTGCCACCACTGCAGAACGAAGACTGTCGAGAGAAACGATCCGAGAAACGTAAACGCCGTTCGTTCAGGATGTTCCATCATCTCCATTTTTGTCCCACACTTGCGCCAGACGAATCCACTCGTGGACGGAAAGTGTTTGCGGACGTCGCTTCGGGTCTATGCCAAGCGCTTCCAAGCGTTCCATTCCACCGTGGAACATTCCAATCGTATTGGAGAGCATCTTGCGTTTTTGAGAAAATCCTATTTTCGTCAATCGGAAGACTTGCTCCATGGTTTTCCGGTCGGTCAGGGGAGAGGAGAAGCAATCGATGTGCAGCACGGCCGACTTCACCTGCGGTGGGGGAAGAAATGCCTCGGGCGGGACGAAGCGCACCAATCGAGGCGTACCGAAGAGTCGGACGAGAATAGTGAGCAGGCCGGCGGCCTTTTTGTCGCAGATTTTTTCCGCAACCTCTCTCTGGATGAGCAGCGTGAGAGACAGCGGCGGAAGGGGGGATTCGAGGAACGCGTGCCTCAGCAGCGGCGAGGTGATGTGATAGGGAATGTTTGCGACGATCTTGAAGGGGGTCTGCGGGAAGGGGACATGGAGAGCATTGCCGCGGATGACGGTGAGCTTGGATCGTTCGTCGATGAATGCATTGAGAAGAGGGACGAGACGCTCGTCTAATTCGATGGAGGTGACGCGTGCAGCTTTTTTCAAAAGTTGCTCGGTCAAGATCCCGATGCCGGGACCGATCTCCACGATGGTATCGTCCGAGCAAATGTTGGCAGCCTCTATGATGGCATCGAGGATCGCTGCATCGATGAGGAAGTGCTGGCCGAGATCTGTATTGAGTTTCAGCGAGTGGGCTGAGCAGAAGTGCCGGACACGCTGAGAGAGGTCCATCGTGTGCGCAGCTTGACATCTTCGGCATTGCGAGTAAAGTCTGCAGTGCATGTCTGCTCGGACTTTTGCCTTCGGCTTCACCTCTTTCTCCTTTAGCGCGGGGAAGGAGCCGATGTGTCTGAGCTGATTCCGTTCAATCTCACGACCATGGCGCCTTCCCCAAGCGGCGGAAGGTGTTTTTTTTATTTCCCCTTGTTTCCATGGTCTCTTCCATTTTCACTCCTCATGCATTGGTCATTCCCGGCGAAGCCAGAATTCATGCCTTGCAACGGCATACCTTCTCCGATGAGGCGGCTCAGATGGTCCAGCGCGAGGTGCCCGGTGCGACGGTGCAGCATCACGACGGTATCGATGGAGTGTGGCAGGCCGTTGAAGCCGGCGATTACGGAGTCGTGCCGATCGAAAATTCTTCCGGCGGTATCGTGTGGTCCCACCTTGACCGTTTGCGCGATGCCGCCGTGCGGATCGTGGCCGAAGCAAATGTACCGGTGCACATCCACGCTGCCGGTGTTCCCGGCAGCGATCTCTCGGGTGTAAAGAAGGTCTATTCTCATCAGAAGGGACTGGATCAGTGTGGTCGATTCTTGCAGAGAATCGGCGAAGTGAAGCAATATGCCGTGGATAGTACAGCTGCTGCCGCTGAGGTCGTTGCCATGGCGAAAGATCCCTCTTCCATCGCCCTCTCCTCACGTTCGGCCATCGATGCTCTCGGTTTAGAGATGCTCGCGGAGGATGTTGCGGATTTACCTCCGGATGAAAACATCACTCAGTTGCTCCTGCTTCATCATAATCCTGAGAACCACCTCCCGTTCCCGGAGGCTCGCCGGCATGCCGCTCTCATTACGCCGAACGAGAGGACGGGGGTTCTCGCAGATATTTTGCAACTTATCAAGCTTGCCCGAGTCAATCTTACGTCTCTTCACAGTCGCAACGTCGGGAGAAAGAGATACACGTTCTACGTGGAGATGGCTCGCCAAGGGTCCCCGGAAGAGTTCGATCTCATGGCCCGGATGCTCAAGACCACTCCCGATGTATCGGATGTGAAGTGGATCGGGAGCTGGAATAAGAGTTACGAACCCTGATGAATTCATTGATTATTCCCCGTTTGTACGATACCCTTCTCTTCGTCCAATGCCTCAACGTGTGACCTTCTACGGCTTCTTCTATTCCTTCTATCTTGCGGGGAAGAAGTCGTATGATGCCTAGAGTGCAAGCGCAGTAGAGCGCACATACGAGTCTTCCCCCAGCGGAGGCCCGGCGTTTTTTCGATGCCGAGCCGGGAGTGATTTATCCAACCTTTCCCTTTCGTATCATGAGTACCGCACTCACCGCCGAACATCCGCCATCACACGATTGTGATGCGCCGGTCGAGATTGCTCCTGCCGCTTCGCAACGGCAGGAATCCGTCATGATTCAGAAGTACTCCGTCACCGATGTCGCCTTCCTTCAGTGTGTGGCGAGCACCCTCATGCAGCGATGCTTCGATCGCCAGTGCGTTATTCCGGAGGAGATCGTTTCCGACCTCAATCTTCCAGACGATTCTCGACACGCCATCGGGATGAAGGATGCGCTTCTCGCGATCACCGATCCGTGGCGCCGGCGCGAAGTGCTCTGTCAGATGATCCACGTCATCGTCCGACTTCGTTGATATTTTTCCCTTCCCCCTTCTTACCATGACAACCACCCTTTCATCCCCGGAGCATGCCGTACCTGCCGCCGAAGCGGCGGCACAGCAGCGTCCTCGTACACACGTCCCGCTCCGACTCGCCATCAAGACCGTTTACGAAAGCGAGGAGGGAGATGTCTCCCTCTTGGGGCTGGTACCTCAGAGTATCGACGCGGCTGCACAGAGCATCCGTGGCCGCGTCAATTCCTCGCGCACGGAAGCGCTTCGCCTTCTCGCCTCTGCGATGGGGAATGGCGTCATCGTCGACCCCGAAGAATATGCCGATCACTATCATGACTTCGCTACGAAGCTTGCTGCGAGGTGTGCGCGCGGGCAGTTCACGTGCTGCGTCCGTGAACAGCTGAATGTCGACCCGGAGGATCCAGACGCCGTGTATGGCGCACTCATGGAGCTCTCCGATGGGCAGCGCAGACTTGCGATGAACATAATCACTACGGAGTTGTTCGTCAGCCATCCGTATCCTTGCAGCGATGTTCGTCTCACTTGAGCGTTTCCATTCCATTGACGATCCCACGGAGTGCGATGGTGTCGTATGCTAGAATGGTGGCCTTCTCCCTTCAGCCCATGCGTCGTCTCTTCGTCATCCTCTGTGCTCTCAGTATGCCGGCTGCCATCGCCGCCGCGATGTACGATACGAAGCACCTACCTTACAGCGATGCGCCATCGGATACCGAAACGGCGGTCGCCGTGAGCACGCTTACGGAAGAGGGGATCGTGCAAGGCTATACGGATGGCACCTTCAAACCGCAGCGGCTGGTCAATCGTGCGGAGTTCCTGAAAATGGCAATGCGTGCAGGTGGAGGGGAAGTCCTACCTATAGCTGACACCACCTGCTTCGTCGACGTCCCTCCTGCTTCTTGGTACGCACCGTTCGTCTGCGCTGCCAAGCGTGATGGTATCGTGAGTGGCAACGCCCTAGTCGGCGTGAGTTCTTTGCAATGGACGTTTGATCCGCTGCGGCCCGTGCAGTACGAGGAGGCGCTCAAGATGCTCGTTAAGGTTTACGGGTTACCGTCTCTCGGCCAGAGCGGGGAGGCGTGGTATGATCGTTATTTCCGTATTGCAAATGAGAGGGGAGTCGGATTGCAGACGTGGGCCGGGCACCGTCTCACGCGTGCGGAGACCGCACGTCTCGTTGTTGCGTTCC
>JAQTSD010000040.1 GCA_028711445.1 Candidatus Peribacteraceae bacterium
CTCATTAGTAATCTGCAAAGCGTTCCCCGAATACCCGCCTGCCACGCTTGCTAATGACGACGATAAAGCCGTCCACCCTGTTGTATCTGAATCAAACCCGCTGTTGGTCACCTTATTACCCATATCTGGCACGGTCCAGTCCTCAAACCCGCCGTTGTTGATGGAGGCGGTGGTGATTTGTTTGAGGGAGACGTCGTCGAAGTAGGCGATAGCTCCTTCTGAAGCACCAGCAAAAAGGATAGCTGAAATAGATATGCTCCCAGCTGGCGCAGCAAAATCCACTGTCACTAATTGAAAGTTAGTGCCGCTGATGTTTGTAGATGTAGTTGAAACTATATCGCCTACGCCGCCATTATAAATGCGGAATCGCCCGGCATTTGTGCCGTCGCCTCTTGTCCAAAACGAAAATCTATAAGTAGCCCCAGCGGTAGGTACAACATCTTGTGAAATACGCGCACCAGTCTGCCCGGTTGTTGCGCCGCTGGTTATTTTTGCTGAATAGGTACCAGCATGAATTGCCGTGGTTTCAGTCTCAATATTGCCATCACTTACAGTTTCACTCCATGTGCCAAAATTTGCAGGCGGGCCGACGGAGGTGACAGTTTCAAAATCTCCATTGGTCAAAAGCTCCGAGCCGTACACCGGCGGGGCGATGATGTTGCCAAAGGTTTGGGAAAGGTGGTTTGTGCCGTAGCTGTCGTATCTGGTGCCTGCGTTCTCGCCCAAGTCCCACCAGCTGACCAAGTTGGTTTTCAAAGCTGACCCGTTTGTCCCCGCGATCCCGATGTCTTTGTACACTCTTCCGTTGCCCGCATTGTAGAGCCAGGTGATTTCATCTGCGGTAAGCAAGCGAGAAGAAAAGGAGAAAGAATCCATGCGGCCGTTATGAAATCTGTCGTAAGGAATCCCGCTCGAACTTATATCCACTCCCATTATGAAGGCTCGATTTGTATTTTGCACAGCGTGAGTGCAAGCAACCGAATCGACTGTTCCATTGTTGACTTGAATTGATATGGTCTGGCCACTTGGATCATATTTAGCAACAATGAAATACCAAGTAGATAGCGAAGGTGCTCCAAAAGAGGTGGCGCTTATCCCCGTACCAGCAGCACCGCTTGAAACAGAAAATCTGAAACGTCCATCAGAAAGTCGATACCACAATGCATATTCTATGTTAGTCGTAGAGAGGAGATCGCTTTTCCCAACAAGGAATCTGTCTTGTCCAAGAGAATCGAGGTAGACCCACCCCGCTAAGGTAAATGCTCCCGTAGGGTCTAACCCCGTCTGTGAAGCATCCGCAATCTGCAGCCAGCTCTTGTCTGCCGCCGTGAACTGCACCGCCCCGTCGCCCACGGTGCCGGAGATCACGGAGGAGTCGAGGCTGAGGGTACCGCCGTAGCCGGAAGTGACAGTAAGGGCGGAGACAGTGACATCGGTGTCCACCGTAACATCCGTCGCATCGGTCCCATCGAAAAGCGCGGTGTCGGCTGCGGTGGGAGCCGTGTCATCGGACCAGTTGGCGGCTTCGGACCAGTTGTTGGTGGAACCGCCGCCGTCCCAGGTGCGGGTGGCAGCGAAGGCAACATGCGGGAACAGCAAAGCTCCGACGAGCAGAATGGAGATTGCAGTCCTCAGTGAGGCGGCCCAATAACACATTGTTATCTATTTTAGGTGCTTCAGGAGTGGAAGTACATCTGCTCTTCGCCCCCCAAAAAAGGGTATGTGGATTGTCGTTCACTCAAATGAATCTGCACAAATCCGGTTCCAATCTTCGTGCATAATCAGGGCGGGGAAGCTCCTTCTCCTGCTACAATCAACTCCCACCCATGAAACCCTCTGATTTCGTCCATCTGCACTGCCACTCCACCTACTCCCTTCTCGAGGCGCTCCCGTGCCCGGAGGAGATCGTGCTGCGGGCCAAGGAACTCGACCAGTCGGCCGTCGGGCTTGCGGACAAAGGGTTCACGTACGGCCTCGTTGAGTTCTACCAGTACGCGACCAAGCATGGCTTGAAGCCGATCCTCGGCATGGAAGCTTACATCGCTCCACGCTCGCGCTTCGACCGTGAAGCTGGTACAGATTCCAAACGCTTTCCAATTGTCCTCATCGCCGAGTCTCAGAGCGGCTACCATAATCTTCTGGAGCTTGCGACGCGTGCCGCACTCGAGGGGATGTACTACAAGCCGCGTGTGGATGCCGAGCTTCTGAAGCAATTCGGCAAAGGACTGATCGCCCTCACGGGCCCTGTCTCCGGTGCTATCCCGCAAGCCGCGCTCCATGAAGACGGAGACCGTATCGAGAAGCTTGTTGAGGAATATCGCTCGTATTTCGGCCCCGACAACCTCTATTTCGAGCTTATGGATCTGCCTGCTGTCACCGGGCAGGCAGAGGTAAACCAACAGCTTATTGCATGGGGGAAGAAGTTACACGTGCCGCTCGTCGCAACTTGCTCGAGTCACTATTGCAGAGCACAGGATGCCGAGGCGCATGATGTCCTGCTGTGCATCCAGAAGAACGACCGCATTGATGATGCGAACCGCTTCTCCATGCGCGACTCGGACTTCTCCATGCGCCCGTTCGAGGAGATGGAACGCGCGTTCGCCCACGTGCCGGAAGCGCTGGAGAACACCCGCGTCATCGCGGATCGCTGCTCGGTGAGTTTCGAGTCGGGGAAGTACCACATTCCCCGCTTCCCGGTGCCGGAAGGGGAAACGGAAACGAGCGAGCTCAAGAAAATCAGCGAGGAGGGCTTCTCCCGGCGCTATCCCCATGCGACGAAGGAGCAGAAGGAGCGCCTCGATCACGAGCTCACGATCATCGATCGTATGGGGTTCTCAGGCTACTTCCTCATCGTCGCCGATTTCATCAACGAGGCGAAACACCGTGGCATCGCCGTGGGACCGGGCCGCGGCTCGGCCGCGGGTTCCATCGTTTCCTACTGTCTGAATATCACTACGCTCGACCCGCTGGAGCACGGCCTCATCTTCGAACGCTTCCTCAACCCGGAGCGCATCTCCATGCCGGATATCGATACGGATTTCGCGGACACCAGCCGTGACGAAGTGCTCGACTACGTCCGTCAGAAGTACGGCACGGATCGTGTGGTGCAGATCTGCACGTTTGGAACGCTCGCGGCGCGCGCCGCGGTGAAGGATGTCGGCCGTGCCTACGGCGTTCCATTCCTTGAAATGAACAACCTCGCCAAGCTCATCCCCGACCGTCCCGGCACGAAGCTTTCCGAAGCCCTCGAAACGAATGAGCTCAAGGCGGCATACAACAGCAATGAGACGTACCAAAAAATCATCGATACCGCGCTCAAGCTTGAAGGGAAGGCGCGTCACGTCTCCGTACACGCCTGTGGAGTCGTCATCACGCCGGAACCGACCGTGCGCTTCTCCGCTCTCGAGCGTGCTCCGAAAGACGAAGAAATCATCATTACCCAGTACTCTGCGAAGCCGCTCGAGGCATTGGGACTTCTGAAAATGGATTTCCTCGGCCTCACGAACCTCACGGTCATCCAGACGACCCTGAAGATCATCGACCGTCTCTACGGGAAGAGGCTCGATCTTGAGCAACTTCCCCTCGATGATCGCGAGACCTATGAGCTCCTCCAGCGCGGCGATACGACCGGGGTCTTCCAGCTGGAGTCCGCAGGAATGCGCCGGTACCTGAAGCAGCTGGTCCCCACGAAATTCGGCGATATCACCGCCATGGCCGCCCTCTACCGACCGGGACCCATGGAATGGATCCCGAGCTTCATCAAACGTAAACACGGGAAGGAAAAAGTGGAGTACCTCCACCCCGATCTGGAAGCCATCTTCCGTGAGACCTACGGCATCGGCGTGTACCAGGAACAGATCCTCCAGCTCGCGAGGGTCTTCGCAGGATACTCTCTGGGAGAGGCGGATATCCTCCGGAAAGCCATCGGGAAGAAGATCAAGAAGGAACTGGATGCCCAACGGAACAAATTCATCAAGGGAGCCGTGAGCAAGGGGTACCCGCAACCCCTCGCTGAAAAAATATTCGAAGAGGTGATCATGCCCTTCGCAGGATACGGCTTCCCGAAGGCTCATGCTGCCTGTTACGCGCGCATCGCCTACGAAACCGCTTATCTGAAGGCACACTACCCCGCCGAATTCATGGCGGCACTCCTCTCGAGCGATGCGCAACGAACCGACCGCGTCATGATCGAGATTGAGGAATGCCGCGCGATGGGCATCGAGGTACTTCCACCGGACATCAATGAATCTCTGCGCCACTTCACGGTCGTCAAGGCAGCCGGCAATTCCGCCGGTGCCATCCGCTTCGGCTTAAGCGCCATCAAGGGCATCGGCGACTCCACTGTGCAGCAAATCATCGCGATCCGTGAAGCGGGCGGCAGATTCATATCGATCGAGGATTTCGCCAGTCGCACGCCGGCCCGGGTCCTCAATAAGAAACTGCTCGAGTCCCTCGCAAAATCAGGCGCTTTGGATTCCCTTGGCCCTCGCCATGTTCTCGTCGCCCACTACGATCTCATCAGCGACTTCGCGAAGGATTGTGGCGGCGTAAGCAGTGAACAAGCCGGTCTCTTCTCACAGGCTGCCGGTACCCTTGAGGCGGCAACCATCGACTTCCCGAAGACCGCTGACGTTTCCGTCCAACAGAAATTGCAGTGGGAAAAGGAAACCCTCGGCCTTTATGTCTCCAGCCATCCTCTCGCGGGTCTCAAGAAATACATCGGCAAGAAGGCACAGCTCATCGCCCACCTCTCCGCCAAGGATGTCGGCAAGAAAGTGACACTTGCCGGTATCGTCGAGAGTGTGAAGAAGATCACGACGAAGAAAGGAGAAACAATGGCTATCATTCTTCTTGAGGATCCGACAGGCAAAATCGAGGTGACTCTCTTTCCGAAGATCTACGCGGATATCGTGACGACCCTCGAGCTCCCAGATGCGGTTCTCGTGCTCGGCGGCCGGGTGGATGCGCGCGGCGGCCTGCTTCAGGTACGTGCCGACGCAGTGAAAAAGGCGTCGCTGACTGCCATGATCGCCCGTGCAAAGGAAGATGGGTTTTTCGATGAAGAAGAGGCACGTCATGGTTTGACTCTCGTACAACCGATAATCGAGGAGGAACGCATTGAGATGGTGGATGAAGAAGGCAATGTGATCGCCGGCGAAACGGCAGTTATTGCAAAAGCGGAAGAGGATGCTGAGTTTTTGGGCCCCTTGAGTAAGTGGATTCTTGAAGGAATGGATTTGAACAACATTCTGAAAGCTCTCGGG
>JAQTSD010000023.1 GCA_028711445.1 Candidatus Peribacteraceae bacterium
AAGGAGGAGCTCGTCGAGCTTTACGCGCATGCAGCGGAGATGGTCGACAAGATCATCAAGACCGAAGTGCGCCGTCTCATTCTCGAAGAAGGCGTGCGCATGAGCAGCCGCAAAGTGGATCAGATCCGCCCGATCGGTGCGATGGTCGACGTTCTGCCGGACTTCGTACATGGCAGCGCCCTCTTCCAGCGCGGCGAGACGCAGGGGCTCACTACCTGCACGCTCGGGGCGCCCGGTGACCGACAGATCGTCGAAGGCATGACGGGCGAGGAGAAGTTGCGTTACTTCCATCATTACAACTTCCCGCCGTTCTCGGTGGGAGAGACGAGCAATCGCCTCATGGTCGGCAATCGCGAGATCGGACACGGTAGCCTCGCACAGCGTGCCATCGAGCCGGTGCTGCCCGGCGAGGAGCAGTTCCCGTACACCATCCGGACCGTCACGGAAATTCTTGAGAGCAATGGTTCTTCTTCCATGGCGGCGACGTGCGGTTCCACCCTCGCGCTCATGGCTGCGGGCGTTCCCATCTCCGCGCCCGTGTCGGGTGTGGCGCTCGGTCTCATCTCCGACGAGGAGAAGAGCAAGTACGTCATCCTCTCGGATTTGCAGGATGAAGAGGACTTCGGGGGTGACATGGACTTCAAGATGACGGGGACGGAGAAAGGCGTGACGGCTATCCAGATGGATATCAAGATCAAGGGACTGCCCGACGCGGTCTTCGCCGAAGCCCTCGAGCGCGCCCGGCAGGGACGGCTCCAGATTTTGAAAATCATGCTCGCAGCCATTCCGGAGCCGCGCAAGGAGATGAGTCCGCATGCGCCGCGCATCGAGACGATCACGGTGAATACCGAGGACATCCGCCTCGTCATCGGCAAGGGAGGCGAGACGATCCAGAAGATCACAGCTGAGCTTGGCGTGGAAATCGATATCGAAGACAGCGGTCTCGTCTTCGTCACGGCCAAGAGCGGCGAAGCCATGGCGAAGGCTAAGGAATGGATTCAGGGGATCGTGGCCAAGCCGGAAGTTGGCAAAGTCTATGCGTCGAAGGTCGTGCGCATCATTCCGGGTGTGGGTGCGATCGTGGAGTTCCTCCGTGGCAAAGATGGCATGATTCACATCTCCGAGCTCCAGTGGCAGCGGACGGAGAATGTCGAGGATGTCCTCAAGATCGGCGATGAGGTGCAGGCGAAGGTCGTCGAGTACGATCCGGTGGAAGGGAAGACCCGCCTCTCTTTGAAGCAGATGTCCGAGCCACCCGAGGGGTTCACACCCCGCCCGTCGTTTGGGGGTGATCGTGGTCCGCGCAGAGGACCGGGCGGCGGTGGGAGTAGAGGAGGACGATCGGGTCCGCCTCGCCGATTCTAATCGGAACGTAAGAAGAGGGGGTTCGCCTCCTCTTTTTCGTTTGATATTTCAAATCGGCAGCGACGTGCCGATGCGTTCGTGCATCTGCCTCTTCATGTCAAGAATGTCGGCGAATGCCTCCTTCTTCTTGTAGGGCGAACGCTCCTGCCACAGCGGCGTGATGGAGTCAAAAATCCGCATGAGCTCCTTGAGATCCTTCATGCACTGTGGGTGACCTGACCAATCGATCTGTGCACGGCTCAAGACGTCGAGTGCTTTATTGATTCGGTGCAACGTGCGGTGGACTGCTTCGAGGAGCAGCTGCTCGCGTCGCGCGTCGATTGTATAGAAGGTGTTGCCTCCGTTGTAGAAATCCGGAATCTCCTGCAAGAGCGTTTGTGCCTGTTTGAAGGCGATGAAGAGGTTCTCCCATGCCTCCTCAGAGAGCTTTCCGTGGCGCCGCGCATCGTCAATGATTCCGTCGAGATCGCGCCGGATAATGAAGAGATCTTCGCGGGCGTTATGGAAGATGTCCTCGAATGTGAGCTTATGCACCTCCTGCAGGGCGATCTCCTGTTGGGAGGAGACAAGTTTGGTCACGAAAATTGCGAAGACCATGAGTGAACTGATGGTTTGGATGCTCGCGAGTACCTTCGAAAATCCTTGAGGAAAGATGTCGCCGTAGCCCGTCGAGGTGGCGGTGATAATGCTGTAGTAGAGACTGTTGAGAAACGCTTGCAACGGATGCATTTGTGCGAAGGCCCCCGGCGCATGTTCCGGCGCGAAGTGACTCAAGAGGAAGTATGCGAGTGCGAAAGTTGCGGTGAGGGCGATCCATGCGAGAAACAGCGTCGTGTAGGACTGGCGCGTGATGGTCGCAAGGTGCCAAGCGAGGTTTCGCCGCTCCCTGTGGTGGTTGGGGACGGTGGAGGAGTGCATGTTTATATAGATATTATACATTATTTTTCCTTCTTTGGCGAGTCCTTGGGAGAGGCCTTGGGAAGCTCGCTTTTAGTTGATTCCGGCTGTTTTTTGACATCGTTCTGCTTCACGCGACTGTCCGTCGCATAGAAACCTCCGCCCTTAAAATGGATGGCTGGCGGAGCAATGAGTTTTTCGGTTTTTCCTCCGCATGCGGGACAGCGTGGAACACGGCGTGTGCCGAAGGACACTTCGTGTTCGAAGACGTGTCCGCAGTCGAAGCATTGAAAATCGAAGCGAGGCATGGAGTCATCCTATCATGCTCCGATCGTTTTCCTGTAGAGCCATCGCAGTCCTCCTATTGCGAGAGCGACTCCGCCCACGACGATGGCCGTGTTCACGAGGTGGGGGGTCATGGCTTCTCCAAACGTGTGCGGTAGGCCGAGCTCGGGCGTCGCTCCGAAGAGGGGCGAGTGTTCCATCGGATCAGGCGGCATTCTGGAAGGTGGCGGCGGTCCTCATCCGGATACCTTTCACAGGTTCCACGATCCATTGGGTTCCACCGGTTGTCGCATCAATGAAATCGTCAACGGGACCATCCGTTGCTTCAGCAAGAACAGCACTCGCTTTTCCGAGAAGCCCCTTCGTCTCAATAACTTTCTTCGCGGAATTTGCTGTTCCATGCAATGTTCCTGAGCGGTGTGTCACACGGAATTGCTGGTCGCTCATGGCATTGGCGGCGCTCGGGATGATTCCCTGAAGGCCGTGCCAGAGTGCGACGAATGCATTACGCACTCCATGGATCGTGTCGTCGATAGGATCTTTCCCCTCAATGCCTTCTTTCATGTCGTTACCCATGAGGGCGAGTGTGGCGCCGAAGCGCGAGCCGACGTACTCAGAGCCTCCTGTCATTGCTCTTCCATTGTAATCCGCTGGAAAATAAACTGGTAAAAAATCTCTTGCATTTTTCCAACCGTATCCTGTATAAGATTCCGGCTTCAATCCTGTAAAAGGGATGGTAGTTCCGCTCTTTCCACTCATTTGAAAGATGACCGCCACTTCTGGCGGTCGTTTTTTATGCGTGGGGGGAACCGTCGACGGTTCCCCCCCACGAGCCCCCTTCTGCGCAAGGAGGCGCTCCAGCCGGGCGGAGCCCGGCTTCGCGCATTATTTTGATTGGCAGACTTCCCTTTGTTGCATTCATTCAATGAGCGAGCCCCAACGCTTCGCCGATATATAAAACGGGGGCGCGTCCCGGAAGGACGCGCCCCACTCGAAGCACTGATCTGTAGAACCGGGAGGCACCAGGGAGAGAAGCCCCCTAGTGCCACAACACAACCCCTGTACGGGCGCGGCGACTTTTCATCGCAGTCTCTCCGTAGGCTGGGTGGCCGTTGACTTTGCGGGTCATCGGCCACGGTTTAAGTTCTGCGGCTCGAAAAATCAGGCTGCGCATGTTTTACCAGAGGGTTCAAGAGAGTCAATGATGATTGCAGCGTTTCTAAAAGATCCGAGGAGCCCGGTATAGATGGGCTCCTCGGTAGTGATTATTCAGCGGGACTTTGTAGTCCCGCTCGGGCCAGTTCTTCGTGGGGCGTGCCATGGCCCTAAATCAACGGTTTTGGCACGTCCTGCCCCTTCGCGTGGACACCATTCCTCAGTTGGACGACAATCGTCATTGGCTGACCTCCAAGGCGCCTACTTGCGCCATTTGCCCGAAGCTTCGTGGGCTGGCGCGAGAGGCCGCGAGCAGAGAAAGGAGTCGCTTCATAGAATTGTTCCTTTCCAGAGAGCGACAGGGTGGAATGGCCCGGGTACCGTACCCGAGCGCCCAAGAACTGACTGTGGTCTTTGTATGACTATGCGAAAGATCCGTCAAGAAAAGCCCTCAAAAATGAGGGTCCGTCCGGCTACAGGACAGACCCTTTCTCGTCGTTACTGTACGCCTCACAGGTGGCTTCGTAGCAGCCTGCCATCACGGTGAGGACGGTGCCGGGTAAGGTTTCCCGGCTCCCTGCGGTCACCTATTGCTTCTTCTTGGCGACCTTGCTCGTGCGGCCATTGGCTCTTCGGAGCGGACTTGCCCGTGAGCGCTGGCGCCTCCGTCGTGGGACATGCTTCTTGGCCATAGATCCTCCTTGGGCTTACGCCCGTCAGAAAAATGGGAAGAACAGGGAGACAGGTACTTGTGGACGATCCCAAGTGAAACCCTGTCTCGTAACGACTGAGGTCAGTATCCTCATGCAAGGAGGGGAAAATCAATGCTCAAGTGAGGATTTTTGCTACACTCTCAGCCAATGCTGTCGAAAGCCTATCCGGCTTCGCTCCTCTCTGTGTTCGGAGCTACGCCGCGGCAAGCTCCGCTCTCCCCTCATTCATGACACTTTCCAAAGCCTACGATCCGCAGGCCTGTGAGGACAGAATCTACTCTCTCTGGGAGGGGAGCGGCGCATTCAAGGCGGATGCGGCTTCTGCGAAGGAGGCTTTCACCGTCAGCATGCCGCCGCCGAATGCCACGGGGCAGCTGCACCTTGGCCACGCCGTGATGCTCGCGCTCGAGGATATCTTCATTCGTTTCGCGCGCATGAGCGGCAAGGAAGCGCTGTGGCTTCCCGGCACCGACCACGCGGCAATCGCGACGGAGAGCGTGGTCATCAAGAAGATCCAGAAGGAGGAGAAGATCGCCGATCCGCGGGCCACGTACGGGCGGGTGAAACTTGTTGAGAAAATCGCGCAGTTCGTGGAAGCCAGCCGCGGCACGATCCGCTCACAGGTGCGTAAAATGGGTTCAAGCTGCGATTGGAGTCGCGAGCGCTACACGCTCGATCCGTCGCTCAACCGGTGCGTGAATGAAGTCTTCAAGAAGATGTACTCAGACGGACTCATCTACCGCGGTCAGCGGATCGTGAACTGGGATCCCAAGATGCAGACAACCGTGTCGGATGACGAGATCGAATACATGGAGGAGAAAGTGCCCTACTACACCTTCCAGTACGGCCCGTTTCAGATTTCGACGGCCCGGCCCGAGACGAAATTCGGCGACAAGTACGTGGTGATGCATCCTGACGACGAGCGTTACAAGAAATACAAGGACGGCGACACATTCGAATGCGAGTGGATCACCGGCAAGATCACGGCTACGGTGATCAAGGATGACAAGGTGATCGATCCCGCGTTCGGCACGGGGTGCATGACGATCACACCGTGGCATGACATGGCGGACTTCGATCTCGCCGAGCGCCGCGATCTTCCGCGGGAACAAATCATCGGATTTGACGGGCGGCTATTGCCCATTGCGGGGAAATTCGCTGGCATGTCCATCGAGGAAGCGCGGCCGAAAGTGGTGGAGAAACTCAGAGCGAAGGGGCTGCTCGTCAAAGTGGACGAGAACTACACGCACCGCGTGGCGGTGAGTTACCGCGGAAAGGGCATTGTGGAGCCGCAAATCAAGGAGCAGTGGTTCATCAATGTGAATAAACAGGTGGTCAAGTGGAAGAAGAAACAACTGAGCCTCAAGGAGGTGATGCAGGACGTGATCCGCAGCCGCGACATAGCGATCATCCCGGAGCGCTTCGAGAAAGTGTACTTCCACTGGATCGATAACCTGCGCGATTGGTGCATCTCACGGCAGATCTGGTGGGGGCACAGGATTCCGGTTTGGTACAAGACATCGGCGAAGGGTACGGACATGCACGTGGGGGCGCTTCCGCCCGATGGAACCGGTTGGACGCAAGATCCGGACACGTTGGACACATGGTTCTCTTCGGGGCTCTGGACGTGGTCCACGCTCATCGATCCCGCGCTCGCGGGGGATATGAAATTATCGCTTCAGGATCTGCTCGAGAAGAGTCCGGACTTCCGGAAATTCCATCCGACGGCGGTCATGGAGACGGGCTACGACATCCTCTTCTTCTGGGTGGCGCGGATGATTCTCATGACGACGTACGCGACGGGGCAGATCCCCTTCAAAACCGTGTACCTTCACGGTCTCGTGCGTACGCGCGAGGGGAAGAAGATGAGCAAGTCCGACCCTTCCACCTGCATCGATCCGCTCGAGATCATTCCCAAGTACGGTGCGGATGCCCTGCGGCTCTCGATGATCGTCGGGCAAACGCCTGGAAACGACTTCCGTCTCTACGAGGAGAAGATCGCCGGGTACCGCAACTTCATCAACAAGCTCTGGAATGCGTCACGATTCGTGCTCATGCAGTGTGAGCAGGCGAAGATCGACCCCTCCTCGATTGCCGCGCTCCCGGATCTCGCGACTCTCTCGCTCGCCGATCGTGCGGCGCTCCATGCGTCGGAAATCCTCATCGAGGATGTGACACAGGGATTGGCGGCGTATCGCCTGAGTGAGGTGGGGGAGCGGCTCTACAGTTTCGTGTGGGATTTCTTCTGTGACTGGTACCTCGAACTGAGCAAGGGGAACGCGAATCATGCGGTTCTCGTACATATCCTTCGTCGCATTCTCAAGCTCTTGCATCCCTACTGCCCGTTTGTGACTGAGGAATTATGGACCTCCCTGAAGCCGACGGGGGCGGGTTTGCTCATCTCGGAGGAGTGGCCGAAGGTGAAGGTGGAGCGGAAAGATCCCAAGGCGCAGCAGGAATTCTCCATCGTCGTCGAAATTATCCGCGCCATTCGCAGCATGCGTGTGGAGTATGGCATCTCCCCCAACACAAAGATTATCGCCTATCTCTTCTCCGATGATCACCTGCCACTTCTTAAATCTCAACAAGAGCATATTGAGCGCCTCGCGCAGCTCTTCGGTCTTATGTTTAAGAAGCCAATAGAGGACGAGGGCGTCGCAAGCACATTCCTGAAAGGCGCTGAGGTACATATTGCTCTTGAAGGAGCGTTGGATCTTAAGAAGTTGCGGAATGATCTTCAGACAGAACTCCTGAATCTCCGGAAGTTTTTGGAAATCGTCAATGCAAAGCTTGGGAATCCGAAATTTATGGAACATGCGAAGAAGGAGGTGATCGAGCTGGAGCAGCAGAAATTGGCTTCGGCAGAGGAAAAATTGAAGAAGATCGAGGAGCGATTAAAGGCTCTGTAGAGACACCCCGTCGGGGTGTCTCTACACCAACAATGCACTTACAGCACCCTTGGCATTCTGTCGTAACGCTTTCGGAGTGTTTCCCGTTCGACTATTCCTATAACATCCAGATTGTCTTTGCCTTGTTCCCACCTCTCCGGATTTCTGTGGATGTAATCGCGGATGCGGAGAAGCGATTCTTCGTTGCGTATCACGTGGTCGTAGAACCCGGATTGCCATGCAAAATTGCGCTGCCCCAGCACGCGAATACGTTTTGTACATGTTGTTTTGAATTGATTCACGATGGCGCCGAGTGAATGCGATTTCCAATGGGTGTGCATGGAGACACGCCGACGGCGTGTCTCTACAGGAAGGATGCCCATACGTTTCATGTATGCCACGCGCATCATAGATACATTCATGTCGATGTGTTCATCGTGTTGTATGGAGATGATGGCATGTATATGGTTCGGCATGATGATCCATCGATCGAGTGTGACGTAGTATCGCAGATGCTCTGTTTGTTGCCATTCTTCTGCGATAACAGATCCTGCTTTTGAGAGGCATATCATTCCATGGTGGGTCTCACCGAATACACGCATGTTTTCATGCGTGCAGATGGTGACGAAGTACATACCATTGTCTGTGTAGTTTTTGCCTCGCCACCGTGGCGATTCAATTCGGTAGGTCTCTTTGAACAGGGTCATGATGCATGATCAATACTTCCGTATCACCCCTCTCACCACTCCAGCCACCTTCAGCTCTTCCAGCGCATACATGTCCGGATACTCCGCATTCTCCGCTTGCAGATAGTACTTCCCCTTATCGCGCTTGAGGCGCTTCAAGGTGAATTCCCCGTCGAGGACGCCCACGACGATATCGCCGACGCGCGGCTCCTTGCCGCGTTCCACGATGACGAGGTCGCCCTCGAAGATGCCGGCATCGATCATGCTGTTTCCCTTCACCCTCAGTAGGAATGTTGAGCTCTTATCCTTCACAAGATAGGCATCGAGTGTAACCATTTCCTCCGCCTGCTCCTCGGCTGCAGCTGCAAAACCGGCGGAGATGGGGCCGAAGAGAGGCAGCACCATCGGCTGCGGTTGTTCCTCCTGTTCGGTTAAGTCAATGATTTTGATGCGTCCCTTCGGATCTTTCTCCAGCTGGCGTTCGCGGAAGAGGGCATTGACCACCTTCGCGACTGCGTTCTTGCTTCGTACGCCGAAGGCGAGTGCGAGATCGGAGAGGGAAGGCGAGTAGCCGCGCTTCACCTGGAATTCGCGGATGTAATTGAGCACGGTGCGTTGGTGAGGGGTGAGCGTCATAGGGGTGTGGAGAACGAACGTACACCAGAATAGGTGGACGGTCGTCCCCGGTCAAGAGAGGGGGCGAAGGAAGATCTTGACGGTTCAGAGGTGTTCTGGCCGCCATTATGTCACGAGCTGCGTGGTTCGTCCTTCGACGGACTCAGGATGACATAATGGCGGCCAGAAAGGTTACGGTTGGGAGAACGGGATCGATGTTGCTACCATCTTTCTCATGATTCGTGAGCTCCATGAAGACGATCGGCAAATCATACTCGATTATGTTTATCAAAAGGAGCGCGAGAATATGTTCATCATCGGGAGTCTCGCGGAGCCGGATACCTTCACCACCAATCGCTTCTTCGGTCTGGAAGATGGGGGGAGACTCATCGGAATTGCGGCGGGTTTCGGAAAATGGGGATCGTTTGTTGCGCACTGTCAGCAGCAGGACGGCATTAACGGATTGGTGGACCATGTAGTCCTTACCGGAGTAAAGATCGAGAGTGTTCCCGCTTTTCGGCGTTATGCCGAACCGATGGTCGAGCGATTGAAATCGCGGCATGGGCGCACGCCGAAACGCATTTCCGAAGAGACCATTTTCCTTCTCGGACGGAGGCATTTTCAGCCGGTGGAGAGTGCGGCGACGATCGCCACCGAAGCGGATCGCGAGGCGATTGCGCGTTTCTATACTGCGAGTCCATCCGTTTCCCCTACACAGAAAGAACTCGCTCGAGTGAAGCCGGATTGTACGTCGGTTGTTCATGAGAACGGCAAGGTGATCTCTGTGGCGAATGTACAGGGTTTTTCGCTTCATTATGCGCAAATAGGAGGGGTCGGTACTCTGCCTGCGTACCGGCGCAAGGGATATGGCCGTCAGTGTGTGGGCGCTCTGTGCGCGCACTGTTTCGGCAAGGGTGTAGAGGGGGTGATTCTCTTCACGGCGAATACCAATGTGCCTGCACAGAATCTGTATCGATCTCTCGGTTTTCAGCCGATCGATGATTTCCTGATTGTGGAGTATGTATAATTCCCCGGACGCCGCACCCAGGGACGGGTGCTGCTGGGTATGTAAGATTACGAAGCATATCAGAGCGCCCGTTCCCGGGTGCGGATGAGTGGTATGATTTTCCCATCGCCACCATCTTCATCTTCCACGGCGTTGAAGGAAATCCGGAGGAAAACTGGTTTCCATGGCTCGCTTTGCAGCTACGAGACCGTGGGCATCGTGTCATCGTTCCGGCGTTTCCGCGTGCGGATCATCCAGATCTCACGCAGTGGCTGGAGCATTTTGAGCAGTATCGTTGCGAGGTGAACAGAGGGACAATTTTCGTCGGGCACAGTCTCGGAGGGGCATTCGCGCTTCGTCTTCTCGAACGGATGGACTCGCCCATCCGTGCCACGTTCCTCGCCGCTCTCGTATGGGGAGTGATGGACAATCGGTTTGATCCTCTCATGACGACCTTCACGGAACCTTCGTATGATTGGTCACGCATCCGACAGCACTGTGGGAAATTCTCTGTGATTCACGCGGATAACGATCCATACATCCGTCTGGGTCTCGCTCGGGAACTCGTGGCGCACCTCGATAGTGAGGCCACTCTCATCGAAGGCGGCGGGCATCTCAATGCGGCGGCTGGATATCGGGAATTTCCGTTGCTCCTTGCAGAGATCGAGAAGGTGATTTGATCTACTTCGGAATCCTTCCCCACACTGGCCGCATGAGAAGGAAGATGATCGTAAGAGCGATACCGCCGATGCAACCGACGAGGAGCAGTGCCTGATTCAGGGGCCAGACATCGGCGGCGTAGCCGATGAACGGGGAAGTCATGGCGAAGAGGAGCCGGGAGGCGAGGGCGCGGATGGAGAGCACTGTCGCGCGGATGTCTGAGGTTGTCATCCGGTTCATGAGGTCGCTCGTGAGCGGAGAGAGCAGCCCCCATCCGATGCGGCCGGTGAAGAAGAAGAGCATCGCCCAGAGGGAAGCTGAGAATCCGAGGACGATGTAACTGATCACGACCGCGAGGGCGATGAGGAGAAGGAAGAACCGGTCATCGATGTGTTTGGAGATGGCGTGCGTGTACCGTGCGGCGACGGCGCCGGAACCGACGATGAGCGCGTGAGTGATACCGAAGAGCGCCAGCGGCAGGTGGACCATCGTTTGGAACGGTTGCGTAAGCCAGAAGAGGGAAAGGGTCATCGTGGAGATGAGGCCGTGCAGGAGGGTGATGCTGCGCAGCGGGATATTGTGGACGAGGGTATTCGTACTGATTCTCCAGAGAGTTCTCAGATGTTGCGTTCCTTGGAGCTTATGCCGGTGCGGTTCCGTCAGCGTGAGTGCGACGAGGAAGCCGAAAATGGGAGAAGCGACCGTGACCCACGCCGCCGTGCGCAAACTGACGATGGCGAGGATTCCTCCGAGGATGCTGCAGAGCGCTTCCGTCGTGAACATGGAGAAGTTCTGATTTCCGCTGATATGCCGGTAACGTGCCGTTTCCCCCATTTCCAGAAGTGTATCGTATGTCATGGCTTCTCCCGTTCCCGAGAGGAGACTGGCGCCGACGCCCATGAGGATTTCTCCGATGAGGAAGAAATTGAATCCCGTTCCGACCCCGTACTGCAGCCATCCCAAAATACTGAAAGCATAGGCGATGACGATGGTGGGTTTCCGTCCCCAGCGGTCGGAGAGGTAGCCCGTGGGGATCTCGAGGATGACCATCTCGATGGAGAAGATCGCTTCGAGGAGGAGTGCCTGCGCGAGCGAGACGCCGTTCTCCCGGTAGAACGGGATGATGACGGGGATGAGGAAGATCGCTCCATATAGAGCATTGAGCACATAAAGCTTCCAGATATTTCTTGAGATGTTTCGTTGAGCGATCATGGAGCTATGCATGTCTTCGTCTGTGTGCAAGATGCCTCCATGTGGGAAGCATGAGCAGGAACGTGAGCCCGAGGGCGAGAAGACCGATGATACCAGTGATGAGGAGAGCTTGATTGAGGGTGTAGATGTCTGCGAAATAGCCCAAGATCGGGGAGAGAATGGCGAAGAAGAGGCGGGAAGTGAAGGATCGGAGCGATAAGACGGTTGCACGCATATCCGAAGTCGTCGCTTTATTGATGAGATCACCCGTCAGCGTTTCGAATGCGGAAAATGCCGTTTCCCCCACAAAGAAGAGAGTAATGCCCCAGAGAGTTGCGGTAAAACCGAGGACGACGCAGCTTCCCACGGCGATCAATGAGAGAATGAAAAGGAAGGTCCGGTCGGAAATCCAATGCTTCACGGTGTAGGTATACTTCGCAGCCAACGCGCTTCCGATGAAAATGAGAGCATTTACGAGGCCGAAGTAGGGAAGAGGCAGTTGCACCATGTTTTGGTAGGGTTGCAGAAACCAGAAAAGCATGAGATTGATGGCGGCGACGACCGTGTAGAGGAGTATGAGGCTCCGAAGCAGGACATTGTGGACAAGGGTATGGGTGCAGATCTTCCATATAGCAGCGAGAGGTTCCTGTCCCTGTAGCTTGTGCCGGTGTGGCTCTGTGAGGAGAAGGGACAACAGCAGGCCACTTCCGAAGAGAATGACATCTGCCCAGAGAGGTGCGCGCAGATTCAGGACGGCGATGAGACCGACGAGGAGCGCGATGATCGAGCGGCTTGCGAGGCTCACGAAGCCGAGCACTCCGATGATGCGTCGGTATTGATCTGCTTCTCTCAGTTCGAGAAGAGTGTCGTACATAAGAGCTTCGATTGTTCCCGAATGAAGGCTCATGCCGAGGGCGAGAAAAATCTCCGCTGCAGTGAATGCCCAAAAAGTCGTGCTAAGAGAGTAAATGATCATACCGAGGAACAAGGAAGCGGAGCCGGCGATAATGGTGAATTTGCGTCCCCAGCGATCGGAGAGATAGCCGGAAGGGACTTCGAAGATGACGAGCGCGGCGGCATACATCGCCTGGATAGTGAAGGCCTCCTCGAGGGTGAGGCCGAGTGATTGCTGGAAGAGGAAGAGAATCGGCACCGAGAAGCCGAAGCTGCTCAAGGCAGTGACGACATAGAGCTTCTTGATGTTCTGCCGGAGCACGGGGTGTTCGGCGTTCATGCGTAAGAGTGGTTATTTCAACTCAATCACATCGAGCTCGCGAAGCTTACTCAATTCGATGTAAGTGAGAGTCCAGACCGTCTGACCGAAGACTTCGATGTAGGCGAAGAGGTAGCTTGCGAGGCCCACGAGGATCAGGCCCAAAATCAACCCGATGATGATGGTGAGGAACTGGGAGAAGACGAGAGAGAGCAAGAAGCCAATGCCGATGACGATGCCGGGGATAAGCAGCACCATCAGAACGTTCAGGAAAACACGGATACTGATGAGCAGGGTGAGCAGCATGAGGAAGACCACGTGTCCGAGGTAGCTGATCACAAGCTTGAAGCTGGCCTTGAGTGCCTTGCCGATTCCCAGCTTGCGGATGACGACGGCCTCTTCGGAGAAGACGAAGAAGAAGCGCAGGATATTGGAAACGAGGAAAGCGATGAGAACAAGGGCGATACCGACGGAAGCCATCCCTCCTCCGTAGCGAAGGAGCAGCGAGATCAGCGTGATGACCATCGAGATCCGGCTTAAGAAGAAGAATTCGTGGATTGCGAAAATGGGAAAGAAATTGTAGATACCAAGCACCAGTCCGCCTTTTACTTCTTCCTTTTGGTAGGACTTTGCCGCAAGGCCGATGATGGCACCCTTGCCCATGTTCGGGAAAAGCCATTCGATGCAGATCAGGATGATGAGCCCAATGACGAACGTAACGAAGAACCACAGTGGCACATACTCGAAGAGAGTTGCTTCCACCGTGAAGAATCCAATGGGGTCCCCCTCAATGTAGGAAATGAGGAACCACACCTGGTAGATGAGGAGTTTGACGTTGAGGAGCGTCTCCAGAAGAGCCGATGCATAGCCCCAGTGCCGCAATTGGCGCTCCCCTTTGGTTATCGCCCACGATTTGGCGACGATCTCACGTGGGTTCATTCTTTGGGGAGAATGAAATCTTGCAGCGGACGATAGCTGAAATCTTTTCCGAGGACGATCGTGATCTGACGTACCTCTTCATTGGTGAGCGTGGCAAAGGCGTCCTTCCGGTCGTTCATAGCGAAGAGCGTTGCAAAGAAGAGGGCAAGATCTCCATCTGTATCCGTCGATGTCACAAAAGATGACGGCTCGTCCTTCAGAGAGGCATTTGCAATATGCTCGACTGTGAACCCGTAGCGGCTCAGTTCTGTAGCCAGCCTACGGGCCAGTCCACTCTTCCCGCCTGCGTTGAGAACAGCGATTGTCGGATGAGCGAGATAGAGGGAGCGTTGTTGGAAGAAGAGCTGAGTGAAGGCGCGAACTTGCTTCCAGGTGACGGGAAACTCGGGAACGGAAACGGGGAGGAGCACTGCGGCACCATCGAACTGAGTGCGTGGAGGAGTGTAGAGGAGCCCTCCCGGCTCTACGAATACGTCATAAAGGGCGTTGCGATCATTGAGCTGTACGGCAATGGCTCGATCGGTGCCGATTTCCTTTGCAATACCTGCAAGCCCGATGAGTTCACGAAGCGTGAAGGTGGTCACAACGTTTTGCTGAAAAATACCGAAGAGACGAGTGATCGCGCGTGGGTCTTTCTCAAGACCTTCGGCTCGCGCCTTCTCTGCCATGGCTTTCAGGATCTGTTGCTGACGGGCAGAGCGATCGAAGTCACTGGAGGTGTGACGGCTACGGGCGTACTTGAGGGCAGTCTCGCCGTCGAGATGTTGGAGTCCTTGCTTGATTTCGAAGGTCTGGAAGCCATAATTCTCGTCCGGATACTCCGTATCCACGATGTCGGACGGAACCAGGACATCCACACCGCCGATGGCATCGACTGCCTGTCTGAAGGCGGTGAAATTCACTTTCACGACGCCATGAATCGTGATTCCTAGTGCCTTGCCGACTTCCACGCCGAGCTGACGGGTCGATTCGAAGGCGGCATCGGATTCCTGCAGCCCCTTTCTCTTAAGGAGGATCTTGTAGTCGCGGTAGAGAGAATTGAGTTTGCCTTTCCCCATCTTTTCCGTGGAAAGGAAGTACAAGTCGCGGGGGAGAGAAAGCAAAGCAACGCTCTTCGTCTTCCCGGGATCGAGGCTTGCCACGATGATGGTGTCGGTGAGGTCCTGACCGTCATGATCTTTGTCGCCTTGGCCGACGAGGAGAATGTTGGTGAATCCGTTCTCGTCCGCAGGCGGAGGGACTCCGGTTGCGGTCGTGAAGGACGAGAACGTGATGACTTTGAGGGCGATGAGCGCTCGCGCGACGCCGACCATGAGGAGCAGCGAACACAGGATGGCGAGCAGGATCATGAGCACCCGCTTGAGCACTGTCGTGCGCTTCTGCTTGCGCTGCTTCTCTTCCTCGCGAGTTCTCCACTGTTCGTAGAAAGCAAGGAGCGGCCCGCCGATCTTGAGGACGGTTACGAGGAAGGATTTCCACGGCCAACGACGGCGCGGCTTATCTTTGAGCGTGCGGACTTGGAAGGACATGGGTCGCAGTGTAGCGGAAACATGTTCGATGGAGAATCACGAAAAATGCAGATGGTGGACGATCGTACTTTTCGGTCGGACGATCTTATGCGAGGCGCGTGAGCGCAGCAAAGAGTGTAAGCAGGATCGGCTGATGGATGAGATAGATCGCTAGTGCATGCCGGCCGGGCCAGACGAGTGTGAAGAAAATCCTCGGTTGGGGGTGCGGTGCGCGCTTAAAACGAACGTACAGGGCGTCGCCGAGGGCGAGTCCGAGCAGCACAACGCCGAACCATGGCAGTAGCGGCAGATAATCGACGGAAGTGAAGGCCGGCGGCTTGAGTCCGAGTGGGAGGAGTAGGGAGGTATGCACTGTGAAGCCGGTGACAGAGTGTCCGAAGAGGATGATTGCACCGCCGAGGAGCGCATTCCATTCTCGCAGTCTTCGTAGCATCGGGAGCAGTGCGATACTGACGGCGATTGCGTGCAGGGCGCCGAAACGGACGAACGTTTCCGGATCGATCACATACGTTACGGCGGAGATACTGATGGCGATCAGGAGCAGTTGTCCCGCGCGCTTCCATGCGTGCAGGCCGCACTGCATAAATGTGGATGCTTCAGCCCTGCGTTCCCAGGAAATCACGAAGCTGATGCCTACGAGCAAGAGAAAGAGCGTGACTGTCGCGCGGCTGAGCAGCCACCAGCCGCCGCTCCACGGATCGAGGGCGAATTGGAAGTACGCGGCGAGGTCGAACGCCGCGTGGTAGACGATCATCATGATCACGGCGAGCGTGCGCAGGAGGTCGAGTTCGAGGAAGCGGGGTATGGGACGAGTTTGCACGTGGAGATTGTACAGTTTTTATCTTCCTTCTTTCTTTGTCAGGCCACGTCGGTCGCGACCGACGGTGGCAGGGCGACAGGGAGTGTTTCACCCCTTTCGTAGGGGCACAGCGCGCTGTGCCACTACTTTGTAGCGAAGAAGACAATGCTGTCGTACGTCATTTTCAGGGCAAAGTAGACGAAAGTGGCTGCGAAGAGTCTGAACAGGACAGGAATGAACTTTGGATGCGAGAGCAGTTTGCGAAACGAGGAGAAAGCGAGGGCAACAGCCACAGTTGAGAACAGCCATCCAACTTCAACAAGAATGAGGAACACATACTGCCCGAAGCGTATCTGTTCATTGAGGAGAATGGCCTTTGGGACGCAAACCGTAATCCAATAGGTCCAGAGCATTCCATTGGCCAGGATCATTGCCGATATTTTCCCAAGGCTGAAATGCACGCGCTGTCCCGCATCGATTCTTTGCACCCTCCAAAGTGACAATGAGATCCAGAGAAGAATGCCGGCACCGATGAACGACAGGGCCCTGAAAAAATCTTCCGTGAGATTGAATGATGAGAGAGCCATCAAGCTCACCAGAGCAACAATGGTTTCCGTGAGCATGGCCCAGAGAATGATTCTGAGGCTTTTGAAAATGTTCGATTGTAGGATCTCCGTGAAAGTCGCCGTGAGGACGGGGCCGGGGATGATCCCGCCGACGAGTCCCAATACGAAAGCGCTGATAATCTGTTCCGTCATACCCCAATGGTATCGTTGCCTTCGAAGGATGAACAATGAAAAAGCGGTGGCCATTGCAGACCACCGCCATTTTCCATTCTCAATTATTTCAGAGTCACCTTCGCACCGGCGGCCTCAAGTTTCTTCTTCAGCTCGTCGGCCTCCGCCTTGGGGATGCCTTCCTTGATCACCTTCGGGGCGCCGTCCACGGCGGCCTTGGCATCGCCGAGGGCCAGACCCGTGATCTCACGGACCACCTTGATGACGGCGATCTTCTGTGCCCCGGAGTCGGTGAGCTCGATATTGTATGAACTCTTCTCCTCGTCGGCTGCTGCTGCGCCGGCAGCGGGGGCGGCAGCGGCGACTGCGACCGGAGCCGCAGCGGAGATGCCGTAGGTTTTCTCCATGTACTTCACGACGGTATTGAGCTCGATAACGTTGAGTTTCTCAAGCGCGTCGATGACTGCTTTCTCCTTGGCGGAGAGGGTGATGGTTGCTTCGTCAGCCATGGGATAAGTGGGAAAAGGAAGTAAGAAAGTTGAAGAAGTATCAGGAATTTGCCGCGCCCTTCTGCTTGGAGAGCTCCGAAAGCGCCCGTGCGAAGCCCGAGAGGGGGCTTGCGCACATGCCGGCGAATGTCGTCAGTGGTGAGCGGATCATTGAGGCAAATGTTGCAAGCAGGACATCTCTCCCCGGCATCTTCGCGAGTTCCATCGCTTCATCCTTCGAAAGCAGCTTACCGTCGAAGAGTCCGCCGAGGAGCTTCACTTGTCCGTGGTCTTTTCCGAAGGCGAAGGCGGTCTGCGCACCCGAGAGAGGATCGGAGAAGCTGAAGATGCAGGACACCGGTCCGTTGATTGTGGAGTCGGGAATCTCCGGCAGCCCTATCTTCTTGGCGGCGATCTTCATGAGCGTCTTCTTCGCCACTTTCATCTCTGCGTTCTTCTCTTTGAGCTGACGACGCAGCGCGCTCACATCTCTGACATTGAGACCGATGAAGTGGGCGAACATGATCGACTGTGCCGACTGGAAATTGTCCGTCAGTTCTTTGAGTTGCTCTTCTTTCTGAATGCGGGTGAGGGCCATGGGAAGGTGAGGGTCGAGTGGATACAAAAATGGTCTCCCTACGTCTATTGTCCGGGAGACCAGCGAGGCACACGGCACGAATCACTCAGCCGGAGCCATGTAACCGCTGCTGTATGCCTCGGAGGGACTTACCTTCGGCCATCAGCCTAATGCCCTCGGTCTTCGGACGCAGCCATCCTCTACGCAAATGCCATTCGGGTCAAGAAAACGGGGTATATCTTTAGTCTGATGATGTAAAGAAATAATATATAAGTTTGTCAAATAATGGAAAAGACGTAAGCTATAAGCTGAAAGACAAAGGCATATCATTCTAAGCTAAGCTTGTCCTAAGTTTTACGAAGGATCGAAGGACGACATGCTGGAACCCACGGAAGAACGTCATGGTTCGACGCGCTCATCATGACGTGTTTCCGGTACAGTATTCCTATGCGTGTTCTCCTCCAGCGGGTTTCGAAAGCATCCGTCTCGATCGATGGAAAGGTTGTTGGGTCCATTGATCGCGGCTATGTGCTGCTCCTCGGAGTTCTCGCGGGCGATACCGAGGTGCAGGCCGATTGGCTGGTGGAAAAGATTTCCAAGCTGCGACTGTTTGATTCTGTCGATGGGAAAATCAATGACCGATCAATTCTTGATATTGCCGGTAGTGTGCTTATCATTTCGCAGTTCACGTTGGCGGGGGACATCCGGAAAGGCAATCGTCCCGATTACACCGAGGCGGCGCCGCCCGCGCAGGCCGTCCCTCTCTATGAACATTTCATCGGAAAACTCCGTTCCTGCGGAATCGCCGCGGTCGAGTCGGGCGTCTTCGGAGCGATGATGGTCGTGGAGCTTGTGAACGACGGACCTGTTACGCTCATGCTGGAGCGCTGAAACAGCTGTGCGCATTCCTCAGTGTCTTGCTGGAAGTGCCAGTCGGATAACGGTAGAATCACAGCCCATTTCAGGCTCTCATGACGCTTCATACTTCGGACATCACCGCGCTCCTCCGGCGTATCGAGGAGGTACGTCCGGGTTTCGATTCCGATCGCGTCATGCGGGCGTTCACGCTCACGCGGGATCTGTACAAGGGTGAGCCGCATTGGACGGGGATGAGCGTGACAGAACACGTCATGGGTGTGCTCGATCTACTCCTTCCGTTTGAACCGGATGAGGACGCGATCGCCGCGAGCATTCTTCATCATGCATTTCAGATAGGACATGGCATCACACTCATCGAGCTCGAGAAGCAGTTCGGTCCCGCTGTGCGTTCCATGATCAGTGGCGTGCACTTGCTGTCGAACGTGACCATGCAGAGTCGCCGCCATTCCATCGACGATTTGCGACTCATGCTGATCTCCGTCTCGGATGACATCCGTGTGATCCTCATCACACTCTGTGATCGCTGCCACGTGCTCGACCAATTGCAGGACAGGCCGCACGAAGAGGAGGCGAAGCGGATCGCGAATGATGTGCTTCACCTCTTCGCTCCCGTTGCGGCGCGCTTGGGTATCTACCGTCTCAAGCACATGTTGGAACAACGTGCGTTTCCCATCTCGTATCCATCCGATGCGGAGAAGATCACAGAGCAACTCGCGGCCGTCGAGGCAAAGAAAGGGCACTTCCTCGAACGATCGACTGCTCTGTTGCATAAGCAGCTGATGCGACAAGGGATCGAAGTCGAGGCAGAGAGTCGTGAGAAGGAGCCGTACAGCATTTTTCGCAAGATGCGCTCGAAAAGCCTGTCACACGTCGAGGATGTACAGGATCTTTTCGCGGTCCGTCTTATTACCGGGACACCGGAGGAATGCTACCGGGTCCTCGGCTTCCTTCACACCATGGGGCGGCCGGTGACAAACCGTTTCAAGGACTACATCGCCTTCCCGAAACCCAACGGGTATCAGAGTCTTCATACGACGCTCCTGCAGCTTCCCGGGGTGCCGAAGGACACATTCGTTGAAGTGCAGATCCGGTCGGCGCAGATGCACCGGGAAGCCAAGTACGGTATCGCCGCGCACTGGAGTTACAAGGAGTTTGGCGCCGCGCGGCGTGCGGTCGAGCAGGCGCAGCTCCATGCAATGCTCTCCTCTCAGGAACCGGTCGGTGGGCCGGTTGGCGGTCAGTCGTTGGCTGATAATATTTTCGTCCTCACTCCAAAGGGTGATGTGGTGGAACTTCCCGAAGGAGCCACGCCCCTTGACTTCGCTTTCCAGGTGCATACCGATCTTGGGCTTTCCTTCCGGGCGGCACGGGTGAACGGCTCCGTCGTTTCGCTCGATCACGAGCTCGAGAACGGCGATGTGGTGGAAGTGCAGAAATACGCGACGCCGCGACCATCTCCGCAATGGTTGCAACTCGTGAAAATGGCTTCATCGCGCTCCAAACTCAAACGTCATCTCTATGCCCAGAGGCGCGAAGAGCTCGTCACGCAGG
>JAQTSD010000041.1 GCA_028711445.1 Candidatus Peribacteraceae bacterium
CCTCCAAGGATTCGGTATCGACTCGTCGGCAATGCTGTCCCGCAGCCGCGGGACAGCAGGGCCTTCCCCTTCACCCCCCGTGGCGCGCCATCCCTCCTCAATTACTCTGCCAGCGTCGCCACTGCGATGTCCGCTGGGCCGCCCGAGAGCGTCGCCTTGATCCGGCGTATGCCGGCGGAGGAGCTCTCCTCCTTCAGGATCTTGAAGGTTCCGAGCATGCCCGTAGATGCGACGTGCGGGCCGCCACAGATCTCGAGGCTGAATGGTCGCAGCGACCATTCACCTCGCTCTGAGCTTGTCGAAGGGCCAATCCGATACACCTTCACTTCCGCGTCATAGCGCGCATCAAAGACGCCGACGGCGCCTTCCTCCTTTGCCTTTTCGACGGTTGTGATGCGGTAGGTGATGGGCAGATCCGCTTCGATGGCTTCGTTCACGAGAAGCTCCGCCTCCTTGAGCTGCGACGCCGTGAGTTTCTCTCCGTGGTTGAAATCGAATCGCAGACGCTCTGCGGTGATGTTGGAACCGCGCTGGTTCACATGTTCGCCGAGAACCTTCTTGAGAGCCGCATTGAGCAGGTGCGTGGCTGTGTGGAGTTTGGTGGTCTGCGCCGAGTGGTCGGCGAGTCCTCCGGAGAAACGCTTCTCGGCCCCCGCGCGTGAGAGGGACTGATGCTCCTCGAAAGCGCGTTTGAATCCCGTTTCATCTACGCTACAGCCGTACTCCTTCGCCATCTCGACCGTGAGCTCGAGCGGGAAGCCGTATGTGTCGTAGAGATGGAAAGCACTGGCACCATCGATGGTTTTACTTGAGAGACTCTTCATAACGCGGTCGAAGTGCTTGAGCCCTTCGGCCAGCGTCTTGCCGAATTGCTGTTCTTCGCGGGCGAGTGACTCAAGGATGGCGGTCTTGCGTTCAGCCAGATGTCCCCACACATGACCGTACTCGCCGATGACCGCTTCCGCGATAGTGGGAGTGAAGGCACCGGAGTGCTCGATCCCCAGCCTGCGTGCGGAGCGGATCGCCCGGCGAATGATGCGTCGCAATACGTAGCCTTGGTCGACGTTGGATGGTGTGATGCTGTCGGCGATAATGAACGCGGCGGCCCGCAGGTGGTCGACGATGATGCGGACAGAGCGGCGCGCGTCGGGATTGGCGAGGTCCTTGTTCCCTGCAAGTTTCATCACGCAGTCGAGGATGGGACGCATGCGGTCCGTCTCATAGACGCTGGAGACGCGCTGCAAAACGGCGGCGGCGCGCTCGAGGCCCATGCCCGTATCCACATTCTTCTGCCTCAGTGGTTCGAATGAGGCTTCGGCTGTTTTGTTGTACTGCATGAAGACATCGTTCCAGATCTCGAGCCAATCAGCTTCGTTCGTTGCAGGATTACCCTCGGGTTTCCCTTCGCCCATCCACACGAACATTTCCGTATCCGGTCCACAGGGGCCTGTGAGCCCGGCGGGCCCCCACCAATTCTGCCTGCTCTCCAGAACACCACCCTCCATGAAAGCGATGTGCTCTTCGGGAATCCCCATCTTTCTCCAGATCGCTGCTGCTTCGTCGTCTCTCGGAAGTGCGGGGAATCGCCTATCTCCCCCGAAGCACGTCACTGCGAGACGGGCGAGGGGGATCTCAAGGACTTCCGTGAGGAAGGAGAAGCTCATCGCAATTGCTTCTTCTTTGAAGTAGTCGCCCAAGCTCCAGTTGCCCAGCATCTCAAAGAAAGTGAGGTGGCTGGCATCGCCGACTTCGTCGATGTCCTGCGTGCGCACGGAGCGCTGCACGTCCGTGAGCCGGCGTCCCCGCGGGTGCGGCTCGCCGAGCAAGTACGGCACGAGCGGGTGCATGCCGGCCGTGGTGAAGAGGACTGTCGGGTCGTTCTCGGGTACGAGCGGCGCGCTCGGAATCACGCTGTGGCCGTGATCGGCGAAGAAATCGAGGTACGCCTGCCGGAGATCGTCGGTGGAGAGGGGCTTCATGCGGGAATGGAGCATAGCAAGGGAATCGGCCGGGGCGAAATAAAAGCGCTTTCTCGCCGCTTGATTATTGCTCAAAGGAGATAATTGTCGTATAAATTGCGCTCTTATGCCGCTTCATGAAGACGACATCACCGGGGAGTTCGACGATGGTTCGCAGGACTTCACCCTCGGACCGCAGGAAGCGGACACGCCGGCAGTAGAGGGCGATCTGGATTCATTCGACGAAGATGGACCCGATATGAATGATCTTCGCGAAGAGGAGGATGACGAGCCGCTTGAGGATCTGTCGGAAGAGGAGATCCGGAGCATCGCCAGCGAGGAGGCTGGAGCGAAGATGGATGTGTATGACGGGGTGCGGATGTACCTCATGCAGATGGGGCGATTACCTCTGCTTAAGAGGGACGAGGAAGTTGCGATTGCGGAAAGGATCGATCATGCCAGAGCGCTCTATCGCAGGAAGATATGGGGGTCCAGTCTCGGAATCGCAAATGCCATCGAGGTGCTTCAGAAAGTAAACGATGGGAGAGTGGCTTTCGATCGGACGGTGGAGGTATCGGATGCATCCGGGCTCTCGAAGAAGGAGATCCGTGGCCGGCTGTCACCGCACCTTAAGACACTCGGTGCCATTCGCATACGCACGAGAAAGGAGTACGGGGCCGTGATGGCCAAAGGAAAGAAGCGCAAGGAGCGTCTGGGACACTGGCGCAAACTGTCCCGCTCCCGCCGCCATGCTGTTGAGCTCATTGAGGAATTGGGACTACGTACCCAGAAGGCGGATCCGATTGCCACGATGCTTGAGGAGTACTCCAGGCGCATCGATGAACTTCAGGGCCGTATCTATCCCTACCCGAACAGCCGGCGCAAATCTTCCGATGTCGTTCTCCCCGCGTTGCTCGAAGAGCGCCACAACATTCTTCGTGAATGCAAGGAGACGCCTTCGACCCTGCATCGTCGTGTTGGCGATATCCAAGCGGCGAAGAGTGGGTATGAGGAGGCCAAGAAGGAGCTCTCGGAAGGGAACCTGCGCCTCGTTGTCTCCATCGCGAAACGGTACCGCAATCGTGGTCTCTCCTTCCTCGATCTCATCCAGGAGGGCAACACCGGCCTCATGAAGGCGACGGACAAGTTCGAAGTGAGTCGCGGGTACAAGTTCTGCACCTACGCCACGTGGTGGATCCGGCAGGCCATCACGCGGGCAATCGCGGACCAAAGCCGGACGATCCGCACGCCTGTGCACATGGTGGAGACCATGTCCAAGGTGCGCAATACCGAGAGGAAGTTGCTGCAGGATCTGGGACGCGAGCCGAGTTTGGAGGAACTTGCCGATGCCACCGGCCTGAAAGTCGAAGAGGCTCGCCATGTACTGGCTATCAGTCGTGGGGCGATGAGTCTCGATCATCCGGTAGGCCTCAAGGATACGAATTTTGGAGAACTCATACCGGATCACGATGCCGTGATGCCGCCGCTCGGGGCGGATAAAATAGCCCTTGGCAGGAGGATTCATCAAGTGCTGAAGACATTGTCATGGCGGGAGCGCGAGATTATCAAGCTGCGCTACGGACTCGGCGATGGGTACAGCTACACACTTGAGGAGGTTGGTCACATCTTCAAGGTCACCCGCGAGCGCATCCGACAGATCGAGGCGAAAGCGGTGAAGAAATTGCAAATGCCTTTTCGTGCGAAGGAGCTTGCCGATTTCGCAGGTTTCACCGGTCCGCTGGTGGACGTGGATCCGCCCGAGAATGGCAAGAAGCGGAGGAAGAAGAAGCAAGATGATGATGAAGACTGATGCGGATGTGGTAGGATCTGCCCCTTACCATGCAGAAAGCTACTCCCTCTCCTTTGCCGCGCTCGCAAAACGACATCGTCATTGTCGCCACGGGCAGCCTCACTCCCACGGGCAGGAATCCCGAGGAGGCGCACCGCGCCGCCATCGATTTTCGCACGGGCATCCGCGAGCTCGCTCCTTCAGATGTCGCTCACTTCGATCTGCTCTGTGAAGTGAAGGGGCTCACGACGGATAAAGACAAGCAGGAGCTTTTCCGATGTCTCTGGGGGAACAAGTGCGGAGTCGGCGGCGTCATCCCGGCAGGATTTTTTCCATCGGTCGAGAGCGGTTTCTATCCACGGACATTTCATAAGAAAGGGGAACCCATCGTGGGCATCCCCGTTCTGCAGGCTTTTGTCGCCTTCGCCCAGGTGCGTGAGAAGCTTGCTGCGCTCTTCTCAAATGGCGGACGGGTGCGAGGTGATCTTGCCCCCGAAACGATGATCGACATCGCCAACGGTGCCGGGTCGTCAGTGGAGATGGTCGAGCAGGCGCTCATGGACCTTTACCGGGCGAAAGTCGATGAGAGAATCGGTATCAGCTATGGTCGTGGAAAGTGGCTGCTTGGCATGCTCGGGAGCATGATCGCCGGGCACATTGCCTCGCAGGCGGGCGTGGAAGGCCCACAGAGCAGCTCCAACTCAGCCTGCGCATCCTCAGGACTCTCGATGTTCCATGCATGGAATGCCATCCGCGCAGGAAGCGCGGAAATCGGCATCGTCGGGGGCAGCGAGTGTGCCACGGGCGCGATCACCACCTATGTCGCTTTCGATCATATGATGCTCAAATGCGGTGCCCTCACGCGGGAGTGGCGGGGAAACCGTCTCCCCGGAGAGGCATTGCTCTCCTTCGATCAGCTCCG
>JAQTSD010000024.1 GCA_028711445.1 Candidatus Peribacteraceae bacterium
GGCATCGACGGAAAGGAGGTGCAGCACATATTGGATGACGTAGGAATCTCCACAAGCAAAAGTACGATCCCCGATGATCCCCTTCCACCCTATAAACCAAGTGGACTCCGTTTGGGCACTCCTGCAGTGACAACACGCGGTATGAAAGAGGAGGATATCGATATGACTGTGGATTTCATGCTCAAGGCTATCGAGAAACGCGCCGATCCGTCCGCTCTTAAAAAGATCCAGATGGAAGTGCGTGACTTCTGCCGACAGTTCCCGCTACCGGGAATGAAGGTATAAGTTCTGTGGTGTCACTGCAATCCCGGAAAACGCGTCTGCTTGGGCAGAATCCTCCTGCGGTGAGTGGCGACACTCGAGCTGGAATGCACGCTCGATCGAGAGGAGATAGCGCTCTTTGAAGAGGAGCTCGACGATGAAGAAACACTGGCAACCTCTCTAAGCACGAGACGTACGGCATCGGCAACGAATATTTCGCGATTCTTCGCTAGAAGTGAAACAGTGACGATCTGTCCGTGTGTGATAGCGGCGCTTCCGATCTTCTGCCAATCGCTCCCCTCCCATCGAACATCGCTGACAGGAGGGTTTTGCTGACTGAAACTCTCCACGATGAGCGGCGTCGTCGTGCCATCATCCACGCGATACGAAAGTTTACTCGACATACCGAGGACTGCCGGCCATGTGACGAAGATGTCGTACGTTCCTGGGGTGAGGTTCTTGAAAAACCATCGCGCTCCGACATTCGTCCCCGTCCAGATCGTATGGCGGTGAAGCGTGTAACCGTTCCGGTAGCCCTGCCCCTCCAGCTTGCTCCACCGTTGTCCACTCGTCAGGAAGACGTGCTGCCCTTCCGCATCATCGGCTACCAGCACCGAACCGGGGGCCGCTGCGCTCCCCGTCAAGCGCTGGCTGCCGCGAAATACGACGACTGCGAGCGTGAGGATGAGGACAGAGGCAATAACCACATTTTCACGACGACGCTCCATAAGAGAAAGCGGAAGGAGAAAAGTAACATTAGCAGTATACCCTCCGTACCCCAAAACGACGATCGGGCAATGGGAAATGCTTCCTGTAGAAGATAGGGCAGTGGTACAAACCTCCTCCTATGCGCACTTCCCCTCTCATCTTTCTCTTCTTCCTTGCCATCATTACCACTGCTTCCGCAGCCACGATCAACTGCGAAGAGGAACGTACGAAGAACGGCGAGAACGCTTATCAGACCTGCACAATCAATGTACAGAGAGAGCAAAATAATGAAACCCTTCGTGACTATCGGGAGATGCTCGACCGCGAGCGAGATGCTATCCGCGATGAGTACCGGCGACGGCGGGAGAACATGGAAGACGAACGCTATCAGCAAGACCGCGATCTGCAGTATCGCGAGGAAGATCAAAACCGTTACATCCAGCAGCTGCAATATGCAAAATCGGCAAATGACACGATCCGGCTTGAACAGGCCCGACTGCAAACCATCCGCGACGAGCGCAATGCCACTCGTGCATACGTCGACCGGTCCATCGACGTCATCAATGCAGAGGCGACTCTCAAGCTCAAGAAGCTGGACCGCGACTATGCCGAGCAGGAGATGCAATTGCGAAGCAACGGAAGATCCACAGGGAACTCATACAATAATTACAACAACTACCGATACACCTACCCCTCGAACTATCAGCGGGGGTGGTCGTGGTAGAGGTGAAGAGATAGGATCGAGTACTTAAAAAGCGATAAGTGCACCAACTCGTAAAGCCATCGATTTGTATAGAATACTTTTCGTGAACATAACATTATAATAATGGCTTATATAAGCCGAAATCTAATGTATAAGTCTTGTACAAAAAATATATTCACAATACCAATACACCCTTTCGACTATGGCAATAAGTTGCCCGTTAGGCGGTGGCTTCGTATGATATGCGGATTTGCTTCGGCAGATCACAGGCCATCAGCCAATGCCCATACACACAGACAGAAACAGACACACATACAGAAGTCTCCCGCCCCGGGGCAAAGACAAACAATCGGATCCTTCACACCACTGATACCAGGAAGCCAGAGCAGACGGAAGGGTAGCCACCGCTCCACGGCAACCGAACACATGTCCCGCCCAGTCACTCATTTCATATGAATCTGCTGGGGATCAGGTGACATGTCCCACGTTCGATTGTCTCAGGTGCGCCCGGCTGCCGTTCTCTCTGCTCTGCGATGTCGTGCCGTTGATGAGAGGTGCTCTACGGTATGCATCCCCTTACTCCCCATGGTCTCCTTCGCTTCGGCGATGTCTTGAGATCTGGCACGGGGACCTCGTCCGGTTGCGAGGAGAAACAAGAAACCACAGCAAGGCAGAGATTCGAGGGCTCCTCCCCTCCGTCAGCTTCCTACTTAACGGCTCAGTGATATCTATACGATTCGTCGCTGATAGTCGAGGAAGCGAGACACAAACACAAAAAAGACCAGAGGTAACTTCTGGTCTTTTTTGCAAAGCACGAAAAGAAACCTACGGTTTTTTCTCGTGGATTCTCTCTTTCCCCCTCACTCCCCATTACAGGATTATTGAACCTTTTTCTGTTTCTCCTGCAATTCCAGCATCGCCTTGCTCGGCGGAGGGACCCCTCCACTCTTCTCAAGCTTGGCGGAGAGATCGGTGTACGATGCACGCTCGGCCTCCGAAAGAGTCTCGCCCATATACTCTTTCTTACGAAGCATATTGAAGTCATTTGTCCACATCTCCCGATCGCGCCACGCACGGTACGACTCGAGCGTCATACCTTTCTTGCGCGCTTTTTGCTTCTCCTCTTCTTCCTTCTCCTTCGCCTTCTCGACGGTCTTCCCCTGCTTCTTGGCTTCTGCTGCACTCGCAGCCCACGTGCGGATCTTCTGCTCCACCACCTCGCGCTTCGCACTGTAGCGCTCGCGAGAGAGAGCGCGCAACATCTCAGCACGACCGGGATCCTGTTTACTCTTCGGCGGAGGAAGGGTGGTCACCGAGAACGGACGTGACGGCACACCATCGATCATGAGGCGCATGTATGCGTGATACTTGGGTAGGCTCAGGATGTCCTTCGGCGTCGCCACTTCCTCGAACTGGAGACTCAGCTCCTCCGCATCATCGGACCCCACCTGGAAGCTCACGAGCGATCCGACGTTCCCGAAAACCGCATCTTTCAGCGCCGTATTACCCTTCTCACCGAAGAGAAGCTGTGAGACATACTGGTTCGCCATCGTAAGATTGAGCCGGTATTTACGCGCCTCCGAGAGGATCGTGGCGAAAGATTCCGTCGCGAAGTTCTGGAACTCGTCGACATAGAGATAGAAGTCACGCCGATCCCTCTCCGGCACATCCGCACGGCTCATGGCATCGATCTGGAACTTCGTCACAAGCATGGAGCCAAGGAATGCAGACATATCCTCGCCGATCTTTCCCTTGCTCAGATTCACAAGGATGATCTTCCCTGAGTCCATCGCATCGCGTACGTTCAAAGTGCTGCGCACCTGCCCAACGATGTTGCGCACGACCGGCGTGGAGAGCAGTTGCCCGACCTTATTCTGAATGGCGGAGATCGCCTCCGTTCGGTATTTCTCGCTCCAATTCGCATACTCATCATCCCAGAAGCTGCGCACAAGCGGATCGGTGATGTGTTCCACGACCTTTTTACGGTATGAGTCATCGGCGAACATTCGCATGATCCCGAGCATGGACGAGCCCTGATACTCAAGAAGCGCGAGCAGGGTATTGCGTAAAATATGCTCCATGCGGCCGGAGAACATGCCCGGCCAAAGTTTGGTGAAGACACTCATGAGGCCCGATGTGACGATGGAGCGCTGGTCGGGATCGCCGGACTCGAGCATATTGAAAGAGATCGGATAATCGCGATCAGCCGGATCGAAGAGGATGACATCGTTTGAGCGGCTCTTCGGCACGAAACGCATGCAGGCGTCGATGAGATCGCCATGCGGATCGATAACAGCCACGCCTTTCCCCGCTTGAATATCGCTGTTGATCATATTTTCCAAAAGCGTGGATTTACCCATGCCGGTCTTTCCGATGATGTACACATGCCGGCGTCGGTCGTCTGGACGGATGCCGAACTTCGTTCGCTGACCGCGGAAGACCGCTTCACCGAGGATGGTGATAGCCGGTTCCGTCTCAGACGGAAGATTGATCGGGGGTTCGAGTTTCTTACTGAGCACCCAATCGATGTTCGGCGTCTGCACGAGCATGGTGGGCATATGCCAGAGCGTGGCGACTTCCTCGGCGGAGAGAATATAGGGGAACGTCCGAAATTGGTGATCTGCTGCAGTCAGCCTACGTGATTTGCCAACGCGAAAGGAGTTGCAATTGGGAAGCGCGAACTGACGGAAGCCTCCAGCGATCTCTTCAAGCTTCATCAACGCATCATCGACGTATGCAAGAGGCGTGATGACATTCAAGCGGACATTACAGGTGAAGAGCAAACGGTTGACCTTGTCGAGTGCCGCGGCAATGTGATCTTCACGGTCGTGCGAACGCGCGCTTGCGCGCTCGATTTCCTCATCCTCATGCGAAACGATGGGTTTGCCGGTAGGTGAAAGTTGGGGAATCTTGAAGTATTTGTTGAATCCCGGCCATGCGCGGAACCCGCCCAGGAAGACGGCTACCGGAAGGAAGGCGAGACGTCGCCAGCCGCGTGCCAACTGCACCCGCGTGAAGAGCGCAGCATAGGACACCGAGAGGGAAGCCAACCCTTTGGTGAGGAGTGGCAGAAATCGAAGTGCCCTGCGACGATAGCTGCCACTCAAAGGGCGTAGGATGACCTGTACGTTCCCGCGCATGCCTGGCCGCTGGTAGCGCGCAAGAGCGGAGGTGATCCCCGCAATGGGATCCACGTTCACGCGCGTGAGGATGTCGTCGAACTGCGGATGACGCTTGATGGGGAAAACTTCCGGATCGTTGAGCGCGAGATCCAGAGAGACGATCGTCTCCCCTTCCCTTAACGCAAGCGGATCGTCGTCTGCCTGCTCGATATCGATCTCGGGATACTGGGCGTAAAGCTGACTCTCAGCAAGACGTACACCACGATCCGTCCCACGCACGAAGAAGGCGATCTTCCCTTCGCGCCCCATGGAGATCTCCAGCGCGACGTCGCGATGCGCACCCGTGAGGGAGTGGAGCGCAGCGACCGCCGGCTCCATGTGGAGCGGCCCGCGCTGGACGTCCTCATCGGTCTCCTGAGCGGCGCGGATGCGGAGCAGTATCGATTGTGGAGTCATCTGGATGTCAGGTGAGGGGGATGTCAGCGATAAGACTTAAGGAGATCGGCCACCATGTCGAGGGCAACCGTGTTGTAAGCGTAATCCATGCGCATCGGTCCGAGGATGCCCACGGCGCCCTTAGTGCCCCGTAAGGCGTAGGAAGTCACCATGAGGCTGCAGCTCGGCACGGCCTTGAGGATATGCTGATCACCGATGTAGTAGCGGATGTGGTCATCGATCTCGACGTTCCCGAGCAGCCAGTCGAGCTTGTCTTCGAGGAACTCCGCCACCTCGCACGCAAGGAGTGGATTCATCTGGAACTCCGGCTGTTTAAGTGCATTGGCAAGACCCATGAAGTACACGCGATTCTTGTGCGGCACGCTCGCGAAGGCGACATTGGGGATCATCCGGGCAAGGAGTGCCACCGCTTCGTAGACGCGCTCCTGATCCTTGCGTTGGAAGTATTCCTCTTTGAGCTCGTCGAAACGCTTGCGCACCTTGCGTTCGTAGGAGGACGGCGCCATGAACTCCTGCACGTACGCCCGATACCCCTTGGCCGTCGGGATGCGCCCGGCGGAAATGTGCGGCTGTTCGAGGAATCCCTCGTCTTCGAGAAGCCCCATCTCCGAGCGGATCGTGGCCGATGAGCAGCAGAAATCACCCACCTCCAGCAGCCTCTTGGACCCCACTGGAATGGCTGTTTGGATGAACTGATCAATGATCGCCGCCAGGAGCTTGCCCTGTCTCTCGTTCATAAAGAGAGTATAGCACTCTTGGCCTGAGAGTGCCATTTATTACAACAAAACAGATCAGCTGTAAAAAATGCGGAGCATGTTCGGAATCAGCTTCACTTCTTCCCCTTCGTCTTCGTAGCCGCCAGACGCTTGCGGAAGCGCTCGACGCGGCCGCCGCGGGCCTCAGCCTGTTTCTTGCCCGTGTAGATGGGATGACACATCCGGCAGATTTCCACAGAAAGCTCTTTCACGGTACTCGGGATCTTGAAGATAGCCCCGCACGTCGTGCAGGTGGTTTTGGCGTCCTTGTGCATTTCCGGATGAATAGCTGGTTTCATGGCGACGAGAGTGTAACGGGGCACGGAGCGAATGCAAGAAAACTATCGAAAAATGTCTCTCAGTTCCGCTTCATTTCTTTCCTTTTTTCTTTCCCTTCGTCTGAGCCGTCTTGAGCTTAACCTTCGCCGCTTTCGTCGCTACTCGCGTCTTCACGAATGTCGGCTTGGCTGCCGCTTTCGGCTTCGCCATAACAGCGATCTTGGTCTTCTGAAATGTGACCGCTACCTTCGGCTTCATTTTTACCGCTGCTTTCACCGCCGTGGCAATCGGCGCAGCCTTCGCTCCGACCACTGCCGCCGCGCGCTCCACTCTCCTCTCCTCTTTCTTGATCTCGACCACCTCACCCTTGCGTTCCTCCTGCGCCGCTTGCGTCACCGCCTCCTCACTCTCCTTGTCCTCCATGACCACGCTCATCGTCGCCACCTTATCACGCGCATTCAGGCGCATGACGATGACCCCTTGCGTGGCACGGCCGCGCGACGGGATGTCAGAGAGGCGCATGCGAATGGCCTGCCCCTGCTTGGAGATGCACAGAAGATCGCCGTCTTCCCCCTCTTTGAGCACACAGCCGCCGACGACGTCACCGGTTTTCGGCGTCAATTGAGCCGCTTTCACGCCCGTGCCGCCGCGCCCCTGGAAACGATACTCCTCCACCGGTGTCATCTTTCCGAGACCGTTTTCCATGACCACAAGGAGCTTGCTCGTCTTCGGGTCGGAGATGACCGCAGCCTCGACGACGATGTCTCCCGGTCCGAGTCGCACCCCGCGCACACCGGCAGCCGCACGACCCATGGGGCGAACATCCCCCTCCGGGAAGCGGATCGCTTTGCCCTTCTTTGTAAGGATGAAGATTTCGTTCTTACTCGTCGTCGATACCACCCACTTGAGCTCATCGCCCTTCGGCACCTTCTGTGCGATGAGTCCACTGCGACGGATATTCTCAAACTGATTGATCTCCGTACGCTTCACCGTACCCTTGGACGTCACCATGAAGAGGTGCGTCGTTTCCTTCTCATCCGCCTTGAGGATGGCCGTGATGCGCTCTTCGGGCTGCAGCTGAAGGAAATTCACAATCGCCTGCCCTTTGGCCACCCTGCTCGCCTGCGGCAGCTCATACACCGGCGACTGGAACACGCGGCCTGTGTTCGTGAAGAACAGGAGATCATCATGATTCATCACATGAAGGATGGACATGATCTCATCGTCCTCCTTCGTCGTCATGCCTTTCACCCCCTTGCCGCCGCGGTTCTGCGCGCGGAACTGCATGGGGCTCAAGCGCTTCACATAACCCGTCTGTGTGAGAGCGACGATCATTGGTGCATTTGGAATGGTATCTTTCGCCGAGAATTCGCCGACCGCGTGCTTGACCACCGTCGTGCGGCGGGTATCGCCGTACTGCGTCTTGATAGCCTGCAATTCATCCTTAATGATGCCGTCCATACGCTTCTTGTCCTTGAGAATCGCCTCGCACTCCGCAATGAACTTCTTCTGCTCCTTGAGCTCGTCTTCGATCTTCTTCCGCTCAAGACCAGCCAGCGTCTGCAAACGCATCTGAAGAATGGCATCGGCTTGAAGCTCCGAAAGCTTGAACTTCTTCACAAGATTCTCTTTCGCGATTTCCTTTGTCTCGCTCTTCTTGATCGTTTCGATGACGCGGTCGATGGAGTGGAGTGCAATCGAGAGCCCTTCGAGGATGTGGGCGCGTTCCTTGGCCCGATCGCGGTCGAAGGTCACGCGGCGAGTGACGACGACACGTCGGTGATCGATGAAAATCTGGAGGAGCTCCTTCAAATTGAGCAATCGTGGCTGGATGCCGTCTGCGAGCGCGATCATGTTGTAGCCGAAACTCGACTGCAGCTCGGTGTGCTTGAAGAACTGATTGAGGACCTTCTGCGGGTAGCTGTCCTTCTTGAGCTCGATGATGACGCGGATGCCTTCGCGATCGGATTCATCGCGGATGTCGGAGACGCCTTGGATAATCTTGTCGTTCACGAGCTGCGCCATACGTTCGATCATGGACGACTTATTCACCTGATACGGAATCTCTGAAATACGAATCTGGTAACGCCCGCCACTCGCTTCTTCAATCTGCGCCTTGCCGCGCACAACCACGGTCCCGCGACCAGTGAGATACGCCTGCTTGATCGCCTCGATGTCGTAAACGATGCCACCTGTCGGGAAGTCCGGCCCCTGCACGAACTGCAGGAGATCTTCCACTGTCACGCTGGGGTGATCTATGAGATGCATCACCGCATCGACGAGCTCTCCCAGATGATGCGGCGGAATATTCGTCGCCATGCCGACGGCAATGCCTACCGTGCCGTTCAGGAGAAGGCTCGGCAACTTGGCTGGCAGCACACTCGGTTCCTTGCGCGTATCGTCGTAGTTCGGATTGAAGTCGACGGTGTTCTTCTCGATGTCCTGCAGTATCTCATCGGCGATACGGGCCATCTTCACTTCCGTGTAGCGCATGGCTGCGGCTCCGTCGCCGTCGATAGACCCGAAGTTCCCCTGACCGTGCACGATCGGATAGCGCATGGAGAAATCCTGCGCGAGACGCACGAGCGCCTCATATACCGCACTGTCGCCATGCGGGTGATACTTTCCAAGCACGTCTCCTACCACCAGTGCCGATTTGCGGAATTTCGCAGTGGATTTCAGTCCCAGCTCGTGCATCGAGTAGAGGATGCGACGGTGGACAGGCTTCATCCCGTCACGCGCATCGGGCAGCGCACGCGCAACGATGACGCTCATCGCATATGAGAGGTAGCTCTCCTCCATCTCCATGACGATCGGCCGCGGAGAGATCTTGCCGATGCTCGACAGTGTCTCCCCCGTTGCAGGAGGGATCTCTGGTTTATCCGAATCCCCCAACGGGAGGGATTCCTGTGGACCGGAGGGCGGATCGTTCTTTTTGGGCATGGAAAACGCTCTGAAGAGTGGTTGGAACGATCATACAGATTTTTCCAGCGGAGAAAAGGGCACGACAGGTGATCTCCGTCGCCACAGGAGAGCCGGCGCACCACTGCCTGTTCTGAGCCTGACAAAGGGGAAGACCCTGCTGCCGAAGACAGTGGAGCCGACGAGTCGACCCCGAATCTTTGAAGAGGTTGACGAAGCGGCACAGGGCCTAAACGGAGGGGCTCCGGTGCGCCGGCGTTTTGCCCGCCCGAACGTACCGACGTTCGGTACGGGCGGGGCGCCACCTTTGTCGCCGGACAAAGGTGGCATAAGGTAGAGAGGATGCTTTCCATCGTCTCCACCCCCATCGGCAACCTCGGCGACATCACGCTGCGCGCCATCGAAACCCTGAAAAAATGTGACGCCATCGTCTGCGAAGACACCCGCGTGACGGGGAACCTCCTAAAGCAATTGAACATCGAAAAGAAGCCCCTCACCAGCATCACAAGCTACTCTTCGGGGCACCGTCTGGCAGATGCGATTACGCGTCTCAAGCGCGGCGAACATTTTGCTCTCACTTCCGATGCCGGCACCCCCGGCATCTCGGACCCCGGCTACGCGCTGGTATCCCGGGCGCGTGCGGAGGGCATCGAAATTGAAGTCGTCCCCGGTCCCGCCGCGTTCCTCGCGGGCTTAAGCGCAAGCGGCCTTCCTATCCATCGCTTCGTGTACTTAGGATTCCTCCCTCTGAAGAAAGGACGCCAGACACTCATCCAATCATTCAAAGATGAAGAATGTACGATCGTCTTCTACGAATCCGTACACCGTATCGAAAAGACACTCCAAGAGCTCGCAGAGGCGCTTCAAAGTCAGCCCGACCGCCCGGTCGTCATTGCACGGGAACTCACCAAGATGCATGAGGAAGTGATTTCGACGACGGTCGCCGGGCTCTCGGTCACCGCCGAATCCATCATGAAGAAGGGGGAATTTGTCATCGTCATTGGTGCCAGATGAAAAAGGAGGGGGAGCATCAACAGTGATGCTTCCCCGATCCTGTCACACCGGCCGTTCGCTCTCGGACATGCCATTCCTCACTGACTTGCAGATCAGGAGCCAGTAACACACCCCCAGAGGAACGACGCTTGCCAGAAACACGTGGTCTAAATCCCATGGGTTGTCCCGATTCAACCCCTCGAACTTTGTCCAGAGTACCGTGACGAGAATGGAAACCATCGCCGAGATGCATACGCCCAGGATGAGCAGCGATCTTGGACGCACCACACGCGGACGGGCAGGCAGGCGCTTCCGTTGAACGAGTACAACGCAGGCTAGGAGGACAGCCAAAGCCACACCTTCCACGATGCCCGCCAACACTTCATTCCACGAACATTCCAAGTGCCGGAAAACGGGAAATCCCGCGCAGAACAACAGCGCTAGCTCTACGACATTCATCGGCAGACAGGTTTTGGAGAGACTGCCTTTCTGTCGAACTTTCAACCACGACTGGAATACAGTCAGTACGAGGAGACAGAAAACGAGAGCCACAATGGTGATCATCATTGCACCTCCGGAGAAGAGAAAGAACGGGTGAACGCGACAGGTATTCCCATCATAGCACGCACTGTTGTCAAATATGAGCCCCCCGTCCATTGCTTCGCGTTCTTGGGGGGTTTCTCCCCTTGAAGAAAGGAAGGAAAGAAGAATATGAGAAAAAGGAGGAGGGACCGCCCCCCCTCCGCCGATCAAGGAGGATCATTCTCTTTCCCTTTGCGCAGGTACTCGACCAGTAAAAGGAAGAGATATGTGCCATAGAGGGATGCGGACAGGATGGAGATCGGCAACCAGCAACGCTGCTGTGAAACCACGAGGTAGCCAACGACGCAAAGCCCGAAGAGCATCAGGCAGGCGATGAGACACCCGTCGACGCACCCTGCTTCCACAGTATTCCAAATGGATCTGCGTTCCAGTGCGTAGTATCTCCAACCCGCAAGCATACCTGCGAAGACGATGAGGAAGTAACTCATGAGTCACCTCCTTTCTTGCCGTTCGACAATTAAATGAGCAATTACCTGATCGGACTGTGCATTGTCCTGTGCACAGCCGGTTCAGTCAAAGCTTTGAGATGATATATTTCGTCATCCCCACGCATGCCGCCGTGTCACTCTGAGTGTTCCGAGCCCCGCGGCCGCGGGGCGAGGAATGTATCGCAGTGCGGACATGCGGGGCATACCGAAAAACTGCAAAATGCCATACAAACACCACTCCACCTACGGCAACGCCCCTTGTGGATCGATATTCGCGCCGTTCTTGATCACTTCGAAGTGCAGGTGCGGACCCGTGGTCGTCGGCCCCGCACCGTGCGATCCGGGCTGGCCGCCGCTCAAGCCAATGAGCTGGCCCGTACGCACGTCCTCCCCCGTCGAGACCGAGAAGTGAGAGAGATGTCCGTATAGCGTTGCATATCCGCCACGGTGACCGACAAGCACGTAAGAGTATCCGGTCCCGCCGCCGTCACGTGCAAGGAACACAACACCGTCCGCTGCACTCACGACGGGGCTGCCCTGACCGATACCGATATCCATGCCAAGGTGCGGAATGCCGAACACACGCTTGTATCCTTCATCGAGGTACCCTGCGGTAATCGGGCCGAACGCCGGCCAAGCAAACGTCTGTGCGAAAGGAACGATCCCGTCGGCGTACTGTCCCGGCCGCGCCTCCCGTAACCCCTTCTCAATGAGCGTGCGCTCGGCGCGCATTCTGAGCCTGGCATCGATGCGAGCAAGCTCACCCTGGAGACGGATGACCTGCTGGTGAACTTCCTCGAAGACACGCCTGATCGCGTCCTCGGTACTCCCGCCAGCTGCACCGCTCTCGAGCCGATCCACGTCATCGGACGCCGCAAGATACTCTCGCTGTAGATCTTTAAGTCGCACGCGCAATTTAGAAACCATCGTAATGATGCGTTCCGTATCGGAGAGCTTCTGAAGGAGTGCGAGTCGTTCACGTAAAGCCAGATCCTCCGTGAGAGCACTCTCTGTCACATCTCCAAGTGAGAGGAGGAGCACACTCTCCACGGCATCGAACGCACTGCCATGAGTATCCGCCGCACTCCCACGTACGCTGATAGTCCGAAGGACAGTCGCAAGCTCCATTTTCTGCGCTTCAATGAGCCCATCACGCTCTTCCGGATCCGCAGGATCGACGCCGAGACGCTCTCGAAGTATCTGCAAGAATGCCTCCGACGACGCGATCTTGAGGCGCACCCGTCGCTTCTCCGCACCGATCGCGATGAGCTTGGCACGCGCACTCTTCACGACGGCACTACTCGCCGGACCGCGTGGGCGGGATCGGTACAGCTTGGCTGCTCCTTCCAACGCCTTCTCGAGCGCCTGTGCCGTTTCGTCTCGTTCGGGAGGAGGCACGATGAATGCAAACGTCATGAGCGGAATCATCGCAGCAAGCAGCACGCCGGCCGTGGCCACGATTGCGGATGTGCGTCTCCCTGCCACCGCAACAGCACGGATACGACGCACAGAGAATGCCCTGCGTCCGGAGTAATCCGCAAAACGTTGAGGGATATGCATTTCCTTCCAGTATAGCGGAAAAGTCGCCGGAACGGAATGCGTCGCCACAATGCTCAAGTTCAAGGGTAAAGGAAGTTATGCAGCATCACCCTCTGCAGTGTGGTACCATGCTCCCCCATGATTGCCCTCTTACGAGGCACCGTCCGCAGGCACGCTCCCGGACTCGTGACCGTCGACGTAGGAGGCGTCGGCTACCGTGTCGCCGTTCCCCTCTCCGTGTGGGACGAATTGAAGGAGGGTGAGGAGCGGGAACTCACCATCGAATCCTACGTGCGGGAAGATCGCTTCGACCTCTTCGGATTCACCGACTCGACGACGCAGATGCTCTTCAAGGAAGCGATTGATATGCCCGGCATCGGCCCCAAGACCGCACTGGAGATCTGCTCCGTACCGCGCCACGTTCTCGCACAGGCCATCTCCGCGCAGGATGCAAAATTACTCACCGCCATCAAGGGTGTGGGGAAAAAGACTGCCGAGAAACTTCTCGTGGATTTGAAATCGCTCATGGAGAAGGAGCCGCGCATCTTCCACGTCGCGGAAGGGCTCCGCAGAAGCGCGCACGAATTCGACGAAGATGCCGTGGCTGCGCTCCACTCGCTCGGCTATGAATCCTCCACCATTATGCAAGTCCTCAAGAGTCTGCCCAAAGACCTCGAAACCACCGAGGAGCGCGTAGCCGCCGCTCTCCGTTCGCTCTGATCCTCCCCCTTCTTATGCTCACTCTCGACATCTCATCCACTCTTGCACGCGCGATCACTCCGTCATTGGGCATCCCTGATCAGGAGCTCTCGGGCTTGCGGTCTTCCATGCGTCGCTACATCGATGACTGGCTCAAGGAACGCCGACAGGGTAAGCACGCGTGGTCCATGGTCCCTTACGACAAGCAGGCGATTGCGCTTGTGAAGGAAGTCGCCGAGCGCGTGAAGACCGAGCATATCCGCACCGTCGTCTGGGTCGGCATCGGCGGCTCGGCCCTCGGCCCGCAGGTGATCCAGGAGGCCTTCGAGAACCCGGACACGGTCGAGTTCGTTCTCCTCGATTCCATCGATCCGGCCTACCTCGAGATGATGCTCAAGTTCGTGGACTGGAAATCCACGCTCCTCGTGATCGCAAGCAAGTCCGGCTCTACGCTGGAACCCATGAGCATCTTTTTCCTCTGTTTCGAGCGCCTGCGCGCTACGATGAAGGATCGCGGCGCGGCGGAGCGGACGATTGCCGTTACCGATGTGGATGCGGGCCCTCTGCGCACATTCTGCGCGGAGCGCGGTATCGCCATGCTCCCGATTCCAGCCGACGTCGGCGGCCGGTACTCCGTTTTCACGCCCGTTGGCCTGCTGGCTATGGCACTCCTCAGTCAGGACGTGAACCAGTTCGTGCGCGGCGCGAAGGAGATGGATACCGCCTGCCAGTCGGCGAGCATCGACGACAATCCCGCGGCGCTGCTCGCGAGCGTTCAATTCCTCCTCGACACGAAGCGCGGCTACTGCCTGCGCACGATCATGCCGTACTCGCAGCGCCTCGCTCCCATCGCGCGCTGGGATCAGCAACTCATCGCCGAGAGTCTCGGCAAGGTGGAGACGGCCAATCCCATCCCGATGGCCGCGATTGGCACGCAGGACCAACACTCGCTCTTGCAACAGTGGATGGCCGGCCCTCGTAAGAGCTGGCATCTGTTCATCCGCGAAACCGAGCGCCCTCGTCTCTCCGTGCCGGATCACGTGCCACCCACCTTCGAGTTCATGGCCGGCAAGACTTTCGGTCAGTTACTCGACGCCTGCTACGAAGGAACGAGCAGGGCGCTCCTCTCCGCCAAGCGCCCCTCCGTGACCATCACGCTCCCGCGGCTGGACGCGGGGAACCTCGGCCAGCTCTTCTACCTCTTCATGACCGAAGCTGTGCTCTTAGGCAAGCTCTACCGCATCGACCCCTACAGCCAGCCAGCGGTGGAGGCGGGGAAGAAGATTACGAAGACGATTCTGTCGAAGGGAAGAACGGAAGAATGATGCAGCATATAAATGCACAATGTTTAAATGAGAACCGATGAAAAATGCCCCTCGAGACGGTCCGGTGTGTCATGCTGAGGAGGAGCCACACATGCGGAGCGACGTCTCGAAGCACCGACGCGCCGGGCCTCCTCAGGGTGACACGTTTTTCATCGGTTCCGATCATTTTACATTCCAAATCGCCCCCTCTCCCGCTATCCTTTCTCCGTCTCATTTCCACTCTCTGTCCTATGGCTCACGATGTCACCGATAGTTCATTTGCCACTGAAGTTCTGCAATCGGAGATCCCCGTCCTCGTGGATTTCTGGGCGCCATGGTGCGGCCCTTGCCGCGCAATGGCCCCGATTGTCGATGAGCTTGCAGCGGAGTACGAGGGACGCGTGAAGATCGTGAAGGTGAACGTCGATGAGAATGCAAATGTCCCCGGGCAATTCAATGTCATGAGCATTCCCACATTCATCATCTTCAAGGGAGGCTCTCCGGTCGCGCAATTCGTCGGCGGTCGGCCGAAGGCCGACTTCGTGAAAGAGCTGGATGCTGTCATCGCTTGAATCATGCATTTCTTCCTCGGCCTCATCGGCCTTGCCTTGTCCATCGGCATCATCCGCTACCGCGAAGCGATCGGGGATACCATCGGAGAGGCCGAGTGGATGCGCAAGATCGGCGGCGTATACATGGTAACGATCTACTTCGCGATCTGCCTCTTCATCTACAGCTTTCTCGCGATGTTCGGGCTGCAGGACATGCTCCTCACGCCCATCGTGAGGCTCCTCACGCCTTACGGGACCCCCGATGGCCCCGTTGTGCCGGTGGCACCGTAGGAGAGTGATAAACCTTCCGAGAAACCGCGCTCATCCGTCCGGCATCTGTTCCACTTTCGCATGGCGGAGCCACTAAGTTTTTGAAAAGACGCTCCCGGAAGACGAGAGATGCCGAGCACACAGTGTACGAACCACCTGCATTTTCGCAACGAAAAGAGACACACTCTAGTGCGGCGCGTCTGCAGGCGGGTCCTTCGGCACGAGGATGCCCTCCGCATTCCGCTGGAAGATCAGAGCACCGCGCTCCCGATACTTGGATTCGACGTATGCGACGAATCTCCGTGACATCCGGCCATCGGACCCCCGCCCGTGCGGAAAGTACTGGGTGGCATACTGCATCAGACCGTACACGGCAGGGGCCCTCTCCTCCAAACGCACCTCCAACATCTGGGCCACGCGGCCCACTTCCATGGTTCCGAAACCGGTTCGTGCAATCAGAAGCTCCACTTCGTTACCGATGGCTTCCGGGTCCTCATCCACGATGCCCACCATGCGCAGAGGCGGCACCTGGGCGATGCTCTGCCGGTACGCGGTCGACGTCACCCCGAGCTGGCATGCGGACTTCGCATCGTGCACGACATGGGTCAGTTCATGTATGGCCGCGAGGATCTCCAGAAAATCCAATTCCCGCTCTTGCGGAGGTTCGTGCAGAAACATGGTTCTGGTACTGGCGGAATAGGCCGCCTCCGCACCAACAAGTGCGGCTTCGCCCTGGATGATTCCCAGAGAGATATACCGCGCATCCACGCTCGCAAGGGGAATCCTGTATTCCGCATGCACTTCCGGATTGTCATGGGCGCTCCTCGCGGTTCTCTCGCACAGACTGCGGTACGGATTCCGCTCGTTCGCCTTCCACACGTCGACGCATGCCTCGATACTGGCTCTCGCATGCGCATCTCTGACTCTGGGGAGGAGGGGCACGACATGGCGATCGATACCGCGTGAGAGCTTGGCAGCGAGCACATGAGTCCTGTCCGCGAGGAACAAGCGCATGATCTCATGATGAATCCTCCGGATGAGAGCGGGGCTTGCATTACCCAGCTGCCCCCGCTCCTCCTCCGAGAGGAACTGCAGGAATCCGGGGAGGATGACGCGATCGACCTCCTGAACGATGAGACGGATATCGGCGCTTCTCCCTGCCTGGTAATAGGCGGACAGTCCGTTGACCTGCCGCGGGGTGATGCGAAGATTGTCCGCCGGCGTCGGTTCCCGCGGGACGATGTTGACCACCGTCTCGCCAGTCACCAGATCCTGAAGATTCCGGTTCGACATATCCGCACGCACTTCCTGCGATACGGCGAAAGAAATACCCTCCGTCCGGCGCACGACCTCCGCGGAAGTGGCCGGCTCCGGTTCCGGCACGGTGGCCGGGAAATGAATGCCCCTCACGCCATGCAGCGCCTCGCTCTCCGACGGCGTGAGCCCCTGGCCTTGTATGACTTTGTCCCACGCGCGCTCCGCAAGGTCTTCCCGCGATGGACGTTCCGATTCGGGCATGGGGAGCTATTCTAAGGACCTGTTTCTCTGCGTCAATTCCTTGAGAGAGAACTATCCTATCCGCCCAGAGGCGCACCGTGGTGATCTACAAAAGTGGGGCAGGCCTGGAGCCTAAGAGGCCCGCCCCGTTCCCCCGCTCGTAACTGTATGCGTGGCCGCCTCCTCCGAGAGAGAGAAAAAGATGAGGGGAGGAGACACTCGATGCGACGCGCCTCGACTGAGGTAGCCAGCCGCATCGGCCTTCAACCAGAAGAGAGACAATACGTAAGCTCCGATAGATGATAGGGAGCGAGGAGTATTCATTGTATGACCCAACTGAAAGGACGCGCCACCATTCTCCGCGCGAAATCTATCAATGAGATCATGATTCCGATAAACTGGCGAGCCAGTGGGGCATTAGCTCAGTTGGTAGAGCGTCTGGTTTGCAACCAGAAGGTCACCGGTTCGAATCCGGTATGCTCCACCAAGGTTGACAGAATTGAAATAATTAATATAATTACAACCCATGTCCGAGAAAGGGCGAGAACTGGCGATGACCACGGTGGGGGGCGGTGCTGTTCGCACTTGCAATACGCATGCCGGTATCGATCGTGAGCAGACAGGCGTGGTGGATATGATGAGTGCGATACGGAGAGAAGAGGTGGATCGCTCGACGCCGGATGGACTTCGACAAACCATCGCAGGAGCCCTCGATGAACTGCGAGCGCACAGTAGAGTCTATGAATGCAGCGATTTCCCTCCGTCCATCAATGCCGTTGATGCGCTGCTGATGGAGATCGCAGAGTGCATTGAGACATTGCACATAATGGGAGAACCCGTCCCCATGATCGATGTGACAGGAATCAACGAGTCACTCCTGATGGCGATGCCAGAACATCCCCTGCTGCAACATCTCGGACGGATACTCGAGCAACAGCGATACAAAGCTCGTCTGGTTGCGAAATGGGGAAGGCGGGAAGAGAGGATGCAGAATGCGCTGCCTGCCCAGCAGAGACGCATTCAAAGTATGTAGAGATCCTCACGTCACAATCTTCTCCAGCGCATTCTGGGCAACGGCGGATTTGAGCTCCAGCCCGATCCTCTCCCCCACGCTCATGGCCTCCCCATAGAGGTAGCGCGTGTAGGGCGTCGCGAACGTGCCCGGGGAGCCGGGAATGCGGAGACTGACGTCGAAGATGACGATGTCTTCTTTTCCTTCTTCCGCCACCACGGCCCCCTGCAGCGCGAAGGGGCCGATCATGCCCTTGCCGGACGGGTCGATCTCCGGCGAGAGATTCCGCGAGGCCTCGACGAACTTCTCCCCGAGGGAGAAGGCCTTCTCGAGGATGGACTCCTTCACAGTACAGGCCACGTGCCCCGTCTCGATCATCTTCAAGTCGATGCCGAACTGCCGGACTTTCTCCTGCTCGCTGCCCAGCAGGCGCAGGAACCCGTCGAGGTTCGTCTGCCGCCGCATGTCCGTGCCGAGCAATTCCAGCTCGCCCGTGAGCGGCGAGTAGAAGAAGTTGAAGTTCACCGGCGCGCCGACGACGAACTCCTCGATGGTCGCTTCCCGCCACTTGGGCGACACCTTCCCCTCCCGCTCGAGGCGCGTACCCTCCTTCTCGAAACTCGCGGCGTCGTTCACGATGAAGAACGCGCGCTCGTAGCCGCGATGCACCTCCGACGCCTTCACGATGACGGGGCAGTCGATGTCCTGCGGCTTTTTAAAAATCTTCGGCGTGCGGATGCCCGCGATCGAGAGGAGGTCGTACTGCGAGAAGTGTTGGTCGCGCTCCTCGACCTTGAGCAGCGACCGCGATCCGAAGATGGGAACCTGAAACTCGTTCTCCACTCTCTCAAAGTCCTCGAAGTAGACCCAGAAGTACCTGCTATGTATAAATATTGTATCCAATTTTCTCAGCTTCTCCTGGACATCTTTATCCAAGAGATCGGAAAACTTATCGACGATGATCACCTCATCGATGCAGCCTTTCTTCCCGCCATCGCGCGCCTTGAAATACTTCCCGTATGTCTGTTCTCTCCCCTTGCGTGCGACAGCGACCGTCCTGAATCCGTGCTTCTTCACCCCGTGCCCCACATCGAGCGCGCTGTGGCCGCCGAGCACACCGACAGTGATGTTGTTGAGGTCGTAGCCTTTGAGGAGCAAGGAAACGTCCATGGTGGAATGAAGAATGTAAAATGAAAAATGAAGAACGAAGGGGGGAAAGAACGAGAACCTTTTGCCCATTATACATTTTACATTCTACATTCTACATTTTGTTATCCGAGCACCTCTTCGAGTTTACCCGCCTCAATCGCCTTCTTCACGTCGCGGGCGATACGGCGACCGGTGCTCATGGGCTCGGAGTAGCGCAGGGCCGTGTAGGGAGAGCCTTCGATGAAGGGATTCGTACCGGCGACGATCCGTGCGGAGATCTCGAAGACGAAGATCTGGAGCTTGCGCGTGACGATGCACTCGAGACAGAAAGGGCCGAAGAGACCTTTTCCCGCATTGCGAAGCTCCTTGCTCACTTCTACCACCCGCTCCCCCATCGCGAAGAATTCAGGAAGCATCGATTCACGAACGACCACGGGGATATTGCCGACGATGGTGTAGGAAGTGTGGATATTCGCGGCCAGCTGATCCTCCGCACGAATCCGTCCGATGGAATCTGCATTGGATTCGTAACGCTTGTCGAAGCTCATGATCTCAAGCTCGTCAGTGAGCGGCGAGTAGAAGTAATGCACGTAGAGCGGCACGCCGACGATGTACTCCTGCAGGGCATAGTCATTCTGATCCGGATACTTGCGGTTCTTCACTTCGTAGAACTGTTCAGCGGACTTCACGACGAAGTAGCCAAACCCTC
>JAQTSD010000025.1 GCA_028711445.1 Candidatus Peribacteraceae bacterium
TGGAACCTTCCCTTCTTCCACTTTCCCCTCCTGAATGAGTGCCGCTGCCTCATCGAGGCGTGTATCCGCATGATCAAGGCGCTTCTGTGTTCGCGCCTCCTCTCCAAGAGTGAGGAACTCGTCCATCGCCTCCGCAAGGCGCTTCACCGGATAGAGACTGGAGGTTGGCAGGATCCCGGCGCGCGCTGCGCGGCGCTCCTGCTGCATCTGCGCAATCGACCGGCGGTGTACGGCGTCGCGCTCGAGATTCTGCATCACCCAGCGGTTTTCGTAGGCATCTTCTGACACGTTCTTCACCATCAACGGACCCGTGCCCTCGAGTCGCGTGCGCTCACCTGCCACCAAGTACACCATCGTTCCGTTTGCTGTCACACGTGCACCACGATCCCATACGCTAACATCCACTCCCTCCCCCTGCTGTACAGAAACGCTACCCTCGAAGACCGAGACAAATCCGCGCGCCGTCTTGATATCGATGGAACGAAGGTATGATGGGATGAGCCCCTGTACCCAGACTCTTCCACCCACAAGGGAAATAGTCTCCTCCGCAGAAGAATGCATATCCGTGCGATCGGAGGTATCGATGAGTTCGATAGTAGTGTTGGTATCGAGACGTACGACGGCATCATCACGGAAAAGAATGCTTGCTTCTCCGGCACGTGTCCGCAAGATCATACCCGGCTCGAGCGCGATCTCCTCATCAACCGGCTGCCAGAGACCACCGACAGACACTGCCACCTCGCCGTACATAGGCAGAAGCGCTACCTCGCTCTGCGCAACTGTACGAGGAGCGATGAGCAGCTGTGGTCCGAGCTGTGCAAGGAAGAGCACGAGACAGAAAGCTGCCACCCACTGCAGCACACGACGCTCAATCGGCACCACCTGTACAGGTACCAGTCGCGGCATTACCGAATATTTCAGATTCTGCATAAACTCTCTCGATGGAGTGATGAATCCGCGCAATCGGTCGAGAAGTGCAACCACCTGACGATCGGCATCGATACTCCTGAGAATCCGGACCCATACCTGCTGTTTGATCTCTGCACTGGGTGTGAGCACTCTCTGAACATCCTTCATGATCCCCGGCACAGCGATACGTGCCGCGACGCGCTTCATGACACGGTTCCGAACCCCTTTAGGGGCCGCAAGGCTCTTTCTAAGCTCTGTGAGGAGATGTTCGCCTGAGGACATTCGCACTGCAGAAAACGGTATAAAATGGCTTCTGTTACATATTTTCCTTGAATTCTGGAGGAAGGATGGCTTCGAGCTTCTTCAAGGCTCGAAACTTGCGGATACGCAGTGATCCTTCGGAGATCTTCAGTGCTCCGGCGGCTTCAGCATGCGGAAGATCCGCAATGTATGTTAATTCGAGTACCTCCCGATACCGACGTGGAAGCTCGCCGAGTGCCTTGCGAACAGTCTTCAAGAGGAGCACCCGCCGGACCCGATCGTCGGCCCGATTCCATTCGTCCGGATCACTCAGATCCTCAGGAACCTCTTCCCACGTACGCGCCGTACGGTAGGCATCCACTACCATGTTACGCGCAATGCGGAACAGCCACGCACCGAACGGGACATTCGTGCGCTCCTCATATCCTGCGAGCTTCTCCCACACTTTCACGAAGATTTCCGCCGTGAGATCTTCCGCGACCGCAGCGGGCACACGCAGTGCCGCGTAGCGATACACTTGTGGAAAGAAGTGATCGTAGATTTGTCCGAATGCGTCGGTGTCACCGTCCTGCGCCGACTTGACAAGAGCACCGATGGAGCCGGGATCGAGCTTCTCTGAAACCATGGAGCCAGCAGTATAGCGGATGGGAGCTGAAGGCCGAAGATATAAGCCATAAGATTAAGACTCTATTAAGACGCTCATTTTCCTCACATTATTCCCACTCAATAGTCGCGGGAGGCTTCGATGTCAGATCATAGAAGACTAGATCGATTCCTTGGATCTTCAGAATCCGCTCCGTCATGCTCTTGAGCACTTTCTCCGGCAGACGCACGGCGTCGGCTGTCATCGCATCCGTACTTTCAATTGGCCGTAGAACAACCGATTGTCCGCCCTTCTTGAGACCGAACGGCAGAAGTACAACGGGAAATTGCCAGATTTTTTCGTAGAGTCCCGCCACATGCATCTCCTCGCTCACGATGCGATCGGCCGCGCGCAGCACATCCGCACGTGCGCGTGTGACGAACCCCGGCGTGAAAACAAAATCTGCAACTTCGGACTGTGATGTACAGAGCAAAACCCGGTTGAACGCACTCATTTTGTTGGGAATCTCGGTCGCAAGTTTCCAGATCTCTCCCGTCGGCATACAGGGATGATCACTGAAGAGCGCAAGTGCATGTCGATATGTTCGTCCGTCCCCCTGAACCCCGACTGATCGCACCGGCAATACCGCATACGCCACTTTCCCAGCTTGAAGCTTGTCGTTCGAAGGCCCTGAGGGCCTCTCAGGCCCGAATGGGAAGCTTGAAGCTTGAAGCTGCTGCGGCGCCTCCTCGCATAGAATCCGCACGCCGAGTCCCGGTCCGGGGAACGGATGCCGCCACACAAGCTCGTGCGGCAGCCCAAGCTCCTCGCCAAGACGACGAACCTCATCTTTGTAGAGATCTTTGAGCGGTTCGACGACGAGTCCGCGCACGATCATGTCCTGAACTGCTTGCACCCGATTGTGGTGAGTCTTGATGTGATCGGCGTGCTTCGTGCCCCCTGTCTCGATGGTATCCGGGTAAATGGTTCCTTGTCCAAGCATCCACCCCTCCGCATGCGTGAGGCCCATCTTCTCACTCACGCGTTTCTGTACGGAGAGAAATGTCTCTCCTATCGCACGTCGCTTCTCCTCCGGATCGTAGACATCTTTCAGTGCCACGAAGAATTCTTCCGAAGCATCTTCGATGCGCAGATTGCGGATACCGAGCTTCTGCAACGCAGATCGAACTTCGTGCACCTCGTCTGAACGCATGAGACCTGTATCCACAAGTAACCCCTGCACTCGCTCAGGGCCAAGCACTCTATTGAGCAACGTAAAAGCAACGGAGGAATCGACACCGCCCGAGACGAGCATGAAGACATGCCGACCTTGAACCGCAGCCTTGATCTCTTCGCCGATACGCTTGGCATAGCCCGAAATGGACCACGGATCGGCATGGCAGAGTGAAACGAATCGCTTAAGGATCTCCTGCCCATATTCTGTGTGCGTGACCTCGGGATGGAACTGAACGGCGTAAAAGTGTCGCGTTTCATTCGAGATCGCCGCGTTCGCACAGCTTTTCGATGTCGCGACTCTCGCAAATCCCTCCGGCAGTTTCTTCGCTTCATCCCCATGAGACATCCATGCAATGAATTTCTGTGGACACCATTCGAGGAGTGCCCCACCGGCCCCTATCTTCTCAATCACCGTTGGACCGTATTCCTTCACCGCACCCTGCTTCACCTCTCCACCGAGTGCCTTGGTCATCCACTGTAACCCGTAGCAGATACCCAGTACCGGGATACCGAGGGAGAAGATCCCCGGATCTCCTGCAGGGCTACCTGGATCATAGACGCTCTGCGGTCCGCCGGAGAGAATGATGCCGGCAGCGTTCTTGAGGGCCGAGGCTTTCGTTTCCGGATCGCGGATCTCCGAGTGAGCGCCGAGTCGCCGCACGCGGCTCGCAATGAGATGCGCATACTGCCCGCCGAAGTCGAGGATGATGATCGAGCGGAGTTTCATCATGAGCCCATGGTAGCGCTCGGAGACTCAAGAGATAAGGCCCATCGAAGGCGTTTGACTCTCTCTCTTAAGAAGCATTCAATGGCCGCATGAGTGCCATCCTGCAAGCAATCGCAGAACAGGATCTCCAGAGCGAGGACGCTGTCTGGCTGCAACATTGCAACACACTGAACAGTGAAGGAGTCAGGGAAGCTGCTATCAACCTCGATGCAATCGCCGTCGACCCATCGACCGCCGATGCGGCGATACAAACCGCGCGCAAGGCACTCGCCGTCCTCGGCCATGTCGCCAGGACGAAGGGCGCAAAGCGTGAAACGGTCATCCAAGCATCCAAGCTGTTTGAGAGAACCTATCGGGAAGCCTTGCGACTTGCTCTTGCCGCAAACGGAATTGAAAAAGAGGATGAGCGCTACCCGTTACTGGAAATACTGATGCGGGTGCAATACTCGTGCCACGCCTACGCAGACGCACTGCGAAGTGTTCTTAACCACCAAGATGGAAACAACTTACCACCTATTCCCGGTCCCGTGCGGGCACAGAAACTGCAGTGAGGATCCAAAGCGTGGAGGCAATCGCGGCATCCTCCCACGCATGGAGGAAGAACGCAGCGATGGAGATGGCGAGAAAGGCAAGGAAGATGAATGAGATATCGGTATGTTCCTTTCCAAGTCGGCGGAGAATCACGATGACCAATGCAATGAAGAGGATGAATCCGAGCACCCCAAACTCCACACCGATTTGGAGGTACCAGTTTTCCGGGTGGAACGGACAGCGGCAGATATGATCTGCCGGTTGAACCTGCGTCGTTCCGAGGAAGACGCAGAGTGTCGGCTGGCTCTTGGCCCACGCCGGATCGTCCTGCGGACGGAGCATCACGCATGTCTCGCTCACACGATTGCTCGCTGGCCCTGCTGTCCCGAGACCTAAGCCGAAGGGGTGTGCAATGATCACGTGCACAGCCTCGAGCGGACGCGTGAGATGTCCGCGCGAGGAGGAGAGGCGACCCAACGCCTTGGGAGAGAGTGCGATCCCCGCAGCCGCGACGACGACGCCAACAAGCATCAGCGCCGCGAAGGAGCGCCAGAAAATTCTCCGCGGAAGCGCGCCATGCAATGCCACGAGGGTCATGACCGCCGCACCGATCCACGCGCTGCGGGAGAAGGAGAAGAAGAGGGCGCCGCCAAGGAACACGAAGAGGCCGAACAATCGCAGTGAGGAGGTGTGCCGGCCCTTCAGATTCTTGAGTTGCGTGAGAATGATGGCCAAGGGGATCAGCAGCCACAAGCCAAACTGATTCGGCCCGCTGAACGTACTCTGGATCCTGCGAATCCCCGTCTCGGCGATGAGCTGGAACGATGCGAGCGGCTGGTCCGGGAAGTAGAGCGAGTGCGCATCGCCGTACCCGAGCCAAAGGAAAAATTCCCGCGGCAGGAGGAGCGTGGTAAGCCCGTACGCAGCCGTCACGGCACCCGCGGCGAGGAGTACCTTGCATGCAGTATCAAGAAATCCTTCCGACCATGTGGCACGCCGCAACACAAAAAAAGCTACGAGCGGCAGGAAGTCATACTTGAAGCCGAGCACGGCGAGCTTCCAATCCTGATGCGTGAACGCCGTGACAACGATCCCAAGGATGATGAGCGCGAGGATGAGAAGATCCATAACGTCCAACCGGAAGCTTGAAGCTCTCCGGAGAGAAAGGGCAACCTCCACCATTGCCAATGCCAAGATGAACACAAGCACCCCCTCCTTCCACAGCGCAAGCGCCGTTAAGGGCGCGTGGCCCGGTCCCGCGATGAGCTTCGTCCCCACCGTCACGAGCAGCGCATGAAGCGGCAGGAGCGCGATCAGAATGAGTGTGAGCCGTTCACGAAGTCTTTGGAGCATAGACAAAGAGTACGTGGAATTCGTTATTACTGGAATACAACAAGTAGAGCACGGCATGCCGTGCTCCTACAGGAGGGACGGAACGCGTTCGCTGTCCCCCACAGGGAAATCCTGACTTTTCTTTTGCATTCCCCCTTCCATAAAGAAACAATGAGTCGAACTCATATTCGGGTTCAGCCCCTCACACTTCCCCTAGGGCTAGCGCCGGGGAAAATCACTCCACAATCGGGTGGAGATAGCCCCAGACGTGTGTGAGGGGCTCTTTTTATTGTTGCAACCTCTCCTCCTCCGTCCGAAACACCTCCGCGGTCAGAAGCGCCCCCCCCACTGCATCGATGCACCGGGCACTGACATTTGAGCCGTACAGCTTCGGAGCCTTGCGCATTTCTGGGTGATCCCACGCGAATTCGATGATTCGGCGAATTCCCTCCGCACTCACGGGCGGAGCGATGAGATTACCTCCGGCCATGGCGGATTCGCTCCGGTCGGACCCGAATCGCAGCGTTACACAGGGCACGCCCATCGCGTTCATCTCCTCCTGCATGGAACCAGAGTCGGTGGCACAGACGGCCGCGCGGCCCATCGCCGCAATGACATCCCGGTACTCCGGCCACACCGACGAGTAGACGAAATTTGTATGTGTCCGCGCAAGCTCGGCCACCTCCTTCTTCTTCCCGAAACGCTCGAGAGCGGATTCCGTCTGAAACATGGAGATGAGCAGGACCGTGCGCCCTTCGAGAATCATCGCTTTCATCGCGTCGTAGATCGCAGTGAAACGCTTCTCGGAAGCGCAATTCTCGCGGCGATGAATGCAGAACCGGACGAAATCCCCTTCTTTCAAAATCGGATGCCGTTCGAAGACGGTCGCATGCGCGGCATCCTTCACCGCCTCCTCGGTTGCGTCCACCACGGAATTCCCCACCACGAAGATGCGATCCTCCGGGAATCCTTCGGAGAGCAGGAAACCACGATCGAGTTTGACGGGTGCGAGATGGATGCCGGTCGCAGCCTCCGAGCAGCGCGTATTGAACTGCTCGGGATACGGCTCGAGGCTGCCGCGCTTCCAATTACTCGCATTTATCAGAAACTCCCTCCAGCCCGCCACATCCCAGTCGCTTGAAGCCTGAAGAGAGAAGCCTGAAGCTCCGTAATCGGGCGTCAGCGTCCTGATTCCCGCCTCCACGTGCACCGAGGCGAATCCGTGGCAGAACCCTGCATTGCTCGCCGCCATCGCCGTCGTCGTATCGCCGTGCACGTAAGGGATGACGATCTTCCCCCGTGCTTTCAACTCGCCAATGACATGCCCGAGCCGCCCGATAATCTGGCTTACCACATCGTGCATCGCGCCGCGCACGTTCAAGTTGAAGTCCGGCTCGACACCGAACTCCTTGAGCATCCCGCCACTCAGGTTCTCATCGTAATGCTGCCCGGTATGACCGAGGAGGACAAGGTGACCGCGCTTCTTAAGCTCCTTATAGAGCGGCACTTGCTTAATGATGTCCGGTTTGGTCGCGATGAGGATTAGATGCACATGCCGATCGCTTAGGTCGGCGACGTCGTCGAAGAAATGGCTCGAACGGTACGCGATCTCCTGCATTGCGGCGCGAGCATAGCAGGAAAAGCCGGAGCGCTGCCAGGGAAAGATTGAGAACGAACAGCACCGATTTTCGGCTTCCAGTAGTGACGAAACCTTCATCTAGCTCTTTCGAACGTCTAGGAGCGAGACGCGGGTGCTCCTGTGCTACATGATAGCGCTCCGTTTTCTTCCCCCCATCCTATGGGTGACCACCCCCCGAAGAACCGTGAACAGCTGCCGACCGGACCGGACAAGCCGTGCTGCCAGATTTTCCGTGCAGAAATCTCTCTTGGTCTTTCTGACCTTCCGCAAAACGTCGCTGAACTCGATGTCCATCAACAAGCTTTCAAGCGAGATATGTCACGAGTGATGACAAATCTGTGTAAAGAATTCCCCGATGCCATTCAGGACACCACTCCCGGCCTCGGCGTGATCGAAGTGGTCGCATCACAGGCCATCATTGACGACATCGTGAAGAAGAGCGGGGGGAGAGTGCTTCGCTTGGACCACCGCGGAAATGGTACCGACCAAGAGTGGCCGCCACCCATACACGGGGCGGAGAGGGCCGCCGCATGACTTTCCTCTCCCTTTGAGGCGGGCCCCACAGCCACGAATCGCTACTGCTGAGGTAGAAGCTTCAGACCTTCCCCTCTTTCACCTTCGTCTCGGTGAGTGACGCACCTTTGGTGACGATCCCCGGAACCTCGAGGATTTCTTTTTTTACGACTTTATCCTCTTTGAACGCGTAGATGTACGGCGTACAGAGCCCGATCTCCATCGAAGCAGCCTCCTCCGGTTCGAGGTGATCCAAGTACTTGATGATGGGCCGCAAGCTGTTGCCATGTGCCGCGACGAGGACGGTCTCCCCCTTCGTGACGAAGGGCAGGATGTACTGGAGAAAATAGGGTTTTGTGCGCCGCTCGCAGTCTTCCATGCTCTCGCCATTCGGCGGCCGCGTGAAGAAGCTCCTGCGCCAAAGCTGTACCTGTTTCTCGCCGAATTTCTTCGCTGTCTCGGCTTTATTCAGTCCCTGCAGATCACCGTAGTGCCGCTCGTTCAAGGCTGAATCTTCCGTCACGGGAATGCTGGTCTGCTTCAACTCCTTGAGGACCACTTCCAACGTCTGCGTGGCGCGGATCAGCCGTGATGTGAATGCACGGTCAAAGCGAAACTTCTTGAGAACCTTCGCGCAGGCTGCGGCATCCAGCCGGCCACGATCGGTGAGCGGTTGATCGGTCCATCCCGTGAAGCGGTTCTCGAGGTTCCACTGCGACTGACCATGACGAAGGAGGATGAGGGTACCCATGCCCCAAGAGTATCACAGCTTCCGCAATGTGCGCAGGAGTGCTATAATGGTACGAAATATGGACATTATTCACGTTTCTCGCGGCCGATTCCTGGGCACCACCTTCTGGGCGGTACTGTTGTGTTGCGTGATCGTCGCCGTGGCAGCGACTCTCGGCCGCGCAAGCTACAACATCAAGGCGGCCGTCACGGACAAGCCGGACCTCGCCGTCTACATGTTGCTCCCGGATGAACACGTCACTTCTACGACATTGCTGCGTTCACTGGAAAATGAACGGCACTACGTTGCCGAAACGAAGGACGGACCGAAGCTCGTGATCCTGCGCAAAGGCGAGAAGGAGTGGTATGTTTCGGAAGTGGAGAATTTGCGATAATCTTTCTCGTAAGAACTATGCCCAATCCCGGTCGTAACGTACCAACTCTCGCCGAACTCTATTCGCTCGGTACCACGGCGATCGGACGCAACCCCGACATGGATGATGAGTACCGCCTCAGAGTAGGCAAGCTGGCAGAATCATTGGGAGATCTTGAGAACAGGCAACACGAGCTCAATCCATCAGAGATAAAGATGCGGCTTTTCACTATCCGTGATGCCCTTCGGGCGCTCATCGCTCAATCGGACCTAGTCCTCGCAAAGGAGCAAGGATGGCAAACGCAGATCGCGGGAGCGGAGGATAATTAACCATCGATTTCCATCAATATTTGACTTTATAGAGCGGTTTCTTGAGAAATTGTAATAATTAATAATTTATGTTATAATGTAAGTATATATTCCACATACATACATATGATGAAACTCCATCATCATTTCTTCGCCGGATTCGCCATGACACTGACGGCCGTTCTTGCCGCCGCCGTCTTCCTCTTCCCCACCATCCGCTCCGGAGCGCTACGAGCCTCCACACCACCATTTAGTGTTGTGATCCAAACCGATCTCCCTTGTGGCGGAGGGACAGGGATCTCTTGCACAAAGTATGGAAATCCCAGGCCAGCCAGGAAGATCTGGGAGTGCACACAGCCCGATCAATGGACTGTCGGCACATGCACCTATACTCAAGTTGCCAGCTGTAATTCTGAGGACATCTGCCCCTACACATATGTCTGCAACAAACAGAACGGACGATGTGAGAAAAAGGCTCCCACTCCACGGGAGCCAACATGTAAAAATGATACCGAATGCAATGGGCAAGTCTGCGTGAACGGCAAGTGCTGGCCTTGCACAACATATCCGTTCGAGTGCGAAGGAGACCTCATCTGTAATGCAGGCCTCTGCGAAGAGAGACCGCCACAACAGGAGCCGGAACCAGAATGTACAACCAATGCCGAATGCGGCGGGAAACTCTGCATAGGAAGCAAGTGCGTCAAGTGCAATGACGCATGGAAACAATATGGCGTCTTCTGCCCGGTCGGAACCACGTGCGGTAGCTCTGACGGCATATGCTACTCAAATAGTGGAACACCTGTTACACCACCGACGAATCAACCCGATGGAGCGGCTTGTGGAACGGATAGTGAATGTGCAAGCAGCTACTGCTCGGGCCGGACAGCTTACAAAGAAGGACGATGCGCAACAGATAATCGCTGCCAATCCACGAATGATTGCGAGGCAAAAAGTGGTTTTGAGGGTACCGTCTGTGTTGTATTGGCAAATACCACTCAGGGTCAATGCCTCAGCTGCACGAAAACCGGCAGAAACAGTTGTCTCGATGGAAAATTTTGCAGCCAGATTACGCAACGCTGCAAGCCAAGAGGAACCAAAAAGGGAGGCGAATCTTGCAGGGAGAACGAGGAGTGCGCCAGTAATTACTGTGCAGGGGGCATCAAGTGCAACCCCAGCACCACCGAACAGGAAGAGTGGCAATTGAACAGTGAACTCATCGCCGCTCAAGCCAGATACGACGTAGCGGCGGAAGCACTCGACGAGGCGCTGGCAGCAGCGACCGAGGCGCAGGATGCGAGGGACGAGGCCAAGGATGCGTACACCGAAGCAAAGGATGCCAAGACGGATGCCAAACAGGCGTACCTCGATGCGCGGGCTGCGTACAAGGCAGCGGACAGCGAGGATAAGGCGGACATGAAGGAAGACATGGATGCGGCGAAAGCGGACTACCTCGAAGCAGCGCAAGCTGTCACAGAAGCGAAGGCGGACTATGTGGCTGCAAAAACGGCCTTCACGAAGGCGAAGGCGGTCTACACCGGTGCCAAGCGCACGGCGAAGATAGAAGCAGCCGCGCTCAAAGCCGCGCAGAAGGCCTACGACAAGGCGACGGAATGATTCTCCATTTTTAATTCTGCCCGTGTCTCGCACTTCCACACTGTTCGCCGGCTTCGGTACATCCGTCACCCTTCTTGCACTAGTTATAATGCAACAGCCGATGCCCGGCACTACACATGCTGCACTCTCGCCGGCCGACAGCCCCTGCACGGAACCTGCCGACTGCGCAAGCGGCATTTGCCACTCCGATGGCTTTCAGTTTCTCTGCGGCTGCCAAGCCGATGACGATTGTCTTTGGAGTCAATACTGTAGTGTTGGCTATTGCACGGAAGGCTGCGGCTCGGACGCCCAATGTGGCTGGGGGCGCTTCTGCAAAGCTCATGCGTGCTATGAAGAGAACAGGAAATTCGGGGAATCGTGCATGTTCGACGAGGCATGTGTCCAAGGGTACTGCAAACCAAAAGACCCGAGTGGACTGATAACGCGGAAGTACCCCGGAACGTGCGCGTGCAGGGAAGACAGCGACTGCCCGGAAAAATTGGAGTGCAACGCCGGGGGACGGTGCGAGCCACACCCATGCCAGGTGCCCCATGGAGATTGTCCACAAGGTCAATTCTGCCTGTCCTATTTCGAGACACTGCCCGGCGGCAGAGGAATGGTGGAGCGCGGCAAGTGCCAAGATCTCTATCCGAACGATGCGCCTTGTATCGACAACTCTCAGTGTCTCAGCGACGCCTGTGATCACGGTCCTAGAGGCGTCACATTCCCCGGCACGTGCATTCCGGGTTCCTCTCCCCCCGATCCACAAAATCAGGAACCCGATGCTCTCGCCGCCGCCCAAGCCCGCTACGACGTGGCCATACAGGCTCTCGCTGCAGCCAAGGAAACGGTGAATGAGGCGAAGAGAACGCTGGAAGAGGTGAAAGCTGCATACGGTGAAGCGAAGGATGAGAAAACGGAGGCGAAGCAGACGTACCTTGCCGCGAAGGCCGACTACAGGGCGGCAACCGCGGAGAACAGGGCCGAAATCCGGGAGACGGTGAACACCGCGAAAGTGGACTATCTCGCAGCCTCCCAAGTCGTCACGGAAACGAGGGTGGAGTACACAGCCACGAAGACGGTCTACATGGAAGCAAAACCTCTGTACGCCGCCGCCAAGCGCACGGCGAAGATAGAAGCAGCCGCGCTCAAAGCCGCGCAGAAGGCCTACGACAAGGCGACGGAGTGATTTTCGTTCTAGAGGAATCTCTGAAAAACGGCCGCACTTCGATACAATTCCACGAAATTTTTGTGGAATCATTCAGTGTGACACGTTTTTCAGAGTTCTACATTCTACACTTTTCATTACTCCTTTCGTTGCGGAGCATTTCTCCCGTACCACACCACAAGCAACGGGAACACGACGACGGCATTCCAGATCCGCTTGATGCGCCGCGGCTCGCGCAGCACCCGCCAGAACCACTCAAGTCCCACGAAGCGCATCCAGCGCGGAGCGCGCAATGCTGTCCCCGCAAGGAAGTCAAATGTGCCGCCGACTCCCATTGCCACCCGTACGCTCGGGAGTTCCTTGAGGTACCGCGCGATCCAGAGATCCTGCTTGGGCGCGCCGTACGCGACGAGCAGCAGGTGCGGCTGGACCTGACGGATGAGATCGATGATCGCCCGTGCATCTTCCTCTGCAGGACTCCCCGCGTACGTGCCGACAATCTTCAAATGCGGATTCATCTTCTCCAACACTTCTTTCGCACGTTGCGCTACGCCTTCGGCGGCACCCAGAAGGAAGACTGCATGCTCCGCAGGCAGTTCTTTTACAAGCGCCGTGACGGTATCCACACCCGTCACCCGCTCAGGGAGAGACTGCCTTGTAAAGTGCGCCATCCACTTGAGACCGATGGAATCGGGAAGATTGAGAGCGGACCCCAGTAAGGCATTGAGAAAGGATTCATTGCGACACGCCTCCACGAGCATCTCGCTGTTCGGCGTCATCACATGGTACTGGCCGGGGGATCGAAGCATTGTATAAATCCGCTCCACGGCCTCCATTTCCACAACAGGATCGATAGGAGCGCCGAGGAGAAAGATACGGGGGGACATGAGGAAAGGATAGCGCAGAAACGAGAATGGCCACAAAAGAACGAAGAAAGGAATGCAGCCCTCACCATGGCACAGCGTAGATGTAAAATCGCAAAACCAATGGTGTATGCGGCACGCATCCTCGAGTATATTCACAACGTGCATCATCTCCGTCTCCTCCCGCTGGCCCTCTGCACGCTCATCCTCGCAGCCTGTACTCTGCAACAACCCGGAAATTCCTCACAACCCCAAGTAATAGCAGAGGATCCTGCAAAGCGCACAGAACAGATTCCGCAGGAGGTATTGGCCCAGCCACTCAGTGGTACCGGTGCGCTCGCAGAGCGGCTCCTTCCGACGGGCGTCCTTGAGATCGGCAATCGCAACGCTCCACTCTCTCTCCTCCTCTTCACCGAACACCATTGCCGCTACTGCAAGGAATTCTGGCATGATCAGTTCCCCAAGATCGCACAGGGGTACATCGCCAAAGGAAACCTCCGACTCTCTGTCGTGATCACCCCTCTCAAGAAATATGAATCCTCGCAAGAAGATGCCCTCGCGTTGATTTGTGCGGCGATGGAGGGGAGAGGTCAAGCCATGCACGACGCACTCTTTGATCGTGACGACAAGACACCCATCACATCCATTGCCGAAGCTGTCGGCCTCCCGGCCGGTTCGTTCTCCGCTTGCATGAAAGATGAGAGCACTACACTCATTCTCGGGCAACAGCAGGCATGGGCACACAGCCTCTCCGTTTCTCTCGTCCCAACCTTCTTCCTCAACGGCACAAAAGTGACAGGGCTCCCCTATGCTGCGGATCTGCGCGGGATGATCGAAAATGAGCTGGCAGATCGCTGAGCAATCTGTAACAAAACCAGTTGGACCCGCTGAGAATCACCATCTCTTACGAAGAGCAATCTTATGGAGTACTACTTGCCCGTACCTGTATCACTTTTATCCGCGCGCTCAGGCCGCGGAGGATCGCGACACCATCGACCGGCACCTTGAATTCCTCTGCAAGAAACCGGATCAGCTCTCCATTCACTTTGCCGCGCTCTGGTATTTGTGCGACATCGATCTTGAAACTCCCGTCCGCCAATGCACCCCGCCATCCCGTACGCGGAGAAGAGGGGCGGACATGGATGGTCAACGTGATAGCTCCTTCGCGCCTGAGCCGCTGCAGAAGTTTGGCAAGGTCCATTATTAGGAGAGATGATCTGCGCGCCACTTCTTGATCTCACGATGATTCCCGTTCAAAAGGATCTCCGGCACTCTCCACTTACGAAATACTTCCGGACGCGTGTAGTGCGGATACTCCCGCTTGCGTTTGAGGGACTTGGAGAAGCTCTCTTCTTCGGCCGACTCGTCCTTACCGAGGACGCCGGAAATTTGCCGCGCCACAGCATCGATGAGAACCATTGCAGGAATCTCGCCACCCGTCAGAACATAATCACCGATGGATATTTCCTCATCGATCCACCTGCCATCGATAATCCGCTGATCGATGCCTTCGTAGTGACCACAGAGCAGAATAAGCCACTCATGCTTCTTCGCTAATTGCTCCACTTTCACTTGCGTCAGTTTCTTCCCGCGCGGGGAGAGGTATACCGTCCACGGCTTCCCGTTTTTCTTCCCTTGTTTTCTTTTATTCCCCTCTCTCACTACTGCCTCTAAGGCCGCAACGATCACATCGCTTCGCAGCACCATCCCCGCACCACCGCCGTACGGGCGATCATCCACTTGATGATAATGACCAAGCCCGAACATACGAAGGTCATGAAAATGAATGGTCAGGAGCTTCTCCTCCTGCGCCCGTTTGAGGATGCTCTCGGTCAATGGGCCTGTGAACATGTCCGGAAAGAGGGTGAGGATGTCGACGCGCATGTAGAATGAGTATACAACCCCACCATGGAACTCCCCACGATTTCCGTCCTGATTCCGACCTATAACCCCGATCCCGCGCATCTGCGCGCGGCGCTCGAGGGACTCGCCAACCAGACCTATCCGCATTGGCGGGCACTCGTGCATGACGATTGCTCTGCCACCGATACGCACGCAATCGTGGAGCCGTTTCTCGTTGATGAACGTTTGCGCTTCCTCCGATCTCCCGAGCGCCTCGGCATCGGTCGAAACTGGAACGCGTGCTTGTGCAACTCCTCCGGCGAATTCGTCGCGTATCTCTTCCAAGATGACACCTGGGAACCTCAGTATCTGAAACGCGCAGCTGATGTACTCCTCGAGCATCTGAACGTTGGTTTCGTCTCGATGGGACACCGCTACCAGATCGAAGGGAATATCCAGACGAGCGGGGACTACATGGAACTCGCACGAATGAAAGAACATGATCTGTCCGCCGGACTTCATGACGGACGGGAATTCCTTCATGAATGGATCGGAAGGGGGCTGCGGCCCAATCTCATCGGCGAGCCGGATTTCGTGGTCATCCGACGGGAAGTCATGGAGGAAGTAGGACCGTTTCATGAGCAAATGCCACAATCGCTCGATGCAGAATATTGGGTGCGCTTACTGCGCGTCACAGACTGGTACTACCTCAAGGAAAATCTTGGCATATTCCGCGTCCACCCGAAGGCGGCTACGGCCGTGAACCGTGCACACGGACAGGGCCTCTTCGATCGTTTTCAGATTTTACAATCGCTCATCTCCGATCTGCCACGCGGGCAGGAAAGGAACGCTGCCAAGACCGCACAGATCGCACAATTTAAAGAGATGGCAGCCAAGTACTCGGCAAAGAAATCACGGGGCGATCGCATCACCTATGCCGGCGTCGGATGTGTGAAACGCTTCTGCTTCAGACACCCGATCATTGCGGCGGTGACGCTCTGGAACGCGTGGCGAGCTGCGAGAATGCACTGAGACATAATGGTGAGTACCGCCGCCGCTGCTTGTCTTGAGCCTGACGAAGGGGGGTGAGGGGGAAGGCCCTGCCCCGCGAAGCGGGGCCAGCCGACGAGGAGGCTCAGGGCCTGAGTGGAAGGGCTTTGGCGGCAGAGCGCTTTCTTTGCTTCTTTCTTTGTCACCCTGACAAAGAAATAAAACGGGAAACGAAACAATAACGAGTGACAGATCGCGATCTATCGCTGCGAAAACTTTCGACCGTTCATTGCAAACAAACGAGAATCAGGGGTACTCTCTACTTACTATGAAGTTCAAGACCCTCTTCAAAAACGCAGTAGACATCGGAATCGGCGCCGATCCGCGCGGCCGGAATGCCGTGGAGAAGATCCTCAAAAAACAACAAGAGAAAGCCAAAAAACTCGACGGGAAAGAGAAAGAGTACTTCGATTTTGAGCGCACGTGGAACCCTTATGCAGACACGCGAATCATCGCAGGTACGGGAGAGGAAGAGGTGAAGCATCTGCTTGTCGGCATCGACATCGAAACACCTGAGATCCTCCTTGCAGACCGCCTGCGAGAGAAGGGAGGAAAGATCGATGCACTCTTTATTCATCACCCGGAAGGTCGCGCACTGGGCGACTTGGAGAAGATGCTCCCCATGCAAGTGGATGTTCTCGCACTTGCGGGCGTACCTGTGAATATCAGCGAGGGGTTTCTCAAGCCCCGCGTCGAGCGCATTCTCCGTGCCATCCATCCGGACAATCTGTTTCGAACGGAACGTGCAGCCGAATTACTTGGTTTTCCCGCCATGACCTGCCACACGGCATGTGACAACCTCGTATGGGCACTCATGACGAAAACGATCTGCAACAATGAGTATGATTCGCTCGACGATGTCTTAAATGCACTTCTGAAGGTCCCGGAGTATGCATGGTACGCGAAGAAGGGCAATCCGCCGCTTATCGCACACGGAGCAAAGGGAAATCGAACAGGCAAGGTGGTCGCCTCGGAGTTTACAGGCGGGACAAACGGTCCCGAAGAATTCATCTCCGCACAAGCGCACGCCGGTGTGGGGACGATTCTCACGATGCACGCCACGGAGAAATCGCTCGAGAAAGCTCAGGAACACCATGTGAACATCATCCAGTGCAGCCACATGGCCTCCGACACCATCGGTATGAACATGATGCTCGACCGTCTCTCCAAGTTGGAGAAGAACCTCACGACAATCGAGATCTCGGGGTTCATTCGAGTGAAGAGGAAGTGAATGTCCCTCTTCCTCACGCCTCCACTAATTTCCTCTTCGCTTCTTCGAAGGACAGGAGAAGCATGGCCTCATTATCAGGATGACGATCCCATAAGTTTGTGAGGATGTGGAAATCATCAATGGTCGGCTTCATGCTGGGCAATTTTTCGCGATTATGTATAAGCCAAGCTGCGAATTGCTTCGTACGTCGTTCATTCATATGCTGATTTGCATCAATGATATCCAACTGTTCCAATACCTCCCACGGATCGATCTTCAATCGATCTATGACTCCGAGAAATTGATCGACGAGTGATGCTGTTTCAATGGGAAGTACTGGATGCTTTGCAGCATTGTAACTAAAAAGAGTGCTGAGAAGTTTTGGGTGATATGCAATGAACCCCGGAGGAACGTCGTGGGACATCTCGATTGTCCGTAAGCGGGCAATATCGAATCCCTTTGCATCGTTTGAAGAAAGAAAGACCCGTTTTCCCTCCGGTCCGCGGACGAAAGCAAACGACCGCCCGCTTTCGTCGACACCAAGCACATACGGTACTCCTGCAACAACGGCATCGAAAAGGACCGTTTGCTCATGAGCATGAATGCCGACACGCTCTGCTCCTGCGAATGCGGTGATCAGACTCTCTGCTCCCGTCTTACGAAGTGCTTCCACGGCGGCCGTCTTCACTGTATCAGCCGAGGGTGAGATGCTCTTCGCAAACTCCGCTGCTCCGACTTCCCGAATAGTCTGGAGAGGATACTGCTCCAGCTTCTCGGAAGGCGCGGCGGACGCTGTGACAGGCGCGACCGCAAGAGTAGCCTGTGCAGCGTTCTTTTGTTCCGGTGTCTTCGCCTCTTTTGCGATCGCACTGGACACATGGAGGGGACTTGCGGGATTGGCCGCCTCCTCCTCCATCACCTCACTGAGCGGCTTATTGCGTTGTTTGCTCAAGCGAGCCATTTCCTCGTATAGCTCGATCTTCTTGATCTCGAGCGCCAGCATGTACAGGTCAAATATCTCCTCATCCCTCCCCTCCTCATTCCCTCTCCTGCCGACAATAACAAGAAATTCCCGATAGGCGTCGCGATTTCCTATCTTCAGGAAGTTGATCGCCTGCCGGTGGAAGTGCAAATGCCAGTACGATTCATCGTGACGCTGTAATGTACGAATGATCGCCGCAGCCTCATCCTCGGCAGCATCGCCGGGAAGATTCTTCGCCAGTTCCATGCAGATCTTCGCTGCACTCTCTTCACTCAATGAAGGGTAGAATGCGTTATCCCAATCTGCACCGAGCGCTTCGACAAGGGCATTCTGGATAACACGCCGCTTCCCTGAGAGTTCCTCCTGTGAAGCCCCAGGAAAGAGCTTTGTACACAGAGCAACAATCCTGCTTCCCTGCAATGCCTCAATCTTCCTTTGATGAAAGGCAGCAACGATCTCTTCGGTGTTCTCCCCTGTTCGTTCCGTCTGGTTAAAAAGCACATAGGCATCCTGAGCGCTTGGCCGGAATGTCTCATACACATTGGCTGGCCGTTCCGGATCGCGCACTCGAACCGGCACATCCTGCTGAGCCTCTTTCACCTCGGGGAGAGGTGCTCCCGTCCCGAGGTCTTTGGTCATCTTGCGTGTTCGTTCGACACTCCGCTTCCGCAGCGCCCACAGCATCTTGCGCCGTTCACGAGCCGCATCGGCATCGGGGATCCCTGTTCTGGAAAATGTGCGATCATCAATGCCCAATTCCTTCAGTGCATCTGGCTGCAGGACGCGCAGCGCCTTCATAACGCCGAAGCGCACATGGAGGGAAGGGTCACGCACATGCTCCTTGAGCACCCGCACAGCCTCCTCCGCAGCGACCCCCCTGTGATGCCGGGCGATGACCGCGATGCACTCGGCAGCGGATCCGCGGAGATGGCCATCCTCTTCACGATCACCCACAATCACCGTCAACGAGGGGATGAGTTCCGCAAAAGCTGGATCCCGGAGATCCTGATGGAAGAGGATCCGCGCCAGAATCCAGTTGCGCACGATGGGATCTCCATGCTGCAAGCCTGAGACAACAAGCGTGGCATACGTCTTTGCGTCCAGTTGCCTCGTATGCTCACCGGTGGTTTCTGTGAGAATTGCACCCGCCAAGCTAATGGAAATCGCATGATGTGGGTCACCAATCTCCCGGTACGCGTGAAGGAGCAACTCGTAATCGATCTGTCTTTGCGGAACCGTCACGAGCGCATCTGCAGCTGCAGATCTTAAGTCCTCCCACATTTCCTGGTCATCACCCAGCGACGCGCGGTTCCCGGCCGCGATGCGCTGGAGCAAGCCTGCATAAGCCGGATCACCTTCCCCCACATCATTCCCGGCTCTCTTCAAAAGACGAAGTGCTTGAAGACGAGCATTGGGATCTTTCTGCGGGTCGCGGATAATGTCGACGAGGCGGGTGGAAATGAGCCGGATATCCCTGCCCTTCTCACTCAATGCCTGTGCAACGAATGCACGTATTTTCCGCTCCGGATCGTCCAGCATATCCGTCAACATGAGAAGCGCATCTGTGTCATTCCCCTCCGCCTGCCTATACAGATGCTCAACAGCCTTGATGCGAACCCTA
>JAQTSD010000042.1 GCA_028711445.1 Candidatus Peribacteraceae bacterium
TCCCTTCAAGCATCTGAAAATAATGCTCCGGCGCGAAAGGCTTTCCTCCCATATTCAATGAGTTTCCCGTTTCCTCCACCACTTCATCAATTTTCCCAATGAAGAATTGGAATTTTACTTTGGCAACTCTCTGGGCGATTTCATTGATCTTCCCACAGAGCACCTCGAGAGAAAGGGTTGGAATTTCTGAACGATTAATCACTAGTGTGTCACTGATCTCTTTGTAATCCATTTCCATCACCTTACCGTCTACTCTTTGGTAGGAGGCACCGCCGCCTTCGTGCTGGATGAACGTACTGAGCCTGCCAAGCAAGGGATTCGCCGTGTGCTCGGCAAATTGCAGATATTTGTTTACGAACTTCATCAGCCTTTGTTTTTGCTCTGGCATATCGGGAAGCATAGGGGCAGTATACTTTACATTCACCACATTCCCCACCGTTTCGTATGCCTTCGCGCTATTCAGCAATCAAGAATGTCCTTCTTGATTTTCTCACCCAGAAGACTGAGTATGCCCTGCAACTCAACTTGAACAGCTTTCCAAACGGCTTGGAGGAGTTTGCGCAGAGTGCGGGTGTTTCCCTGAACGCCCAAAACCGGGAGGACAACTTACTAGTTCGGCAAGCGTTTTGGGATTTGGTGGGGAGTGGACTAGCAATGCCGGGGGACAGGAGCCGACACATTCAGGGCAATGGTGACCCATATATCTGCGTCACGGATTACGGCCAGCGATGTGCACAGGAAGGAAAGAGGTTGCCGATTGACAGCGAAGGATTCCTCGAAGAGATGAATCTCGACCAAGTGGACGACATCATCCGTCTATACATCGAGGAGGCCGTCAGTTCGTTCAGTGCAAGAAATTATTTGGCTGCTGCGGCTATGGCGGGCGGAGCGATGGAGAGGGCGATTCTTGTCCTCACGGAAGAGTATGAAGCAAAGGTGCCTTCGGGGAAGAAGGCCAACTACAAAACGAATGTTCTCTCTAAGGAAAAGATCAAGACACGCTTCGATAAATTCTTGGAGTTTTTGGAAACGAACGGCATCAAGAAAGTACTATCACACGCAGATCAGGAAACCCTCGACAGCTTGTTGCCTGCCATCGTGAACCTCATACGCATTACCCGAAACGATGTGGGTCACCCCACAGGCCGCGAGATCGAGAGGGACGAGGCCGAAGCACTCATCTACCTCCTTAAAACTGCTCTACGATTCATTGAAGGCTTCCTCGTGTGAGCGCATAGGTAGGAGGCTTATATTTCAGCAACAGCATGAGATTGCGCTTTGGCAGGGCTGTATTGTTTTACCCCAGTCTCAAACGGCCAATCGTCAGCAGCGTCGAGAGCATCGAAGAATCTGGCGAAGGAGAGACAGGGACATGAATGAACAAAGAGAGAAACAGGCGAGGGATAGTAAGTTACGATGCAGTGAGCGACTCTGCTGGGCAAGGCTGCGTCAGCCGGAATCGGTAGTACGGATTTCATAGCTGCGAAAACGGCAAAAAATTCCTTCTGTACCCATTCCACTTTTCGCGTTACTTGCTGAACGTATGAGCCTTTCTTTTTCACAAAATCCCAGCGGTCGTTGTAGTAGTCTTTCGGGTTTGATCCCCACCGAACGAACTTGCACTCAGTGACTACAAGCAGATCAAACTTAGCTGAGTACGCGAGATGGTCGATCTCTCCAATATCATCTGGGATGCGGATTCTTGCGGTGTCCTTACCAATCCTTCTTTTGAAACGGGCTCCGACAAAATTCCTTTCTCCCATGAGCTCGGAATAGCGGTCTTCAAAACGGGCGCTAAGCTCGTTATTAAGCCTCGAGAGTGGTGCTTCCAATGCGGGCATCCATTCAACGGGAGCCTGACCAAACGGCAGCATGTTATGGAAGTGATCGAGCGATTCCTTGGCCATCTCCGGTGACCACGTGATGTGCCATCCCTTCGTATGTGGCAGGCGCAGAAGCGGACGTGAGAACGAGCGGTACTTGTTCTTGGAGATGTAAACTTCGTGCTTCTCTGTTTCCATTTTTTCTCTTGTGAGTAAGAACGCATCCACGATTTTGCTCACTATCTCTCTGCTGATTCTGTGTTTTTTGGCGATGTCCTGCAAGAGCTGTTCTTCCACACAGAAGGGTATCGGGTACTTCTGGCCTTCTGGCAGAGGGAGAGGGAAAGGCATACAGAACTCCCACAGAACGTGAAAAATATTGTCGAGGTCAGTGCCGACGATGCTCTGCAATGTACTGTCGAGGTGTCGCCTCCTAGCATCCGAATCTCCGACGAGTTCAAGTCCTCCCAAAAGCTCCTTCATCCGCAACTTCTCTTTGTTATTGATCTGCGAATCGCGCACCCTCTGGCCGAAGTCCGGGTCGAGGGCATCGAGCCTCAAAAAAAGAAAAGGGGGTGTTTTTAGATCGACCGTCACGCGTGTGTGTTCTGGGAAGGCGAGATGTGTCTGATCGCTGGAGATATACAGATCCACCAATTCCTCGGCACAAGTGAAAATCCTATGGGCAGCGAAGTTTTTAATTTCATGAGGAATCGAATCGTCATCTGTCTCACCTAAAAGAACAATGCGCTCCACAATAAAACGTAAGGCAATCATTCTTGATGGAGCGATGCGCTGGAATAGAGCATCGTCACTCGGTGAAAGCTGCCCCGTCTTGTGCTTGGCATAGACCTTCGTCATCTGCTCGTATTGGTACAAGAAGAAATCGGAAAGGCCGCGTGAAGAGATACAACTGATGTAATCTGAAAAGGTACTGTTCAGCCTTCCAAACAGCACTTGGAGAAGGGCATTATTCTCCTGTGGATTTGTGGATGAGCCGGACACACCCATCTCTGCCAAGTGCTGCCCTCTAAGCTTTCGTTGCAGAGCATGGAGTTTTGGGTCTGGTTCAAGCAATTCGATGCCACCAATGTAGAGACTTCCCATACCCTGCATTTTACACTCCTATCGCAGTTCTACCCCTGCGATCTCTCTATTAGTCGGAACGGCCGGGAAATGTCTCTCCGCAGAGCCACGAAGCTCATGCACGTATACCTGTTCCACATCCTTCTCATATCCCCGATAATGGGTGGGAAGGGGCTTCTTGCGCAGTTCGACACCAATGCAGAACACTGTGTAACCTTTCCTCGATCTCTCACCATCCAATCCCATCCTCGTCAGATGCTCCTTATGGCAAGCTATTCGATCATCATTTGATTGATTGTTTCTCATATCTCTTTCCTCACTTCTTTGATCGTGCGAGGATCGCTTGCGTCAGGGTCTCCATCGGGCGTGTCTCATCCGAGAGGCGGACAGCGTTACCGATCTGCATGGTCATGAAGAGGAGGAAGAGCGAGAGGAGGATCAGTCCTTCTTTACGAGAGAGTGTTCCTCTGGTGCGCGAGAAGAGGAAGAAGAGCACGGCGCCGATGGCAAAGACGATGAAGGTCAGCCGCGTCTCGCTCGCTTCGATGTGGAACGGTCCGTTTGCAACAGCGAGCAAGCCGAAGAGGAAGGTGTTTGCCGCAGCGGAACCCATGTAGTCGCCGAAGGCGATATCTTTGTGGCGCCCGAGGACGCAGCGCACGGCGATCACAAATTCCGGCACGTTGGTGCCGATGGAGAGCAGGAGCAGCCCTACGAAGGAGAAGGGGATGTGCAGTATGGTCGCAAAGTACACCGATTCTTCAACAAGGATGATGCCGGAGAGGAAGATGAGGATGCCACCGATGGCGATTTTGCCGCAGTCGATGAGCGTCGCATGTTTCTTGTGGAGAAGCATCCGTTCTGTTTCCTGAATGGCTTCCGACGCTTCCTGCTCCGCAGGATGCCTCTTCTGCACGAGGAAGAAGATGGTGGCATAGAGGAAGATCATGATGAATCCCTCGGCGATACCGAGCGTGCCATCGAGTGTCAGGAGGGAGGGGAGGAGCACGACGCCGAGAAGCAGTGCGATGGTGGATGGATGTAGCGCACGCGCCATCTGAATGCCGTTCCCGAAGATGGCAAGGACCGGGATGATGAGGAGGATGATCACGACCGAGGCGCCGAGCAGATTCCCCGCGGACACCTGCGGGACACCTCCCGCCGAAGCGCTCACGAGCACGGACATCTCCCCGATGGAGGTGAGGAACCCGAGCACGAAGAATGCGACGGCAAAACCGGATTTCCGGTAGCGCCGTGCCACCGTATCGGTGGCATCGATGAGCACGCCGGAGAGCAGCCACATGACGCACGCAGAGAGCGCGAAGAGCAGGATGTGTGCGAGGAGAGTCATGGTATTTCTTTGATATTATTATAACATAAATAGGAATAAATGCAATTTCAGGGTTGAAGAGGTATTGAAGGAACGCAGAGCAAACACACTGCCGGCAAAACAATCAGAATTTTCTGTACGACGTTACTCTCTCCATCGTTGTACTATAGGCATATGTCCCATGCGGATTACGAGTCACGGCCGGCGACCCATGCACAGGTCTTCGCCTTCCTGTGGAAGTATCTGCATACGCGGAAGTGGCTTCTTGCCTTCATGATTGTGCTCCTGCTTCTGTTCACGGTCATCGGACTGATTCAGCCGT
>JAQTSD010000026.1 GCA_028711445.1 Candidatus Peribacteraceae bacterium
AGAGACGTGGCACCTGTACCTTGAGATCGATCGGCATGCTCTTCCGAATCGTCTGATCCTCCTCCGGGCTGATTAATTGCGGCACGCTATTTGGCGTAGAAGTCGACACTGCACCCCTCCCTGCCCCCACCGTTACCGTAAGACTGTCCTCAGCCGTGTTCTTTGCCATATCCTCCACCACCGCCCGAAGAGCATACGTCCCGTCGGGAACCGCGACGACGTATGAGAACTCATAGGGTTCCTTCGGTTTTGTGGTGAGCAGCGTCTGCCCGAGATAGAACTGCACATACTTGATCTCACCGTCGGAATCAGATGCTTCCGCGCGCACAGTGAGCGTATCGCCGCTCTTCACCGCGATATCGCCTCCCGGTGATGAGATCTGCACCACAGGCAGCCCCCGATCTTCTCCAAAACGGATTGAAAGAGAGTCACTCGCCTCATTGTAATATCGATCGATGAGTGTAATGGTGAGCATGTGCGATTCCTCTTTCTTAACAGAACGCGGCATGCGCAAGAAACGATCGAAGGGTGGCTCGATTGCGCTTGCCACCGACTTGCCGTCTATGCTGTAACGAACCTCCTGCACAGAGGATCCCACGGTATACGCGAGACGGACCTTGAATGCGGGATACCCCACGATTCCGCCATTGGTGGGCGAAAGAATGGAGAGTGTCGGCTGTGTGAGCCGTCCAGGCGTGAGAACGGGATCGCACTCCTGTTCGGGCGCCACCGGAAGAGGCAGGAGCGAGCCAGAGTGATCTTCTGTGGCATACCAAAGATTGTTCTGCACTTGAATCCACTTCTGTACGCCCTCTTCCCATGTTGGCCAACGATCAGCAAGGATACTGTGCGCTTGAAGGAAGCTCCCCGTTCCCTGCGCCGAGAGCGGACACTTCGACGAAGCAAGCAGATGTGTCACCTTGTCAATCTTGAGCATGGCACAGGCTGGATCAGGTTCGGTCGGCGCTGCCTCCTCGAGGAAAACGTCTGCACGCCGAAGCTCAATAGGCGTACAAGTTGTTGGGAGTTTCCCGGATAGGAGCGAAATCTGCGGCTGTACGATACCGGATGGAGTTGAGAAAGTTGTCTGCGGATTCTTGAGAAGACGGTGGGCACCCATCATAAATTCCTTCCATACGGGGCTCATGGTCGTGAGCCCGTCCGCCTTCTCATACATGGATGAGCTATCGGCATTACCGGCCCACACACCCGCGACGAGATTGGGGGTGTAACCGATGACCCACGCATTGTCCGGTTTGCGCAATTTGCATGTCCCGTCATCTTTGCGCTCGAGACACTTGTTGCTCGTTCCGGTCTTCGCGGCCGTTTGGTAGCCGGGAACGGTGAGCTGCGTTTTCCAGTAATCCGTCGGCCGCGCCCACTCATCGCTCAGAACAGAGGTGATCTGGTAAGCGATGCGCGGATCGAGAACAGGCTTGAATTCCTGCGGTTTTGCTTCGAAGAGAATATTTCCCTTTTTATCAGTGATACGACGGATGCGCACGAGAGGAGCAGAGAGCCCACCAGCCGCAAAGGTAGAGTAGCCCTGCACCATCTCAGTGAGCGGCGTTTCCGCAGCTCCAAGCGCGAGCGGCCAGCCGTAATCAAATTCAGGCTGCTGAAGTTTCATCTCCTGACGTTTGAGTCCCGGCGTAGGCGCTCCCATATCACTTGCAAGCTGAAGAATGGGCTCCTCCTGCCCCGCAAGGAAGAAAGCTTTCACCGCAGGGATATTGCGCGAGGCGCCGAGTGCCTGCCGAATGGTCATGAGACCCATGGTTTTCCCGTCGTAGTCTACGGGTTCGTCATCGCCGATCTTCGTCGGAACATCATAGAGAATCGTCGCAGGATTGAAACCATTACGGAACGCAGCCGCATAGACGAATGGCTTAAAACTGGAACCCGGCTGGCGCGGTGCAATGGCCATGTCGATCTTCCCGCCATTCGACTCGTCGCTGTAATCGGCGTTGCCGACATATGCAAGCACCTCGCGCGTCTGTGGATCCGCCGCAACGAGTGCCATATTCTGTGCGCCAAAACGTTTAAGAATGTCTTCCCGATGATTTGTGATGACCTGCTCGGCCACCTGCTGCATCTTCCAATCGAGTGTCGTTTCAACACGAAGGCCTCCGCGCTCAAGCACACCCTCCTCCGAACCACCGAACATGTGCTCTATCTCATCACGCACCCAAAGCACGAAGTGCGGTGCGCGAATCGTCTCACGGAACGGCTTGAAGGAAATTTGCTCGATATCTGCTAAAGCTTGTAAGCGCTGTTGCTCCGTAATACTTTTCTGATCCTGCATATCGCTCAGCACCTGATCGGTACGACCACCTACATAGAGTGCAGTCGTTCCGGACCCAACGGTGATGCCCAACAATCCGATCGTCACTTCATCATCCGCGATCTGATTCGAACGCGTGATCGCACCACTCAAAACCCTATCGATCACTTCCGGCTCTACGCGCGTGTGTAAGTGATTCCCATATGGATTGAAATACGTCGGACGTTGTGGAAGAGCGGCGAGAATCGCGGACTGAGCAAGGGTGAGATCCTTCGCGCTGACACCAAAATATCGCCGGCTTGCCTGCTCGATGCCGTACGCATTTTGCCCAAAGGGAATCCAGTTTAAATACAGCTCAAGGAGCTGCTCTTTACTATAACGCGCCTCCAGCTGGCAACCGAGAATGATCTCCTTGAACTTGCGGTTGAAAAGGTTCTCCTTCTTCAGATCGAGTGCATTGCGCGCGAGTTGGCGCGTGAGTGTAGAGGCACCGCCTGCCTGCCCGAAACGAAAGAACACACGAAAAATGGCACGCATATCGAGACATCCGCGCTCATAGAATCGTTCATCCTCGATCGCAACAATCGCATCCTTGAGGTTTTTGGGGATATCGCTGCTCGAAATGTACGTACGATCCTCCTCAGAGAAGAGTCGATAGAGTTCCTCGCCGTTACGATCGGTAATCACCGTACTCTGCGAGGCAATGAGACTTGCAGAGTCCCCGATATCCGGAAGGGTAAACCACAGGAAACCCGTATAGAAGAGGAAGAGGAGGAAGACGGCTCCGCCGATACGTAGGAGCGACCTCCGCAGGTCCCCTGTCCGCTGCGGCGCGAAGAATGAAATGGCGTACTGCACCATCCGAAGAACTGCCCGGAAGGTACGTGTGAGCATCCGCCCAAAGCGCCTGAGTCGCCCATTGCCCACCGCACGCTTGAGCCCGCCGAAACGAGCTGGTCGAGGAGGGGGGGTGTCACCGCCGAGGAAGCGCGTCTGGAAGCCGGAAGAGGTCATGGAGTGAGAACAGAGTGTAGGCGTCGGAAATATTTTCCGCAACGTGCATAGAGGCAGAAGGTGTGCTATACTATGGAGATGCGTTTTCTCTCAATGATCATCGTCTTTGCGGCTCCACTGAAAGCATATGCGCAGTGCCGACCAGACCAACTCTGCGTGAGCGGCGGTGTGGGGGGACTCTCGATCGGAAAGATGCTGACAAACCTCGCAGACATTCTCATGATCACCGCACCGTTTGCTTTTGGGGCGATCTTCATCACGGGTGCGTTCTTCTATGTTGTTTCTATAGGTGACGACCAGCGCAAAGGACTCGGCAAAGGAATGATGATAGGAGCACTTATGGGCGTGGCGATCGTTGCCGGAGCACGGATCATCATGAATACTGTTCTGTACTTCGTAAGTTAGAAAAAGTCCTTGAGTTTCTGCTGGTATTACCTTCTCTCCATTATACTTTTTTCCTTTATGGATGATTCTCAGCGCCTCTCATCGGACATCCTTGAACGTCTCGAGCGCGCAGAGCAGCTCAAGCTTTCAGGCAAGCACAACGAAGCCCTGAAGATTCTCGAACAGCTCTTGATTGAGGATCCTCAGAACATCTCGGCACTCGAAGAGGTGGCTGATAATGAGCTCAGTCTCGAGCGTTTCGCGCGCGCCGAAGCCGCAGCAAGACAAGCGGTCACTCTTGATCGGGGAAGTTATACGGGTTTCTACATTCTCGGCTACATTCTTTCACACAAGGAGAAGTGGAGCGAAGCAGTACAGCTACTGCGTAAGGCCAATCACTTGAAACCAAACAACGCCGAGATTCTGCGCTGCCTCGGCTGGGCGCTCTTTTCGAGCGGCCAGCGAGCTCAGGGGATCGTCACTCTCGAACGATCGTTGAATCTTGAGAGTGAAAATCCTCTTACGCTCTGCGATCTTGGGGTGGCATATCTGCAAATCCGCAATTTTATAAAGGCACGTGCTCTCTTTTTGCGTGCTCTCGATCTCGATCCGGGCAATGTTCGTGCTCAAGAATGTGTACAAGCAGTGGAGAGACTGACAAAGGCAGTGCGAGGATGAGGAAGAGCTTCTTAGGTCATAACATCTTAGCTTCTCAGAGATGGAAGCTATTCGTGTACATGCCTGGCACGTCGCCCGCGAGCGACACGCCCTGCCGTTAAAAAGCTAAGAAGGTACCAAGCCGAAAAAAGCTTGTAAAATTGTGAATAGCCCGCAGCTGCCTCATCGCCTATACTGCTCTCCATGCTGCGCCTGGATCAGGGCTCCATGGTCCTCTGGAAACGGGGAATCATGAGAGGAATTACGGCAATGAAGCGCGAGCGGCACTGGCTCGCGGCCTTCGGCGCGCTCGCCGGAGTTCTCACACTTCTACAGCTCCTTGTCTTCGCCGCACTCGCCATCCAATCCATGCAATCCGCCGTGCGGGACAGGGCGGATCTTCGCCTCGAAATCCTTCAGGATGCTTCGGACCAGCAGATCCGAGAGTTCACCGCAGCTCTGCAACAGACAGAACAAGTGAAAGAGATCCAGTTCATTACAAAGGAACAGGCGTATGAGCGCGCTAAGACTCATGATGGAGAGCTCGTCGCGTTCCTCGAGAAATTCGGTATGGATAATCCATTCCCTGATTCGGTTTCCGTCACTCTGCGCTCCCTCTCGGACTACGATATCTTCGCTCAGTTCATCCAACAGGAACAATGGAGGAAGGTGGTGGACCCCACCTTTCTGACGAAAGCAACTGACCAGGAAACACAAGCACATGAACTACTGGGCCTCACTCGCGCCGGCAGCTCCCTGACCGGACTCTTCCTTGTCATCGCCGGTGGCGTGCTAATCTTCATCATTACAGAGCTTGTCCGCAGACGTGCGCAAGATCGCGGAGAAGAGGTCCTCATCGAACGTCTCGTCGGCGCCCATCCTCTCACTGTGTTCCTTCCATTCGCAACGGAAGCGACTATCCTCCTCTGGGTCGCAACAGTGGTGAGTGCCGTCGTTCTTATCCTCCTCCTGACGGTTCTCCCGCTCTTCGTCCCTGCGTTCCAGCCATCGGGCCTGCTCGCAGCCATCGGCGGAAACTTAGCTCTCTCCGCCCGGAGTTCCCTACCCGTTCTTTTCGCCATCGAACTTCTCCTCGCCCCCTTTCTCGCAGCTCTCGGCGCTTACCTCGGCATTCGTCCACAACTCAATGCGCTTCCGCTCTCCTTAAGCGCCCTTTGAAAGAACATGGCCCATACTTGCTCCGTCGAGGCACTTATCTTGCACGCCTATGATGTCGGTGAGGCCGACCGTTTCCTGCTGCTCTTCACGCGAGAACGTGGCCGTCTCGCTGCTCGCGCTCGTGGAGTTCGCCGCTTGGGCAGCCGCATGGGCGGTCATTTGCTAGCGCACCAACATCTCTCCCTCATACTCGCCGAGAGCAATGCTGGATGGACTGTCACCTCCGCACAGCGTCTGAATGACTCTCCCACGCTCCCCATCGAACAATTCGCCATGGCAGAAGAAGGATGTGAAATCCTTCTCGCCCTCCTTCATGATGAGGAAGCGCTCCCCGAGATCTTCGATCTCACCTTGCGATTCCTGCATGACTGCCGGGAAGGACGGGGAGATCCCGTTCTCGCCTTCTCACTCGATTTGCTTCGTTTGCTCGGATTACTCCCGGCTCTCACAGAAAAAGAATTCCCCGGTCATCTCGCCCCTCATGTCCGCCGCAACATCAAAGAAGTTTTATGGAACTCCAGAGACATCACCTCCCTCTCACCGAAACTTCTACAATCGCTCTCGATTCTCTGCAGAGAATGCATCGAGGAACATACAAACCATACCTCACGATGCTTTCACGTCACGCGGCAACTCAAGGAGTGGGCAATTCCGGCCCGATAGGGACTGTGAATGCATCTGCCGACGGCTTGATACCAACTTGGAGGTAGAACGGCCGCGCTTCGTAGATGGATGCAACCTCTTCGATCTCTTCGTTCTCTCCTCTGCGAACAATACGATACCACGCCGCGTGAAGACCTGGCACACGCTCACCAACTTTGCGTGTGGTCCCCGGAGGAATCTCCGTGGTGTACTCTGTGCGATCTGGTGGCGGAGTGGTGTGTCCCCATGTATAGGGCCCGATGACCTGCGTCTTACGATCATCATGCGTGCCATAGTAGAGGAAATAGGCGAAACCATTCTCAAAGTGGGTTTGGATCAGAACAGCTCCGGGGCTGTCATTGAGAAACCGCATGTCCGTGTACGGCGGATAGACCGTAGCATCCGTTCCCTGCGGTGCATAGTACCGAACGGCGAAGCTATGATTGCGACGTGCAAGGATGGGAAACCCGTACTCCCATACACCGCGATACGCAGTTGTGCTTACCTGACAGAGCCCGCCACCGTAATCCGGCAATGTCTTGTCCCCTTGAATGACGAGCTCCTTCCAATAGCCGGTGTATTCGTTGACTGGCCCCAAAGTTTCATCGAAAGAAAACTCCGCCCCTTGCGGGATGAGAATGCCGGAAAATCTGGAAAGCCCGAGAGCAATATTGTGCCGTCGTGAAATGGGCGAGCCATTGTAGTCGGATTCCCCAACAGCCAGTAGTTCACGGATACCTTCAGCGCGCAAAGCCGGATCCTCCACAAGCAGAGCCGGCTGCAACTTTTCAATAGGAAGGATGATATTCGTCATCCCCTGCTCGATGGCAGTAACAGTGAGCTCCGCCGCGAATGCGATATCCACGGTGCGCCCCGGCAATCCCACGCCATCGAAGACAATGGTGCCGGAGGCATTCCGACGAATGACAACCGATCCCGGTGCGCGATCAAGCACGGCCGCAATACGTTCCTTGAGCGTTTCTTGAATCGCGATACGGTTCCACCCGGGGACGATTCGCCGCACCACCCCAAGCGGGAGGGGTGGAATATCATCTCCATCCACACGAAACTCCGGTAGAGCGCGAATAGGAATACCATTACTCGCCCACTCCTCCTTCACCCCACGCCAGTGTGGAAACTCATCGGGATTCAACGTGAAGAGGTGATGCAAGTATCGATACGTAATCGGTGGAGAGGATGCATGCGCGGAGCCCGCGGCGAAGAACAATGCAAGAAAAACGAGTGCATACCATTGGTGGCGCTTCATGATGCGCACGGGTGATGGCATGGAATCAATGACGTATGCGCGAGTCATAGTGCGGTGCGGGATGCTCGTCGAGAGCTTTGTTCACGAGAGCATCGGCACGATAATTGTCGCTGCGTGGAATGTGAACAAACTCGACAGAAGGGATATCTTCAATGAGGGAACGGATCTCTTCAATGAACGGCTTGAGAGTGGCCATGCGTACCTGATACTCGCCATTGAGCTGCTTCACGATCAATTCGGAATCCAGATGGCACACGAGATGATTGGGGTGATAGTGATTCGCAAGCTTGAGCCCCTCAATGAGGGCTCGATATTCCGCAACATTGTTCGTCCCGATACCAATGCGCTCGTAGTGCTCCCTCAGCACCGTGCCACGAATCGGATCCTCGAGGATACAGCCAATAGCCGCCTGCCCGGGATTACCGCGCGAACCGCCGTCGGTGAACAAATGGATGGTTCCTCCGACCAGCTCAACATCACTATCAGAAGATATGTGCGGCACTCCGTCACCTAATGACTGCCGAATCGCTTCAGTCACGAATCGCTCGCGCTCCTTCACGCGAGGGAACAGTTTTGCCAGCTCTCGCTCGAGCGCGGCAGGAATGCGGATCATAGATGTATCCTACCACGCTATTGGCATCCACCGCACTCCGCGCAACACCCGGCACACCCGGCACAACCACCCCCTGCCAGATCGAGCTTGAACCGATCGCCGCGAAAATCAATCGTCGCACCATCAAGCCATGTAACGATCTTCTTGGAAACACAGACCGTGACCGCTGGAAAAGCTGCATGGCAGAATAATTGATCTCCCACCGAAGGTTTCGGAGCGAATTCCATAAAAAGTGCACCTTCATCATCCTGGACGATGCGCAAGATACTGGGCCGCTGCTCGCGCTGAGCGATGGCGGCGATCTGCCTGGCAGCCTCACTCGTCACCGTCACGCCTGCTCGTCCAGGAGATGCCGTGACACTTTCCGCCGATTTCTTCTTCGCACTCGTCATAGGATGATGCTACCGTGTGCGGGTTCTGGTCTCTATCGTTTTTCGGAATAAATCTCCCGCCACTGCATGAAACGCTTCTTGCGTCTCGCCATCCTCATTATTCTGCCCATTCTCACGCTGACATTGGGATGGCAACTGGGCGTGCGCTATGAACAGAAGCAGCTCGAGGGAATCTCGGAGCGACTTGAACTTCTGTACTCGGGCAGGACGGCGAGCGGAACACTCCTCGCCGATCCCGAAAAAGAAGTGAATTTATCACTCCTGTGGGGAGTGTGGCGACTGCTGTTGCAGCACTACATCACCCCCGACCAGCTTGATCCGGCCACAATGGTCTTCGGCGCCGTTTCGGGCCTCGTACGCGCCATCGGCGATCCGTACACGGTCTTCATGACGCCAACAGAGAATAAGGCATTCGTCCAATCTCTCCAGGGACAGCTTGAAGGAATCGGCGCCGAGCTTACGTCGCGTGACGATCAGGTGATCGTTGTAGCGCCACTTAAAGGATCGCCAGCCGCCAAAGCCGGCCTCGAACCGGAGGACATCATCACAAAAGTGGATGGCGCAAGTGTGGAAGGTGAGACATTGAACGAAGTTGTTCAGCGTATTCGCGGACCCAAGGGGACATCTGTGAAGATTGAAGTGGTGCGCGAAGGCGCTCTGGAACCCATCACGATCACAGTCGTGCGCGCGAGCATTACCGTACCGAGTGTCGAGTGGGAACTAAAGAAGACGGGCAGCGGCACCGTGGGCTATATCCAGTTAAACCAGTTTGGCGACCACTCCATCACAGAGGTGGAGAACGCTCTGCGTACCCTTGAAAAGGACAAACCGGACGGCCTCATCATGGACGTACGTTCCAACGGCGGCGGCTACCTCGAAGGTGCCGTGCAGATTGCCTCGATGTTCCTTAAATCGGGCAAGGTGGTGACCGTCGAGCGTCGCAGCGGCGAGCCGACGAATCACTACGTCACCGGCAAACCAATCGATGCCATCACCCCGATGGTTGTTCTCATCAACGAAGGTTCTGCTTCCGCCTCGGAAATCCTTGCGGGAGCCCTGCAAGATCTTGAACGTGCCACCATCATCGGTCGCAAGAGCTTCGGCAAGGGGACAGTGCAGGAGGTCTTCGACCTCCCGAGTTCCGCCAGCGTGCGCATCACCACCGCCCGGTGGCTGACGCCATCAGGCCGCGATATCGGCAAAGAAGGCATCCACCCCGACTTCTCTGTTCCCCGTTCACGCGAGGAGGCGGCCAATAAGATTGACCCACAGCTCCAAGCAGCGCTGGACTGGCTCCTCGATCACGAGAAACCAACTACTGATACAGGCAATGCTTCCTCGGATCAGTAATCAAAAAGTTCATCCTCTCGAAAGAACCTCTTCACTTCCTTCTCCGCCGTCTCGGGGCTGTCGGAGGCATGAGCAACATTAATCATTTGATCGACGCCAAACTCGAATCGGATCGTCCCTGACGCCGCTTTGCGACTGTCAGTGACTCCGAGCATATCCCGCACTTTTGCAACAACTTCGTCTCCTTCCAAGACCAATGCAATGACAGGAGTTGACCCCATGAATTTCTCCACCTCCGGGTAAAACGGCTTATCTGCGATGTGTGCATAGTGCTCCCGCAGAAGAGCCGGCTGCAGATGAATCATCTTCACGCCGCGAATGACCAATCCCGCCTCTTCAAAACGAGCGATGACTCTGCCGCAGAGCTTCTTGGCTACGGCATCGGGCTTGAGGAGAATAAGAGAACGTTGCATGGAGAGAAAAGAAGAGTGACGGTATGGTAGAGAGAAAAATGAAAAATGAAAATGAACAACTGCCCGTTTTTCCTGTTCAGAGGAGTGCCTGCTCCATCTCCTTCTTCGTCGTTCCTTTACCGATGACTACCAATCGAAATTTTTCCGTCTGAAGCAAATTCGCTGCGAGAGCATCAACTTGCTTTTTCATGACACGATCAATCTCATGGAAGTACTCTGCAACAGAGCGCACCTTCGGATAGAGCAACAGTTGCCGACCATAGAAGTGGGCCTGCTCTTCGGAATCCTCAAGCGCGAGGGTGATCTTCCCCTTGAGATACTCCTTCGCACGCTTCAACTCCTCTGCAGTAACACCCTTTTCCGCACAGAGACGATACTCGCAAGCAATCGCGCGGATTGCTTCGGGTAGACGTGACTGATCCACGCCTGCACGCGTCGAGAGCACGCCTGCATCAAGGTAACTGTCCGTTTCCGTCGAGATGTAGTAGCATAGACCTTTGGCTTCGCGAATCCGGAGGAACATGCGCGAACTCATGTTCCCGCCAAGGATGATGGAGAGAAGCTTGTGAGCAAAATGATCGGGGCTCAATGCCCCCACAGCCGGCACCCCAAGCACGAGATGCGCCTGCTCTGTGCTCTTTTCACGCAGGAAGACTCGCTCTTTCCCATACGTCTTAAAAGGCACGAAGGAACGCTCCCTCTTCCCTTCGATAGCATCGAAAAACCGCTTTGCGAGCTTGAGGGACTGTTTCTCTTTGATTTTTCCCGCAAAGACGAGAACGAGATTATCGGGTGTATAGAGGAGGCGCTGATAAGAGACGAAATCATCATGCCCAACGGAGCGGATGACTTCCTCGCGTCCAATGGTGTCCCACCCAAGCGGATGATCACCGAGAAGCATCTCCTCGAAATCCCATCCTGCGCGGTACATCGGCGTGTCCTGGTACATATGTTCCTCCTCGATGATCACACCCCGTTCTCGCTCAATGTCTTCTTCGGGAAACCGTGCATGAAGGAGCATGTCCCCCAAGACATCGCACGCAAGCTCGATCTCGGGAGCCGCCACCTTCACGAAGTAGCCGGCGTACTCCTTACCGGTGAACGCATTGAAATCGCCACCCACGCCGTCAATCGCCGCGCTCACGGCCTGCGTGGTAGGATATTTCTTCCCGCCCTTGAAGAACATGTGTTCAAGGAAATGACTGATGCCACGTTCCTTCTGGCGTTCATAACGCGATCCTGCGCCCACAAAGACATGAACTGTCACCGATTCCGTCCCGCTGCCCGGAGCGGTGAGAACGGTGAGACCCGAGGGAAGGCGAGAGACGGAGTACACGTCAGGATGAAGTGTAGAGGAGCGTTGAAAGAGAGACCAGAGGACGGGAAATCATCAGAAAAACGCTCCTCGCTTCCTTGACCCCCGCTCTCCTCCTCTGTAGGGTTTCTCTACATTTCTCCTCTCCCTCCTTGCTTCGGAAACTCAAGTGGCGCAAACGGCTTCGGGTCCATGGATTCCGTGCACGGATGAAGACCCGTGACGGACAAAAAGTCTTGAACCGGCGCCGCGCGCGGGGACGGGCCCGCCTGACAGTGCAGAAGAAGGGGAAGTAAGCTACGATACGTCCGTGGTGACGCTGCATCGTTTTTCGGCCATCTTGTTCTACCTGCTTGGTATAAGCTTTTTCGCCGCATACCTGCTCATGCGCAATAATATCGCGCTTCTGGAAGCCACTTGGTGGCTCCAACGCGCCGACCTGCCGCTCCTCGGCTCAGCACTGCTCTATGGCGGCGTGAGCTTCTACCACAGTGTACGCCCGCGCGGCGCTCCGTCTCGAGTGCTCGCGCTTCTCATCACACTCTTCCTCCTCGGTCTCTTCGTATTCCTTGTTCTGCTTAATTTCTGGGAAGCGCTTCCGCTTCCGCAGGGGCAGCCGATGATGTGATGAAGGAATCCTGAAACATCAAACCTCAATCTCTCCTTCCCCAACCCTCTTATTTTCCATCCGTGCCGCGAGGAAGAGAAAATCACTCAGACGATTGACGTATGACAGCACCTGCGGGGGGACTTTTGCACTCTCTGCAAGCGCGACGATGGAACGCTCCGCACGACGACAAACCGTCCTGGCAAGGTGGAGAACCGCCGCCGGCCGGGATCCGGTGGGGAGGATGAATTTTTTCAACGCTGGTAGCGCCTGCTCGAACGCAGAGATCCATCCCTCCACGACATTGGTGGCTTGCGCAAGATGATCTGCCTTCGCAGTTCCATCCGCAAGGCGGGCCCCCACGAGAAACAGATGCCGCTGCACCGTCTGGAGATACGCGCGAATCTGCGGCGAGACCGACTGGTCCGTGAGCACGACCCCGATCACCGCATTGAGCTCATCGATGTTCCCAATGGCATGCATCTGTAAGGAAGCTTTCGAAACCCGTCGGCTCTTGAGGAGGCCCGTCGTGCCATCATCGCCCGTACGCGTGACGATACTCATAGAGCGCTCATTGTACTACTGCGCGGCAAGCAGAACCGCATCATGCGCTTTCTTGGCTTCCGTTTCGGTCAATGTCCGATCCTTCGCGCGATAGATGCAACGCAGAGTGAGATTGTAGAGCCGACTGTCGCCCTTCGTGTAGAGATCCGCGATATCTACGCTCTCGAGCAGGTCCGTCTTGGAGCGCATAGCCTTCAGTAAGTCTCCGACGGAACGGTCGAAGCTGAAAGAAAACGTCGCATCGTACGTAATGGCCGGGAATTGCGGGAGCGGGCTGGCGATCTGAGTCGCGGGCGTAAGAGAAAAGAGCTGAGAAAGATTCATGAGAACGCAAGCAGCCCGCTTGGGCAGATCGAACGCCGCGCGGACGACCGGATGCACTTCGAAAAGGATGCCAACGGAAGTGTCGGAAGCGACGACCTCAGCGCATCGTCCGGGGTGGGCGAAGGGCGGCGGATTGGCAAGGGGCCGGATCGTCATCATATAACCGCTATCCAAAAGCGCACCGGAGAGGTGTGCTTTCACAAGAAGGAATGGATCGTCTTTTATTCCACCATCAGTGCGTCGTGAAAGGAGTAAGCCCATCTGCGTTTCTTCCGCACCGGCAGAAACTACGCGTGCCCACGTGAACGTAGGAAGCGTGTTCTCTGCAAGAAGCAGATTGCGCCCGGCATGAGCGAGGAGACCCGGCAGAACACTTGTGTGCAACAGCGAGAGTTCTTCACCGATGGGATTGAGTAATTCGATGGCATTTGATGGATCCAAGCTACACTTCTTCAGGAGCACAGGACTCACGAGTGAGAGCGGGAGGACTTCGGTGTAGCCTTCTGCTTTGAGAGCGTCACGGAGAACATGAACCCTCTGGTCTCGCGCAGGCGGCTGCACGGAGGCAAATGGAAGAACGGGCTCGATTGCATCGTAGCCAGCAATCCGCCCCACCTCCTCTACAACATCGTGCTCGCCCTGAATGTCCTTCAGGCGCCAAAGAGGGGGTGTGACGCTCTTCTTACGCACCGCAAATCCGAGATCGGTGAGGATCTCGCCGATGCGCTTCTCGGGGATTTCCATGCCTAATACGCGCTGAACGCTCTCCGCAGAGAACGGCACGGCACGCGGCTTCCCGTCGGTCCCCCATTCTTTCAACCGCGACATAATTCGCGCACCCGGGACGAGGGTTAAGAAGAGCTCGAGAGCACGGAAGAACGCTTCTTTCGCACGTATCGGCGGAATGCCTTTTTCCGAGATCGTTGCCGCTTCCGTCCGCAGCCCCGTCCCGATGATCCCCGCCCGCACGGCGATGGGGTCTGCGGAAACGCTCTGAAGATAGATATGCCGAGTCTTCGGTTTGGTTGAGCTGCGGAGTCCCCCCATAATCGGAAGAAGATCGAAGATTCCGCGATCATCGTGAATAACGATCGCATCGGCCGGGAGCGTCCTCTTCACTTCGTCGAGAGTGGTGACAGTGTCACCCTTCATTGAGGCACGGATATGTATATCTCCAACAAGATCATCTGCATCGAAACTGTGCAACGGGACACCGTATTCCATCATCACATAGTTCGTGATATCGATGGGAAGACTGATCGAGCGCGAGCCGAGCGTCTCAAGGCGATGCTTCATCCAATCCGGGGTTTCTCCCGGCGCACCGATCGTCATGCTGCATCCAAGATAACGGGGAAGGAGCGACTCCCGCTCGAGAAACACATGGAAAGGAAGCGGAGTTTGCGGAAAGACCGGTTCCTTCTTCCTCGACAACTTTTTCCAAGTCGCAAGACCCAGCGCTACGCACTCCCGGGCGAAGCCGACGTGCGAGAAGAGATCCGCACGATGGGTGATGGCATGGTTGTCGACATGCAGAACGACGTCATCGAGCTTGAGGTACTGCGCAAATGGATCGCCGACGCCGTCATCCCCGTCCCCCAGATCAATGACGGGCCGATTGCCCTGCTCCGTCCGCGTCGGAAAGCGGTCCGTGAGCTTCAATTCGCAGGAAGCGCATATCATCCCCTCACTGTCTTCTCCCCGAATGACAGCCTTACCGAGAAGAAAAGGCTTGCCGTCCGGCCCTGTGACCACCGTCCCAACATGTGCGAATGCCACGCGCATTCCCTCGCGCAGATTCGTCCCGCCGCAGACAACCTTCTTCGTTCCCCGATCGGTCTTCACCTCGACGAGCGCGAGGCGATCGGCATTGGGGTGTTGCCTGAGCGAAAGAATCTTTCCCACGCAGCACCCTTCCAAACTTGCCCCCTGTACTTCTACTGCCTCGACTTCACCTACGGAAGCAGTGATGCGATCTGCGATCGCCAGAGGATCCGCCTCCTTCCAGTCGATGAAATCGCTAAGCCAATGGAGAGAAAACTTCATATGGATGCAGCATACACCGGCCCTATGCTGCGGCGCAGCTGGTTTATGCAATTCTTGGTTTCCATCCCTACACCCACCGCATCTGCGAAATACCATTCACGATTACCATGGAAGAGGAGTACACTTCTCTTCCGTCCGTTCCCCTCTCCTTCATGAAGAACGCTTCCAGCAGCTTCGGCCTGGCATCTTTCATCCGTTGGGTCGCCTGCATTCTTCTGCTACTCGTCGTCATCGCCTCTGCCATGGGCGTTTATGCAACGCTCTTCGTCAACGGCGGCGCCACGTTCGGCACTTCGGCGGCTTCGCTCGCGCTTCTTTCGTTCGCCGTTTCCCTGCATATCCTGCTTACCTGCATGAACGGGTGCTGCTGCACGCCCAAGAAGTAAGCAGAAGGATTCATCTTAGAATCACTTTCCAATGCAACCCCGCCATCGGTAGAGTTTGACGTACGCGGAGAGGTCGCATAGTGGCCTAGTGCGCCTGCTTGGAGAGCAGGTAGGCCCGAAAGGGCCTCGGGGGTTCGAATCCCCCCCTCTCCGCCACGTCGCTCGCGAGCGACGTGGCTCCGCCACTATCTCATTTAAACCACTGCCTCACTCTCGACCTTCTCATGTGGTACTTCTACATCTTGCAAAGCACACAGAAGCCAGAATATTTCTATAAGGGGTCAACGAATGACCTACGCAGAAGATTCGTCGAACACAACAACGGGGTAGTGGTATCATCAGCTCCATATCGCCCTTATCGACTTGTTTACTATGAAGCATATATCAGTGAACATGGAGCTCGCATGCGGGAAGCTGCAGTGAAGAAGAGTGGCTCTGTGTCCGTGCCATTGCTAAAAAGAATCCGCGAAAGTCTTGCCTAAGTAATGGCCCTCATAATTCAAAAAATGCTATCGTAACCCCGCTCCCACCTCCTCCCATGCGCACGAAAACCGTCGTTCTCTTCTTGGTCCTTCTCGCTGCAATCGGCGCGGCAATTATCCTGCTCAAAGGATCGGGGGAAGACTCTTGGATCTGCACTGACGGACAGTGGGTGAAACACGGTAATCCGTCCACGTCCATGCCTACTACGATATGCCCGGGTGGTAAGGAACCAGAGCTCTCCGAAGGGGCAAGTGGTCAGAAATACGCCACCTATAGTGATGCCTCCTTTCAGATCCTCTATCCCTATTGGCCCATCATTGACACAAACACCCTCACGAAGATCGAGACGACCCTCGTTGCCGTAAATAATAACGGATGCAACTTCATCCTCATGAAGCACACCGTTCCCGCAAATGAAACGCTGGAAATGCACACTGAAAAAACACTCAAGGAGCAACAGGATAAATTGCCGGTAAACGTCACGCGGAAGCTTATTACAAAGGACCGCACGACCGTCGAGGCAGATCTTTCGGTTAATGCAGAAACCGTCATCCACTCCGCACAGAACGGATTCCTCACGCCGAGCGGCGAGCTCTACTCCGCGGTGTTCGTGGGAGCCACGAAGGATTTCGCGAAGATCTGCCGACCTTTCATAGAGGAAACCGTCACGAGCGCAAAGGTGGCCGGGAAACTCTGATGTCAACTTGCAATGAAAAAAGTACGTCACCATGACGCATTTGTCGTTTTAATTGCGAATTGATATCACTTGCTTGCTTGTGCCTTCGCGAGCGCCTTCCCGGCCGCCTTGAGTTCCTTGGCTGCGGTCTTCGCCATCCGCTTGGCACCCGCATATGCGGACTTGGCTGTGGCGTACGCCGTCCTCGCAATCGCATACGTCGCCTTCGCTTCTATAACATCTTGGGAAGTCTCAAGGTAAGCCTCCTTCGCGGCACTCACGTCCTCCAGTGCCCCCTCTTTCTTTCCATCATCCGCCGCTTTGTAAGTGACTTTCGCAATGGCATAAGCCTGCTTCGCATCCGTTCTCGCCTCCTTTGCCTCTGCATACGCATCCTTCGCCTCCGTCACGACGCTGAGTGCCGCATCGGCATCGTCTTGCGCATCATCGAATGTCGCTTGCGCCGCGGCCACGCCCTGTTGTGCTTGCTGAACAGCAGCCATAGCCACGTCGATGCGCTCCTTCTTTGTCACCGGTACTGCTCCATCGGCGGAATCATCCCTGGGAGTCGTGCAATGATCCCCGAAACATACACGCCCAGATGGGCACGAAGCTACAGCCGAGCATCCGCAGATCCCCATATGATTCCCAGGAGTGATACCCGGAGGAGCGGGGATATTGCTGAAGCTGATGCATCCACCGGAGAGACACTCCGTTCCCTTATCACACAATTCGTCCGCTGCCTTAAGGGCGATGCACGCGCCATCGACGGAACAGTACTTCCCCACAGAACACTTGAAACCAACCCCAAGCCCCGGCGTGATGCACGGAACGCAGACACGTTCTCGGCAAATGTACCCACTTTCCTGGCCGGTACAATCGGCATCGGTCTCGCATTGCGGCGTGAAACAGTTGTATCCCGGATAACGTGAACAGAGCTGCCCCTGTGGACACTGACCATCTTCGCGGCAACCGCACTGACGATGGTTGGGACTACTGGTCCAGAGTTTGCATACACCCGATTCACAATTGTTATCAACCCAGCAACGCGCACCGTAGGCGCCTCTGGAAGTCTCCGTGTCAGTACCGGCATCCCAAGCCGTGAGCCTGCTGGCAACAACATTCCCAAGGAGCGCCGTAACCATGAGAAGCGGCGTGAGGGCAATAAGAAGCTTGTGCGTGGGTAACATGGAAGAAAAAGGAGATGCGTTTTCTTATATTGTACAACAATTTTAATGATTTGTTAATATGACGATTAATGGCTACAAACTGAGCTTTTCCGTGCGTTTCTGTGGTTCGACAAAAGAGAGTCCAAGCGCCTTATAGATATCCTGCTCCTCCCGAGAAGCAACCACCTTCTCCCCCTCGAAAAGCCCGTACTCATTGAGTTTCCACCCACGCTGGATGGCCAGCTTGCGAAGGGCGATGTTGTGCTCCTTGGATCCGGTGAAATACAGGAGTGCCGCGCCCCACTGGTCACGCTTCACGAAACGGATATCGACGCGGATTCCGGATTTCAGATCGAAGGACAGCTTGCTCTCTCCGTGCGCCACGACATCGCGAACGATTGGCAATTCAGCAATGACATCGCCAACTTTCCCGGCCGATTTTGTGACAACGAGGACGTCAATGTCGCCAACGGTTTCCTTGCGGCGCCGGAACGACCCGGCCGCTTCGCATCTCTCCACGCCCGCAACCGAGCGGATCTTCTTCAAAAGTGCGGCGACGTCGTCCTCAACTTCCGCAAGCGTGAACCGCCGCGTGCGCTCCTTCACGCGCCGCGCGTTCTCGAGGATTTTCTGTTCCATGACTGCGGAGAATCGGGTAAGGGACTGAAGCTTCCCCGCTTCCGCAGCTTTGATGAGATCGGCGACAGATTGGATACCAAGTGCCATCTGCAGCTGCCGAGCG
>JAQTSD010000043.1 GCA_028711445.1 Candidatus Peribacteraceae bacterium
GACGATCTCAGAATAACGTTCTTTGTTAAAACCTACAAAAGGGAAGGGTGGGAAGGGGGAGGGAAACCGTAGGTTTCCCTCCCTGCTTGGCCGTCAGGAGGGTAAGGGGGGGTGTCGGGGGGCCTAGGGAACCGGACAAGGTGCCCTGGCCCCCCGACAGAGAAGAATCCATAACTATGCAATCGTGTCCGCGCAGAGAAATACTCACATCTTAAGAGCCCCCTTTCTCCTCTTCCTGATTGACAGGAGATCTTTCCTGCCTATTATCTGCTGCCACATTCCCCCACCCCCTCATGGCCAAGCGCAAAGGCTTCACAGCGCAAGTCGAGATCCCCATTCCTGACGATATCCCATCGCAACACCATGATGCGTACATGGTGCTTCGGCGACGGGAACTGGCATTGAGAACGACTCTCCGCGGATCCCTCAGGGCGATCGGCGACGATTGGCAGGGAGATAATTTCGGCGGCGATCTGGCCGACGGCGCACAGATCACGACAACTCTCGATGAGGAAGGGGTGACCATCACCCACGCCGAGGCACAACTGGGGAGAGTCAATGCCGCCATCGATGCGATCCGTGATGGCACATACAGCAAATGTATCTCATGCGGCGTGACGATTCCGAAGGCGCGCCTGAATGCCCTGCCGTTCGCCACCCACTGCGTGAAGTGCCAGGAAAAAGAGGAGAGGAGACGATAGAGCATCCCCCCTCCAAGAAACCGGCATCGGGCGACGGAAAAGAGGAATAGTGGATGATCAGGCCAAAGATCACTGACATCCCGGACAGTCCTGCATGAGTGACCACGCGCCTTTTCTACGCAAGACAGAGCGCAAAGCTCATCGAGATTCTGCACGATCATCGAAAAATCCCCCGAAGGAGCACCGGCTTTCTGAGTCTGAAGGGACACAGACCGTGCTCATTCCAAAGAAGAAGCTGAAAGCTCACCACCATCCCGTACAAAATCCGTCCGGCACTGCCGGGAATGGCCGTACTTCTCCCAAGAGCCAAGCTCAGCAACACGATGGACATACCGGCGTTTTTCCGCTATACTGAGCAGAAACGCACTACACAAACAGGACTGTGGAACACTACCCACTCCACCGCGCCGACGTCGAGAAATTCCTCGAGAATGCGGACGCTCTGGAGCTCAGCAGGCAGGCGCGCCAGCGGTTGGGCTGGCTCCTGCATGCCGCGGAGCACGGAAATATCGCCCTCACCTGTCGGCACTTCGCCATTTCCCGCACCACGCTTTATGCCCTGCTCGGGAGATTCGACCCGCACGATCCCGCCTCGCTCGAGAACCGATCCAGAGCCCCGAAGCACGTACCGCAACCGGAGACCTCTGCGGCGACCGTCGCGCTGATTCGCGGCTGGCGCAGCGCGGAACCGCAGTTATGCAAAGAGAAGATCTCTGAACGCCTGCGTACGGAGGGGATCGAACTGTCTGCGTCCACCGTTGGACGCATCATCAACCAGTACGGTTTCTTCTTCGCGGATACGCCATCCCACCGGGCGAAGCGCCGAAGCGCCGAAGCACGGCGCAAGGACATTGCCGATGCGCGCCGTGACCTCGCAAATCGGGTGAAGACCATCTTGCAGCCCGAAGAGAATGATCATCGCGGAGACGGGTGGCAGACGGCGGCGGCCATCGCTCTCACCGTAACGGGTGCTTCCCTCCTCGAAGATATCGAACCCGCACACGCGCTTGAGGGCTCGGTCTACCAGCTGCGATCAACGGAAGCCCCTCTCGGGGGCCAGCTCGAGGGCGCATCGTACAAAGTCGACGGTGTTTCCACGACGGACTACGAGCAATTCCTTGAGGGAGGAACATTCCAGCTCGTCCCACAGGGTGCTGCCTCTTCCTCTTCCTCTTCCTCTTCTTCGTCATCCGTACAATCCACATCAGAATCGTCGGGAGACGTCCAAACCGGGGGAGGACGCCGGACGATCCCGACGCTCCGGTCATCGTCCTCTCTCTCCTCCTCCTCCTCTTCTTCTTTCTCCGCACGCCCCCACCCTGCAGCATCTCCCGCACCCTCTGCGGAAGAATCTGCGAGTTCCCCGGCAGCGGCTCCATCGCCCCACGTATCGAAGGAGAGCAGAACTGCCGCGTCGCTCATAGCCCCGCAGAAGAAGAGTGCCCCGGAAGTGCCGATCGCAGGAGAGGTACCAGCCACCCTACCGACGCATCCCCTCCCCTCCCAAGAGCTGATCTTCTTCCAAGAAGAGCTGCCCGTTTCGCCGACAGAGGGAGGCATCAATGAAGCGGTGGGTACGGCCATCCTGGCCACCATGCTCACGTGCGTCATCGCGTATGCGCTGCTGAAGCGTGGGTGCGTGCTTGGTCTTACCATCTCATTCCCGGCTGTCATACGCCTGATGAGGAAGAAGGCAGAGCTGATCCTCCTCGTCGGTACGGCGTTCCTTCTTGCGCTCCTGTGGAATATCGTCGCGGCTTCCGCCGCCACCGTGCCGCTGACGCAGTGGTACCAGGGACACCTACTCCTCACGGATGACAGCGCCGTGACGACGCCCGTGACGATCCGCTTCAGCCAGTGGAAGAGCGCGGACTTCGCGTCCGGCGACCTCACGGCCACCGGCGCGATCAATACCGCGGCGGCGAACTACGTGAACTGGTCGGAGGAGCATACCGTGACACCCGGCAGCGACGGTTCCTTCGCCGTCGAGCTCGGGTCCGTCCATGCCCTGCCGGACCTCAGCACCATGTCCTCCTCCACGCTCTTGAGCCTCTACCTGCAGGTGGAAGCCAAGACATCGGGTGCCGCGGACTCGACGTACGACCTGCTGGATGCGGATACAAATGACACGGCAGTCGATCGTACGTCCCTCCTCTCCCTGCCCTTCGCACGCAATGCAGACCTGCTCGATCAGCACCATGCGGGTACTGGGAGCGGCTCCATCCCCGTCCTCTCCTCGGGCTCCGCCCTCTCCCTCAACGGGAACCTGACCCTCAATGCGGATAGCGAGACGCGCGACGCGATCCTGACATTCGGACAGAACCTCCTCAATGAAACGTTCAAGTTCTCAGCGGCGAATAGCCGGTTCGAATTCAGCAACGGCGTCCTCGTGAAGGGGAACCTCACGGCAACCGGATCGCTCAGCATCAAGGGCACCATGTCGGGAAGATCGCTGCAGGTGACGGGGACGGGAGCGGCTCCGCTGATCTACACGGATGTGAGCAATGGAAGGGTGGGAATCGGGACGACGGCGCCGACAGCGCCACTCATGATTGATGGAGGAACAACAACCAATGCCTTAACAGTCAAAAGCAATGTTTCAAATTATGGAAGCGCTTTCGTTAATATTTCAAATCCGAATATAGGTGGTGGTGCAGGTATCGGATTAACGAATAGTGCTAACTCCACTGCCGGACTTGTTATGGGGGGACAGAATGTCGAAGGCGTATTTGGTCCCATATCTTCCAACAACCTAGTGCTAAGTTCTCCTATTAGTCCAACTTCAGATATTGTTCTGCTTAACTATAGTGCTGGCAATATCAGATTCTATACTAACTACGATCAAGAAAGAGTCCGTATCAATTCATCCGGCAACGTCGGCATCGGGACCACTGCACCGGAAACCAAACTGGAAGTCTCTGGTACCGCTTCTGGCAACTTCCTCTTCGGTACCCGCGGTCTCGCCACTTCCGGCGCACTCGTCATCGCACCGAGGCCGGGGACGGCGACGGGCAATACCCTCGTCGTGGACACGAAGGGGCTCGTCTATGACGCGACGAACAAGCGGGTGGGGATCGGAACGGCGAGTCCGGGAACAAAGTTGGACGTTGTGGGCACCCTTGCTGTTCAGCCGACAGGCGGCTATGATGTCGCTCAAGTCACTATCGATAACCAGGCTGGGAATACACAATCACGATTATCAATGAGGGACAGTGCGGGAGTGGGGAAAGTGATGTTCCAGAGTAGCGGTGACAGTTATTTTGATGGCGG
>JAQTSD010000003.1 GCA_028711445.1 Candidatus Peribacteraceae bacterium
TAGTGTCACAGGAGACACTACATTATTTGATAATATAGAAGTTATTCAACTGCCCAGCAACGCAGACACGTGGACAGAGTCCTTTTCTGGCACTTCAAGAATTGTGCGTGAAGATGACGCGCCGTATAATGGAACGAATGCTTTGAGAATGGACGTGGATGCAAGCAATAGTTTAGTCGGCGTTTATGTGACCCCAGTTTTAAGTGGAAAACTCTACGCCATTTCGGGTTATGCCAAGGCTGCATCTGGCACACCGACGATGGCAGTTGGCAGTAATACACTGGCGACGACTGTTGCCTTGACGACATCATACGCGGCTTTCAGTGTTACATCTCGGATGAACAACACTGCATTTTGGATAGCGCGGGTTTCTGCCGCCTCCAACTCCATCTACATCGACTCCGTTACTTTACAGGCGGCGGAGATTTTGGGGACAACCGGAATCCCACGAGGCCAAGGGCCGGGCGTGGACTACGCAGGACAGTTCAACGGAACTTCACAATCACTCTCTATCACAGACACAGATTTTAACCCCGGCACCGGCGACTTCACCCTCGGCACAAGTTTCTATTTGGATAAACTGTCAGCGATCGCCAGTCCTTTGATAAGTGCCGGGACATTCGGGGGAGATTATTTTTGGGTGTATATAACTGATACTGGTCAAGTAAAAGTTCAGTTCAATGATTCGACTACGGACTTTACTCATGTGGGGGCAACTGGACAAGTACAGGTTGGAAATTGGTACACATTGATTGTTCAATTCGATCGTGATGGAAATGTAACGTTCATATTGAATAATGCAACGGCGGTAAACCTCGGATCAATTGCGGGTAATTCAACAAGTGTTGACCCTGGGACCTTTTTTATTGGTAAATATTCTGGGGGCACCTACTACTTTCCCGGCCGTATCAACGGAGCCTTCTACTTAAACCGCCTCACCACAGACGCCGAAAACACGTATTTGTTTAACACAGGCAAATGGCGCAAGTTTTCCGAGCTCGGCATCACAGGCACCAATGGTTCAGCCCTTACCTCCACAGTCATCAAAGGATTTTATGACATGGACACCGCAGGAGCTCTGGGCGCAGACTCCACCATCAACGGAAACACTTTAACCAACAACGGGACGGTGACGCAGGGAACGGGCAACTCACAGTATTCCGGCGGGGCCTCTTTCACCTTCGATCAGCCGGGGACACTCGATCTGGGGTCCTCCACTGTGAATATCCTTGACGGGACACTCGACGTGGACGATGCGGGGACGATCACGCCGGGCTCCTCCACCATAGAGCTCGGGGGGATCTCGAATCTCTCGGGCAGTACCACCCAGTCGCTCCACGATGTGAAGATCCTCACCGGAGCCGTGGTCTCGCAACGCTCCGCGACGACCTTGGACGGCACCTTCACAGACTCGGGCAGTTACGTCGTCTCCGCAGGGACGCTCTCCGTCGGCGGGAGCCTGTACCTGCCCGGGACCTTCACACATGGCAACGGCACCCTCCTCCTCACAGGAGCGGGAAGTGAAACCTTGAAGACCGGCGGCAACAACCTCACTGCCCTCACGCTCAGTGGCAGCGGCCTCTACAATCTCTCCGATACTCTCACCGTCACCTCCGCTCTGAATCTCTCCGGTTCCACACTCGATTTGAACGGTCAGACTCTCGTCGTCACAGGGGCCTCTTTCAATAACGACGGGACGCTTCGGTTGGAGGGAAATGAGACCCTCACGGGGTTCACCAATGACGGCGATTCCGGCATCGTGTATTACGACGGCACTTCCGGCCCCTATACCCTCAAGGACTGGTCATACTACGGGCTTACTTTGAACGGCGCCGCTACAACATTCACCCTGCCGACGGCTTTGGACGTACAAGGCGCCCTGACAATCCTCGCAGGCACACTGGATGCCGACGGGCATGCCGCTACCGCGGGAGGATTGGTCACGCTCTCGGGTGGCACCTACGTCGCCTCTACCGCTACCCAAACCTTCGATGGCGGTCTCACCGTTTCCGGTGGCACGTTCACGGGTGCCACCGGGGATGTGAATGTGGACGGAGATGTCCTTCTCTCTTCCGGCACGTTCACTGCTCCCACAGGCACATTCACTGTTTCGGGAGACTGGACCAGAGGGGCGGCAATCTTCACTCCCGGAACGGGGACCGTGACTCTGGACGGAGGCAGCCAGACCCTCTCCGGCTCAACGACCTTCCGGAACCTCACCAAGATCGTAACGTCCGCGCAGACCCTTTCCTTCGCCGCGGGCACTGCACAAACTATCGGCGGGATTCTCATTCTCAACGGCGCACCGGGCAATCTTCTGAGTCTTGCATCCACCGTGCCGGGGACACGCTGGCAGATCGATCCGCAGGGCGGGCGTTCTTTGAGCGATCTTAACGTACGGGACAGCGACAATATAAATGTGACTGCCATCGATTGCCATGATCACAACTGCACGGATAGCGGGAACAATATCGGTTGGACGTTCGTTGCTTCCCTCTCCACCTCTTCCTCGGAGGAGACGCAGGCGGCGGGTGGCGGCGGCGCCCGCGGCAGCTCCGCACAGATGGCGGCCCGTATTGCGCAGGCGCGAACGACCATCCTCGCCCGTTTTGAGGGAAAGCGGCAGGCAAGTGAACGACTTGTGGCGCAGGATGACCAGGTGGCAAACGAAGAAGTGACCGCGCGGGAACGGGAGGATCGCATCGCGCAGCGCGTCGCCGCGCGTGAGGCGGAGATGGCACGAATCGAGAAGACGAAGAAGGAAATCGAGACGAAGTTCGCCCTGCACCGCGAGGAACGCTATGCGAGGGCTCTCGCGCTGGAGGAACGGCACCTTGCCGAGAATCAGGCGGCCCTCCTGAAGGAACAGGAGGAGCTGGCGCAAGAACAAGAGACAAACCGCAAGCACAGGGAAGATCGCCTGGCAGAGGGGGAGTGGCGTACGGAGCAACAGTTGCTGGCTGCAAACGAGGAAGAGGAACGGGAAGAACGTGCCGCACAGGAGCGGGAAGTCCGCATCGCCCAGCGGATCACGGAACATGAAGCCGCTGTTGCTCAGAGCGAAAAGGATCAGGAGGAATTGCAGAAGAAGTATGCCTTACACCGCGAGGAACGCTACGCGAGGGCTCTCGCGTTCGAGGAACAACGACTTACGGAACGACAAACCGCTCTGGAGGCGGAACGACAGGCTCTCGAGGAGGAGCAACAGAAGAACGCGGAAAGACGGAAAGAGCAGCTCGCGAAACGCAGTGCACAGGAAAACCTGAAGAGGGCTACCTCCCCCCTCGCCGTCACTGCCGCCCGGCGCGGGAAGCTCTATGCCGTTGTTGGGGATACCCCTGTGATCTTCGCCGATGTCTCCCTCGACGAGTGGTACGCGCCGTACGTCAGTTACGTCGTGGAGGAGAAGATCGCCACGGGCTACGAGGATGAAACGGGCAAACCCAAGGGTGAATTCGGCGTGACGAACCCCGTCACGTACGCCGAGGTGCTCAAGATGGCGATGCAAGCTTCTGATGAAGCCTTCGACCTCAGGGGTCTGCCGCCCCCGCGCAACAAGTCTGCGCAAGGAACGTGGGCAGCGGCCTACGTCGCCAAGGCCGAAGCCCTGCAGCTCTCGGTCTTTGCTCCCTCCCTCGACACGAACAGGCCCGCCACCCGCGGGGCGGTGATTCAGACGATTCTGGAGACGGTGGGGATTCCAACGGGAGCCAAAGCAAAAAGTTCCTTCAGTGACCTGTCAAATGATCATCCTTACGCACCTGCAATCGTTGTAGCGACCACCTACGGGCTCGTCTCCGGCGATATGGATGCATCTGGAAATCCTCTGAACACTTTCCGCCCCGACGAACCGATCAATCGTGCTGAAGTCGCCAAGATTATTGCGCTTGTCAAAGAGCTTCTGGAATAAAAAATCCCTTCGTAATCCACCGGCTTTGCCGGTGAGACATCGGTGGCGCCCAAACCCTTCGACAGGCTCAGGACAGGCAGTGGCGCGCCAGCTTCCCGGATAACTCTCTCAGTTCTGACAAGCCCCTTCCGGGGGCTTTTCCCCATGCTACCGGCTCTGCCGGTAGTCATAACTCATGGGGGCATCTCGAAACAAGTTGGTCTCACAGTTTGGCGCTCGTCGTACACTTCTCAACCAGATCAGTGCGGCCGACGAATTGCCCGTTTGTGTATGGGAAACAGTCATTGGTGAGATCGATCTTAAGCACGCGTTCCAATCGGGCATTGCATGGACGCGTAAGACATGATCTCCGGAGCCAGTATGCAAGACCCCGCGTAAAGTTCCGTACCCCCTTATCGAGAGAGTTACCGTTTTTTGAGAATTCACTTACGGTCGAGCGGAGAGGGGACAGTTGTGCCATGACGAGCTCCAGTGCTTCCGATGCGATGGGTACCATAGTGCCCTCTTCGCGTTCCTGCACACGATCCCACTTCTTCGTCACCGCGCGTGCAAGACGGTTGATCCAACCAACAAAGAAGTCATTCCTCTGCGGGTCGTTGAGCGCTTCCCTATATTTTTCCGGACGGTCCGGCAAAAATTCTTCAGGGAACTTGTATTGGTCGGGGTAAGGACGCTGTTGTCCCCAGTCGTCACGCAATTGGAGATATTCCCGCAGCAATTTCTGATCGTTAAAGTCAAAAGAGAACGGGCCGGTGAGTTCCCATTTCGCTGCTCCTGCGGGCCACTTGGGCGGCCAGTCCTCTTCTGCCGGCTGGTTGTCCGCATTCCATCCGTCGGAGACCGCACAGCCCAGACGTATACGATGCACACGCTTGTCACTTTTCGCCTGACCGTACCATGCGGATTCGGCAGGAAGCGAGCGACCCATGAATTTTTCCAGTTTCATGATGCGGGTTTTTAACTGTTCGGAGTCCTCGATCATTTTGTCACGGTCTTCAGTTAACTTTTCAAGGGCAGTTGTTTCCGCGTCCACTGCTTCATCAATCGTTGAATCGCTTAAGCCAAGGCCGGCGTATCGGGAGAGGACACTTAAGTCGCATCCATAACCAACGGCGATCGGGTTCGACGTGGTACCGCTTCCCACGGTCGAGGGTGGCAGGTAGTCGGAGTGAAACGGGCATGTCTTCACTTCAGGACAGGCATCATCAGGATCACACAGTTCCCCTTGTGCATTTTTCGTGTTTGCGATGCAGCACCATTCAGTTGGGTCGAAGATGCGCCGTTGCCACCATTCAGCATCGACATAGGTGTTGTCGTTACCGTGCTCCACGAGTTTCTGATATTCATCATTCAGGAAGTAGAGCACACGCGAAAGCAGACCAATAGCAGTCAACTGTTTCTCATCAAAGGCCTGTTCAATTTTACATTGTACTTGCCCCATTTTCGCCTCGAGGATGGCGAGATCGATCTCCAGACAGGGAGTGACTTCAATGAGATCGCGCTCCTGGGCTGTGATGCGGATTTTTGTGTCAGCAATCATTGCGACAGGGGTAAAAGCTGTCTCCAGCCAATGCCAGAAGGAGTACCAGCCTGTGGTTCTTGGGAGCATCATTGCTCTATCGATGCCCGCCTGCGCCCGCTCAAGCACTGCACCGACGAAATGGTCAGAGATCGGCTCGAGGGAATCCAGGAGTTCTTCGATAGCGGGAATCGTTCCTCCATTACATTCGTAGCGAGAGGCAGCCAAAACGGGAGTCCTTCCCAAGATGGACCACATCAGCAGGATAGCAGTCAAGAAGAGAAGGGGGCGGCCGACAGGCGGATGGTGGAAGATCATGAGCCGTTGTAACGGGGGCACATTTCTTTGGGGAATTTGATCTTACCGATCTTCCCGGTGAGCAGGTTGGCGTCTCCTATGAGCTCACGGAAGGCCTCCCCTGCGTGCGTGAGATAATCAGCGAGCAAACGGGCGCCGATGCGGCGACCGACGGCCTGTCCGAGAGTGCGCAAGCCCAAAGTGGATTCAGCACGTTGGGCCACCTGATCGGTGATCCCAAAGCCGAGTTGGAAATACGATTCCGGAGCGAGCCCCAACTGTTTATTCGTATTGAAATCACAGCGGCTTGGTGGAAAGAGCAACGGTTGGCCATTCTGCTGACAGAGTGCGAGATCGAGATCGGCGGCGAGCTGGGCAGGACGATAAGCCGGGAAGGATGTCTCGGGGAGCGGGGGGATCGTGAGAACATCGCCGATGAGTGGATCTGCCGCCGTTTTTGCATCCCAGGGGAAAGCCTCGTCGCCACCGGTGAACGTCATGCGTCCGGGAAGGATGCGCTGATTTTCCAGGGACATCTCAATGCATTGCGCCACATAGCAAACATTGTTACCAATCGTGTTTTCGTAGCGCGCTTTGCACGCAGGTGAGCAAGCATGTGGAAGCGAATTGATAATGGAGCGCACGCGCGCATCCATATTATTGACAACGTCTTCACATTTTGTGGGGAGCCCGGCGATATTTTGCTTGCTCGCTTCAAAGATTTTCTTGGTCTCATTTTGAAGCTCCTGCAGCCACTGCTCACGCTCTGTGGCATTTGCCGGTGTGCCTTTTGTGCAGAATCCACCGAAGCGTTCGCAGCTGAAGTTTACGAGAATATTTGCGCAGTGTTCGATTGTGATGTCCGTCCCCGCGAAGTTGCCGTCTTCAGCGATTGCATTACATTGAGCAAGGTATGCGGGCTTTTCTGTTGCGCAACAGTCTTTCAAATTTGAGTACGTCGATGCCCCTTCACACCATTGTTGTGCATGGATGAGCTCATGAAGCAGTAAGTAGGTGACATTGGCACTCTCTCCCCCTGCGGGGAGGCAGATAGGGATCACACCATTCCGATCTTTCGGATACGTCACGGCATAATCCTCCGAACAGTTTTGCTCAGGCTCACCAGCTCCATTGCAATAGATGTCCACAGCACAGTTGCCGCAATCAAACGGCGTCGTGATCTTCTCATCACGTTTCGTAGTGTCCTTTACCGGCTTGTTATCAATCAGTGGAGGATCGGATCTCCAGCCACCGATCATGCATGCATTCGGTCCCGATTCGGTGTGCGCCACGCGGAAACCAGCTGCTATATTTTGACTGTTACAGTGAGTGAGAGAAATAGCATTCTTTTTCTCTTCGGAAAGAGACGACGACGAAGAGCTACTTTCGTTTGCGGGACAGCGTTGGGTATCAAGCGGTCGGCAAAGGTAGCCTTCCGCGGAGAATGGGAGGGCACACAATTCTGCCCCCAGAGTATCCGTGCTTGATGGTTCCGAAGGGGGGAGTGGGTATGTACCGCCGAAAATCCCCTGTCGGATGCATACGGTGTTTCCTTCGGCAGGTGTGCTTGCAGAGCAATCGAGAGACGGGAGTATCGGTTCCACGGGGAGCTCCCACTCGAGACCGATATCCTCCTCAAAGGGATTTTTGCTTGCGAACATCCAGAGGATGATCCCCTTATCTGATCGCCATGGCGGGAGGAGAACGATTTCACCGAAGCCGAGGGGAGGATCGAATGTCAGAGAAGCACGCACTTTCTGAAAGATTTTCTGCAGATCCTCTTCGATCGTGCACCAGCGGGCGTGCTGATATTGCAGTTCCGTCCCGTCCCCTTTCTCCATGGCGGGATCGCATGTTCCTTCCCGATTGACGAGTCCGAAGAGACCAAATTGATAGCGCCAGACAGCAGCCGTAAGGTGTTCTGGCTGGTTGGAGTCATTATCATTCAGTTTGTCGAGGTGCTCTTGGAGAGTTTTCAGTTCACTCTTGGCGAGATCAGTGAAGGCCGGTCCGGCACGCATGCGACGTTCTGCAATGGGAGTACTTAGCCAGTCATTGCTTGATTGCCAGACGCGGACAATGCTCTGAAACTTCGGAAAGATAGAAAGGATACGGCTCGGGTGGTCGCCAATTGGCATCTCATAGCCGCCTGCAATGAGCTGGAGATCGCGGCCCAGGGCACGCACGCGCTCCTCACGGAGCACGGCAGCACGGATCTCTTTACGCAGCTGCTCGCAGGATTCATCGTCCAGTTTTCGGGAACTACACACGCTCGATCGGAATGATGTGGAATCATTTGAGGTGGCGATATCATCCGGGCTAAGACTTGGATTCGCGACGAAGGCTTTTGCAAGAAAAGCTTTCACCGTCTCTTGCGGGGAATCGTATTCCCACTGGACGGTCCCCCGTATCGTTTCATAGAGAGGCTTTGCTGTCGCGGTCGCGGGCAGCAGCATGAGGGCGATGCCGGCGGAGGGAAGGAGATATCTCATCATTCGTTCTCGAAGTCACGGAGAGGTTCTTTGGCATTCCAGACGCGCGGTAAACAAGAGGCGGCGTCAGCCGCGAGAGCCAGGCCATTGCGGATGTCGAGGGAAGCGCGCTGCACACAAATCAATTCCATATCGATCGGTTGCAAGCGGTTGTAGCCGCTTACAAAGGTCAGTGTTTTGAGGAGAGCTGCCCGTGCGGTTACCAGTTCTTTTCGAATTCTAAAGCGTTCATCGTCATCCATGCCTCCGAGGATCGGGATCTCGATGACGACTTTTGGAACAGATAGGCCGAAGAGTACCCATTGGCGGTAGGCTTCTTGTCGCAGGATATAGGCTGGCAACAGATTGAGGCGTTCGACGAGTGCGCACTCGTACATACGCAGGTATTCAAGGAGGACTGTTCCCATGTCGAGCTGGTTCAAGCGGGAAAGGTTGGTCGAGTTTTTCCAAGAGGGAAGCTTCTTAGCGAGGGATTTGAGTTCCGAGCGCGGCGTGAGAAAACCGGCATAGTTTGTAGCTGTGCAGCGTGGGGAACGGCTTGGAGAACGAAGTGGACTGCTGTCTAAAACGAGTTCCCCCAAGTCCTCTTCAATTATCTTGCTGACGGTAGAATGGTAGGAGTTGGACCACTCATCCAATACATTTGCCGTATTGAGTTTTGGAGTATCGTGCAAAGACTTGAAATCAATGTCCTTGAAGAGTTCTCCTTCAAAGCGGGTACACGCAGCAAGAACCGGCAGTGCAGTGGCACTTCTGGATGCGTAGGCAACCGATCCTCCAATGATCGTCAATCCGATCATGAGCGACAGGGCCCAGAGACGGGAACGAAGGCCGAAAGAGAAGCGAGAGGGAATCATGATTTATGAATGCGCAGAAGAGGCAGCAGATGACGCGGCTGAGGAAGCGGAGGATGCAGGATCCTCGTCTCTCGGACCGGGCAGATTGGTGTCAAAATCCGGTGGAAGCTCCTCGCAACTGGAGAGGAAGCAAGGAATACGTTGGAGCCAACCGAGGATTTGGGATGCGGAGCGGATATTGCCCGCAAGCGTCCAGCGGAACTCTTCGAGGAATTCATCGAAGACACCTGAAAATTGCAGGAGAGACCGGTACGAGGCATCGTACTCAACGAGCATCTTCAGCGTCTCCTCTTCCTGCTGGAGCATTTCTCTAGCTGCCGACGTGCAGTACGTATAGACATCCACCTCTTGACGCATTTCCTGCTTATTCGCCATTTGGCAGGGGGCGAACGTTTTGGTGGGAACAGGAATGCAGCCAGGGACAGAGATGGTCACTTCCTGTGGGGCACTGTCCGAAGGAACGCCAATCGATTTCTGTGCCAGTCTGCAAACCTGTTCCGTACGACACTGCAGTGCCCGGAAACTTACAGTGAGAGCGGGAATGAGACGTGAGGTAAGTACGCCCTTTGTTGCGAAAATGCCACGGCGAGGGAAGGAAGTGGCACTCACAAGATCCTGTTCAGCAGATGCGTCCATAGTGTCGTTATCTTGCGTTGTCCACGTGTCTGCAGAAAGATTCTGCCATGTGGTGTCCTCTACCTTGTACCAGGCGATGCCACTCTGATCGAACCACACTTCGCCGATAGCTGCATCTTTGGCTTTGGGACGTCCAAAAAGAGTGGTGCGATAGATGCGTTCTTCATGGAAGAGGGTGGCGTCTACCACCGCTCGACAGGCGTCGGCTCCCGTTACGGGAGCGGCAGTAGCATAAACGGCTGATGTCAGCCCCAAAAGAGTGACGAGAAGAGAGCCTGCAAGAGCGATGCGTTGCGTCATGTACCTGAGAAGGATGAACTCGAACCGTCTGTAGGGATGGGGATGAGCGGAGAGGGGGAGGGAACGGCAAACGACGGGATGATGTCATTGCACCCTTGCTCATAGGGGAAGGCGGAGCTCGATGAACCTTTTTTGCACGCCGTGGAACGCAGCAGGCAGACACGGGCTTGTTCTATCGGATCATCGGAAGCGGGATCGGAACAAAAATCGGAATCGGGGGGAACGACGATTCCAGACCAGCTTACGGACCATCCGCTGCGCGGAAAAGTGTCGGTCTCGTTTAAGATTTGGCAAGCCCAGTCTTTGCCAGCGCACGAATCTGCACCAAATCCCACTGCTGTTCCGGCTGTATCCAGATGGCCGGGATTCAGGCGGAACTTTCCAAGACTCGCAAGATCCTCTTTCAACAGGATAGCCGGACGTGAACCGAAGCGGGCGATCCGCTCGCGGAGATCGAACTCCGTGTGGACACATGTTTCGCTGTGTCGCGTATAGCAATCCTGCTCTGTGAGTGCTTTGAATGGTTCTCCGTCCTCCGGATCGCCAATCGTCATGCTTTTCCAAAAGAGGTTGTACTCCTTCCCCATGTTTGTGATGGAGGTTTTGATTTTCGCCATTGTTGCCTGAATCTTTGAAAGCTCATCACTATCAATAGTATTGAAGGTGATGGAAGGTGGAGGAGCGCCTGTTTCTATCTTGGGGAAGAAGGCTTCTGCATCATCTACGATGCTCGGAGTTTCGGGAAGAGGGGGGAGAATGGGGACTGAGACATTCTTCGCGTGGGGAAAGGGAGGAAGCAGCAACTCGGTTTTCAACTTGAGCTGGATCGGTCGGAGTACGGGGAGCTTGAGGGAGCCCGTGTGGAGTCGTAGCATTGTAAAATCAAAAGATGCATCTGCAAGACGAGGGACAGAGAGCTTCGGAAGGTCGGCAGCATCGAGGCCGGGTCGGTTCGGAAGCCAGGGGTCCAGGAGGGAGTAAATTGGAACGGTGAATCGTTCGGAGTGGCACCAGGGCATACATTGTTCATCGTGGATCTGACGGTAGCGATCCTGGATCTTCTCCCAGTTTTTGCGGATAGTTGCAAACGTTGTGAGCTGCCCCTGGAATCTTTCGAAGTCACTCAGAACCTTGTCAGAAAGCCACTCACTGATTTGTGAGGCAATCTTCTTCTCATGCTCAAAGAGCTGACCGAGCATCTGTGCGAGTTCTGAGCGGAGTTTGCGCGTCTCGGTGATGGCGAGTGCATACTCTTCCAGCCGATTCACCAGCTTCTGTGCGCCGATGATATCCTCACTCGAACCGAGATTTTGCTGCATTTTAATCCATTCACGCCATCCCTCTGCGTATGCACGGAACTCCGTTGCGGATCCCATGGGGACAGTGACAGGGAGCGGCTCCTGTTCGATAGTGGGCAGGAGTGAATACTTCAGAAAGAGTTTCACTTCATCGAGGAGGTCCGGACGCGCTTCAAGTTGCACTTCGATGGCTTCGAGACGCGGATCCGTAACGGAAGGGGAAATACGCTTGGGGGTGAAGAACGGGTCGAGAATATCAAGGCCTACGGACCATGTGGGAGGAAGGAGGATGCGAACGACAGGAGGAGTGAGGAGCACGTGCATCTGCGTTTCCTGCTGCTGCCACCACTCTGTGATGGTGCGCTTGGTCCCGCGGTCCGTGGAAACCGTGTCATCAAATGCTCGTAGCAGAGCTCCGGTGGAGAGCATATGCTTCGGATCAATTTGCGGCAGGGACAGAAGTTCCACCGGATCGGAAGGCTGATAGAGGGCGAGAGTGAGATCGTCGTTGTACTTATCCTTCATTACCTCTCCGTTTGTGAGAGAGAAGGCATTGGATATTCCCGTATCCCAAAGGTTATCGGGGTCGCTCGCTGTGCGATGGGTGGCGGGCCCATCGGAGTGGGAAGAGCCGTACTCACCTTTCCCTTTCTGCGTCTTGTCCATTTTCCAGAAGTTGCGGTCACCAGAGTAGTAGGCGGCGATGACGCAGTTCTTGTTGAAATTAGCCGCTTTCGTCGTGAGAAAATCCGTGTAGTCCGTATCGAAGAGGCTGTAACAGGAGACGGGAATGTCCGTTTTGTCCGCGTCATCGCTGGAGACGTACTTCGATTTCACTTTGTCGCGAGTGTAACTCGCGGTGTAGTGACGGTAGAACGATCGGTAGGCTTGACCGCGTTTCGATGGGCCTTTCGAGACGGAGATGCAGTTAGCACTGCAGCCTGCGGCCTTGCATGCATCCTTGCAGGCTTTCACTTCATTTCCCCACGGTGGGTAGAACTGCTTGCGTGGCTTCTCCTGTACTTCGCAGTTCGCTCCGTTGCAGGTTTCACAGTTCTTGAGGAGCATTACGGTGTCCCCTGACGTATCCCCCGCGCCGCTCTCGGGTCCGTAAATCGTTCCATTCATACTCTGGTGGGTGCAGCATTCGCGGGTGTCGGCGAGGATGTAATCCTCGTATGCCGGTTGAATTTCATCCTGGCATTTCGTGCATGGTTCTTCGTGGTATCGTGTGACTGAGCAAGAGGCCGAGTGCCAGACGCCGAGAGCATCCGAGCAACCGCCCGTCAGGGTTTCGCTCTTTTCGTAGTATCCGTAGATCCAGTGCGTGTTGAGGTATCCGCAGAGGCCGCCGGTCGTATCAAGGGAGCCGCAGACGCTCCCATTCGACGGCATCTGCCCGCCTCCGCAACTGAATTCGATTTCCCCCCGCCCCGGCGGTTGCGGGTTATTGGGCGGATCATCATCACACTGAGGAGTGGCGATGTTTCCCAGCGGCCGCTGACACGGAAAGTATTTGTAGAAAGATGGCTCCCCGGGACGGCAGGAAGACCGGAACCCGCAAACGGAGGAAATATCTTTGATGCTCATAAGAGAGCCAGAGCCCTCTGCGCGTGCGGCCATCCCGGAACGGGGATTCCCCAAAGAGTTGCCCGTACGGCCGGGTACCCCCGAGACATTGGCGAACTTGCCATTCACGGAATCCTCGAAGTCCCATCCGCCACACTGCGCCTTCTTCAGGTCTTCCGGGATTTCTTGTTCAATGACAGTCTTGATGGCATCGAAGTCGCCCGGTTTTTCATTGGGGATGTTGTACGCTGCCGCCCAGACGGATTGAGTTCCGAGAGAAAACGCCGAAAAGACAATCAGCAAAGAGGGAACTCTCATAAGAGTGGCCATCCGATAGGGTGCGCTTCCCTCAAACATCGGCGCTCAGTGTACCTTGAAGCCCGTCATAATGCGGTTCAACAGCGGTTGACTCACGAGCTCTTATGTACTCATTACTCTTCGAAAGATAGTGCGCTATAAAATATCCATTCATGCAATTTCAATCAGTTGACCCACAACCGCAAGTGGTGGACGATCGTCCACGGTTCGCCATCGGCACGCAACGATCGGACCTCCTCTACTTCCATTCCCCCTCTTCTATGTTCTCTCTCAATCGCGTGCATATCATCGGCTATCAAACACAGCCATTGCAGGTACGTACAACGCCCGGCGGAGCGAGTGTTGTCGACCTGAATCTTGTCGTACCGTACGGTTTCAAGTCTCCTCAGGGCGAGGCGCTTACAGGCAAAGGATTCCACGTCGTCACACTGTGGGGTCCCATGGCGGAAGTAGCAGGCCAATATATAAAGCCTGGATCGCAGGTGTTCGTTTCCGGCCGACTCCAGACGGATAGTTGGGAAGACGAGAAAACCAAAGAGAAACGTAGTAAAACCAAGATCGTCGCACTCGACATGATTCTCCTCGATCCGAAGGACGGCCAACGACCGGCACCGAAGAATGCATCCTCTCTGCTCGCTCTCCTCAATCGCGCTGATGTCATCGGCAATGTGACGAAGGATCCGGAAATCCGTACGACAACGAACGGGCAGCAGGTGCTCACGCTCGGTGTGGCGACCAATGAACGATGGCGTGAGAAAGCAACGGGGGCCGATCGCGAGCGCACGGAGTTCCACAATGTCGTCATTTGGGGTGCCCTCGCGCAGGAAGTTGCCTCCGCAGTAAAGAAAGGTCAGCGCCTCCATGTCTCCGGCAGGGTGCAGACCAGAAGTTGGGAGACGCAGCAGGGTTCCAAACGCACAACTACCGAAATCATCGCCGAGTCTGTCTCTCTGCTTGGGGTCGCCAATCCGGCGGCACTCGAATCCGTCCAGGCGGATGCCGCTCCACGTTCCCGGCAGGAAGATGAATCCGCAGTCGTGCATGATGAAGCCCCGGCAGATACTATCCCCGCCGTACAGTATGCATCGGAGATCAAGGTGGAGGATTTGCCGTTTTAAAGTTCCCTCGTACTTCCGTAGCCGGGGTTCATGAACCCCGGCTACGGAGAACAGAGATACTATAGGAGAAATGACCGCGTTCACTCAGCGGGCTGAGTTCCTCTTCTCCGGAGAGATGCAGTGTTTTGTTTGTTGGAGAAACAGGTCGTGGCGGCGTTTGAGAGCTTCCTGAATAGCCTGTTGCGTGATGGGGGATGGGGTTTCTCTGTCTTTTCCCTCAGGGGGATGCCGTGAGAGCATCGATGGTTTTTCTCTCGCGTAACTCCGCATACACATGGTCTATCACGACACGGATGCCCAAGCCAATAATTCCGTTCATGTGAGTACTCGGCCGGTCTCGTCGATCAACCGCATCTCCAATTCCAGAGGCGCACCCGTTTTCCTGCGGATGATTTGTACGAGATTAAAGGCATCTGCGTATGTGGCGTCGCCAGTATTGACGAGGAAGTTTGCATGCTTCGGACTCGTCTCCACCCCACCCACCCGAAAACCGCGCAACTGTGCCTGATCGATGATCTGCCATGCCGGTGTTCCGTCTGACAGAGCCTTGAAGCATGATCCCGCAGTCATCCTGAAGGGCTGCGTTCCCTGGCGTTTCGTAAGGAGAGAGCGGATTTCTTGAGTTATCTCCTCCTGCGGGCGGGATGGAGGGGCAAGGTGCGCGCTCCAAAGAATAATGGGAGATGGACTGTACTTGAAGACACTGTCACGGTAGCTGAACGCACATTCCTCCTTCGGAAATGTGCGCCACGAACCATCGAGAAAAGCCGTGACGGATTCAACGAAGTGGCCGATCCAAAAACCTTTCGGCCCCTGACCCGCATTGCCGAAGAGAGCGCCGCCGAGTGTTCCGGGAATCCCCGTGAGCGCGGAAAGATCCAGATCGTGCTGCGCGAGAGCATTCACGATATACCCGACCGACCGACCAACTTCCACTTCCACCCGGTTGCCGTCGACGGACAGATGATCCGCCACAATGCGCACAACCAATGCGTTGATCAGAGAGTCTGCGAAGATGGTGTTCGATCCAGCGCCGAGAACGAGGAGCGGTACCTTCTTCTTCCGTGCGAATTGCCACGCTTCTTCCACATCACTCTTCGTCTTGAGCTCTGCGTAGTACCGCGCGGAGCCGCCGATATGCATCGTCGTCTTCAACTTAAGCGACTCATGTTCCTTCACGTTCATAGCAAGTCTTATTTTGACAGCAAATGTGCAATCTTCTCCATACTGTCAGCGACTTTTTGGCCACGCGAACCCCGATGAACGCGTGTGAGGATGCTGGCAAGCAGGGAAAGGAAAAGAAGGCCCCCTGCGACGATAAAGAGCTCCGTCCTGCCGAGCGTTCCGTAGAACGGCTGGAGAGCAAGCTGCACGACGGCGAAGCAGAAGACGCCGAAGAGCGTACCGACGCCGAGTGTTACGAGGATCAGATGCGTGCGATTTTCCTGCGAATCCTGCGCGGCGCTGGCGATGGACGTAAGGAGCTCGCTATGGATGATGATGGGGGTCTCGCCCCACTGCTTGAAGAGCGGGAGGATCTTACGTTGGAGGATGAGCATGACGAATGTGCGGAAAGACACCGCAGTCTTGCCTTCGATCACGGCGCGGGTGTTCTCGGTTTTGAGGGTGACTTCGATATCAGGAGAGAGGAGCGTCATAGGAGGAGTGTAGGACGGGAGGCTCTGAAGCGCCAGATTGCCGATTCATTGTGTTATCAACCGCCTCGCCGCCTCCAGCCGTGCAATCGTCACGTCTTTCCCGAGCGCCGCGGCCACTTCATAAGCGCCGGGGCTGTAAGGCAGGCCCGTGAGAGCGGCTCTCAACGGCCAGAGGACCTGGCCGATCTTCCAACCGTTTCCTTCTGCGAGCTTTTTCAATGTCTCCGAGAGGACACTCTCGGTCCATTCATCCGTGAGGACACCGTCGAGCGTGTTCGAGAGCTCTTCAAGAATCTTCGGAAGGATCTCATGTGATACTTTCTGCTTGGCGTTTGCCAGTAGGTCGACGGAAGGGGTCGGCTCTTCGTAGAAGAAACTCAGGAGCGCAGGAGCCTCGGAGAAGAAGGTCACGCGTTCCTGAATGAGCCTCGTTTTCGCTGTGAAATCCTTATCCCGGGAGGCGGGAGGATATTTCTCTGCGACGACGGGGAGGACTCTCTTCGCAAACTCGGCGGCAGGGAGCCTGCGAATCCACTGTCCTTGCAGCCAATCAAGCTTTTCAGTGTCGAAGATCGCCCCCGCCTTTTGCATGCGATCAAGAGAGAATGCTTCGATGAGATCTTCAAGAGTGAAGATTTCCTGGGTCGTGCCGGGATTCCACCCAAGCAGCGCGATGAAGTTCACAAATGCTTCCGGGAGGTAGCCTTTCTGGACGTATTCCTCGACCGAGACGGCACTCTGACGCTTGCTCAGCTTCGTGCGATCTTTATTCAGCAGGAGCGGCACGTGCGCGTAGCGCGGCGGTTTCCAGCCGAGATACTGGAAGAGGAGCAGGTGTTTCGGAGTGGAGCTCAGCCACTCCTCGCCGCGAATGACGACAGAGATGTCCATGAAGTGATCATCGACGACGTGTGCGAGGTGATACGTCGGGAAGCCGTCGCTCTTGAGGAGCACTTGGTCGTCGATCGTATGCCCTTGGAAGGACATAGGCCCGCGGATCTCGTCTTCGTAGGCGATTATTTCATTTCGGGGAACTTTCAATCGAAGCACGTGAGGTTCTCCGGAAGTGATGCGACGTTGCACCTCTTCGTCCTTCAGTTTTATACATGTACGGTCGTACATGGGGGCCTGCTTGCGTGCTTCCTGCTCCGTACGCATCTTCTCAAGGCGCTTCGGCGAGCAAAAACAAACGTAGGCATGGCCGCTCTTCAGGAGTTCCTGGGCGTGGTGTCGATAGAGCGCGAGTCTTTCAGATTGGATGTATGGACCGCGTGTACCCTTTTGCGTGATCAGACCTTTCTCCAGCATCACTCCTTCATCTGGGTGGATACCGGCCCAGTGGAGAGCCGTAAGCATGTTTTCGACGGCATCCGGGACGGAGCGCTCACGATCGGTATCTTCGATGCGAACGATGAATGTTCCTTTCGATTGCTTGGCAAGCAGGTAGGCAGAGAGCGCTGTGCGTAATCCCCCAACATGAAGATATCCGGTAGGCGAGGGGGCGAAACGAGTGCGCATCAAGCGGATGGGAAAGGCAAAAGAGAAAATGGGAAGACTCTGCACGCATTCTACCCGCTTTTTGCATTCTGCATTTTCAATTTTCCATTCACTTCACTACCTCCATTGTGAATGTCACCGGCTCGAGAGGCTTGTCGGAAGGATTGCGGGGAACGGAAACAATCGCATCGACGACATCCATACCCTTCGTCACATGACCAAAAACAGTGTGATGACCCGTGAGCCACGGGGTGCCACCTTCCTTCTGGACGATGAAAAACTGACTGCCATTCGTATTCGGGCCGCTGTTTGCCATGGCGATGACTCCTCTGTCCATTGGGAGATTGTTGCCGACGATTTCATCTTCAAACTCTCCACCGAAGATACTCTCGCCACCCGTACCATTCCCGTTCGGGTCGCCGCCCTGAATCATAAAATCAGGAATCACGCGATGGAATGTCAGACCGTCGTAATAGCCAGCCTCTGAGAGCGCTACGAAGTTCGTGACGGTTTTGGGGGCGCTGTCCGCGTCGAGTTCAATCGTGATATCGCCCTCCGATGTTTTGAGGACAACCATGTGCTTGCCGGTAAGCATTTCACCATTGAATGTCACAGAGGATTGCTGGGAACCATTGGCAGGCGGCGGAGTCGCTTGCGGATTTTGGGGCGTGCACCCGATCAAAATAGCTAAAGCGAAAAGGGGAATGAGAAATTTGTACATAGGCGGTAGAGCGCAGACACGGTAGTGATGTTATTCGCCCGGCGCAAGATGGCGAGCAATGACTTTTGCGATTTGTAAAGCGGCGTCGGGATGTGAGAGTGATCGCATCTTGACTCCCATAGTCTGGCGCAACACGGAATCCTGTGCGAGGGAACGGAGAGTTGGTAAAAGGACTTTCTCCATATCTCTTTGTTGGATGACCGTACAGCCGCCAGATCCTTCCGCCTTGAGCGCATTTGCATACTGATGATCATGTGCTGCCCCGCGAAGGGGGACAAGGACGGAGGGGATACCATTTGCACTGAGTTCCGCGATTGCACTCGCCCCTGCTCGACTGAGAGAGAATGCGGAGGCTGCATAAAGGTGACGGATTTCCTCGTGAGCGAATGCGCGTGTCCAATATCCGCTTCTCTGTCCTTGTACTCCTGCCTTGCCATGACCTGTGAGATGGATAATGTCGCAGAATGTCAGGAGTTCATTGAAATGGGTTCGAACGAATGCATTGAGTGTTTCTGCGCCTTGGCTACCGCCCATGATGAGTAGAATCGGGCGATTGCCCGAGAGACCTGTCAGAAGCAGCCCATCGGCTCTCTTTCCTGCATCGACGCCGGGCCGTATCGGATTACCGGTGATGTGTACCTGTGCTTTGTGCTTGGCGGCATCCGGAAAGCCGAGACAGATGTCCGTCGCCCAGTGTCCGACAAGCCAATTGGCATATCCACTTACCACATCCGACTCATGCAGAACAATAGGGATTCCCATGCTGTGGGCGGCGAAACACACGGGGAGACTCACGTATCCCCCCTTCGAGAATATCGCTTGTGGGTGGAGGGTTTCGAGAAGCACGAGAGAGCGGCGGTACGCATGGAAGAATCTCCACGGGAAACGTAAGGAGAGGCGGGGGGCGTCGAGACAAGTGGGATGAATGCCCTCCTTCATAAGAAAGGTTTCATCCTCCCCATTTCGAGAGCAGACGAAATGAATAGTGGACAAGGGATTCAAATTCGTCAGTGCCCGGGCTACAGCCACCGCGGGGGCGATGTGTCCGATAGAACCGCCGCCGACGAAGAGCAGCAATGCCATTTACATTTGGGAAGGGCGGGCACCGAAGAAAGGGAACTTCAACTTGCTGTGTGAGCGGCGTGCAATGGCCGCTTCGTGCGTAGAGTGCATGGAAATATTGAGGAGGATCCCTACTCCTGCCAGGAGTGCGATGAGGGAGGAGCCTCCATAACTAATGAAGGGGAGAGTAATGCCTGTCAGAGGAAAGAGGGAGAGATTTACAGCAATGTTGATAAGTGTCTGGAAGCCGATCCACGTCGTGATGCCTGTTGCTACCATGAAACCGAAGCGATCCGGGGCCTCACGAGCGATCCGATATCCGCGGACAATAAAGATTGTGTACATCGTCAGGATGATGAGGAGCCGTAAAAATCCAAGCTCCTCCGCCATTGCAGCGAAGATCGTATCTGCCTGCACTTCAGGTAAATAGCCGAACTTCTGCACGGACTTCCCGTATCCCACTCCGAAAATTCCGCCGCTCCCCACTGCGATGAGAGCCTGTTTAATTTGGAACCCAATTGTCTCCGCGATAGCGATATTGTCAGGGCTGAAGAACGCCTGAAAGCGGTTACGGATGTATTCTTGGCTTAAGATGATCGGAAGCCCGAGAACAGAGGCGAGTGTCGAGCCGAGTAGCACATGAAAAATGTTTCCTCCGGCGATGAAGAACATAATAACCGCAATGGACAGCAGAACGAGGAATGAGCCGAGATCCGGCTGCAGTGCGACGAGCATGGTGCTTACCATTAAGAGGATAGCGAAGGGGACGAATCCCTCTTTGAATGTTCCGACAAGCTGCTCACGTTTTTGCAGCCACACGGCGAGATAAAAAATGAGCGCAAGCTTCATGAATTCCGATGGTTGCAAGGAAATGAACCCGACGCGCAGCCAACTGCGTGCCGTTCCGTACTCTGCGCGCAGCCCCGGGATGAACACAGCGAGGAGCAAGAAGAATGTTGCGATGAAAACAGGGAGCGCGAGCTTCTCCCACATGTGGTAGGGAAGGATCATGGTTCCTCCCATAATCACAAAACCAAGGAGAACATGTCGGAAACTGCGCCAGAGGTAGAAGGAGTTACTCGCGCCGTCGAGTAATCCTTGTCCTGTGAGGCGCTGTGTAATTTGGTAGCTCTCGAATACGCTCACACTCGCGATCATCGCGAGTCCGAAGAGCGTGAGGGCGATGGTCACGCCGAAGAGCAGCAGATCCATCCGTCGAAGCATGGGCTTACGAGCTTAGTGGAAAATGGAAAATTGGAAATGGAAAATGGATCCGCACCGGTCGCCTATCTAAAGAGATTACAGCACAATCGCCTGCGAATACCCATGGGGCCCCGCTATGGTAACGACCAAGGCCCGCCATTTGCGTGTTTGCAATGCATTGATCATCAGGGTTGCATGATCCTGAGGGCTCAGGGGACTTTCTCTCAGGATTTCAGCGATAACACTTCCACTCCCGATCACGCCACGGGCAGTGTCTGTGGCAAAGCCGTTGCCCGCCCACGTTGCCTTGGCATCACTTACAATATCCAGCGGCTGTTTCCAAATTACCTGCTCCGCAGCCTCGTTATTCTCTCATACCTCTCCGGCAGGGGGCTCGAATTCAGCACTCACGTAAAAGCTGTCATCGTTCCCCTCCTGCGGCGTGCATTCTGTTGTCATGGGCGTGTGGGAAAATATGCGACTACACGATACTCCTTCTCGGGGGAATATCTTTCGGTGAATCATCAAAATCGTTTATTGAGCGCTGCGCATTCCTCGTAGAAAAGCTCTCCGATGGGTACCTGCCATGGTCGGCAGTAGCGCGCCGATGGCATAGGTGAATTTCTTCCAGCCCTCCGGCAAGCGGTCGAATCGCGAGACGAGACGTTTCATGCTGACGGCGGATGCTCCAAGGGTTTCCATGCGGGCAAGGGACTGCTCCAAGGTTATGTGATGATGGTGCAAAGCCTGCGCATCCGGTTCGTAGTAGAGCTGCACATCAGCGTCTCGTAGGCGCATTCCCCACTCGATATCCTCCCAACCGTAGAGGGATGCCTCTTTTAGAAATGGGTGTGTGCGTGCGATGAATGTGGGCAGGCTGATGTGGCTTGTGTAGGTGAAGAGATGTTGCTGGTCGCGTGGGACGAATGCGTGGGCGTATGATCGGAGGAACGGATAACCGAATTGCCAGCCGGACGTCTCGAGCCAGCGCATCACGGGAGTGATGCCAATGGCAGGATCCCACGTAGTGAAGCCGAGAACGGCGATAGCGGACTTCGTGCCGATTCCCTCTTCACGCAGGAGGCGGCGGTGTGCGATGAGGTGGTGTTCACATGCGTCTTCTCGCAGGAATGTGTCATCGCCGATGAACAAACATAGCGAACTGGTCGCTTGTGCAATGCCACGGTTACGAGCAACTCCCTGTTGGCTCTTCTCCACCTCCAGGAAGGTGATCGGGACACGGAAGCATTTCTCCGCCCGGAGGGCGGCTGTCTGTTCGTCATAGCCGTCGCTCACGACAATGACCTCGAGATCTTCGCGCACAGTTTGTCTGTCGAGGTGTCGCAGACACTCACGGAGGATATCCGTGCGCTTGTAAGTGGGAATGATGACGGAGAGGGAAGGCACGGGCGAGCGGAAGGAAAAATGAAAATTAAAAATTGAAAATTACCGTGAGTATGTCAGAGTGCATAGTCTACAGGGGATTTTGCATTTTGCAGTTCGCATTTTCCATTGTTTTCATGCGCGCACTCTTCCTCGATATCGCCAGTCATACCGGCCTCCTTGCCTGCGTTCAGGATGATGGCGTTCGCAGTATTCGTATGATCGATCAACGCATTCGCGATCACGATTTGGTCATGCTCGCGGAAGAATCTCTCACAGAGGCGAAGTGGCAGTACCGTGATCTCACTCATTTGGCGTGCGTCACGGGTCCGGGCGGGTTCACGAGTCTGCGGGTGGGTGCTGCATTCATCAACACCCTCGCGGATCAGCTGAAGATTCCGGTTGCGGGGATTCACCTGAGCGATCTATGTGCGGCAAGAAGTGCCGCAAAAGACGATTTCCTCTGGTTGCACTCGACGAAAGCGCAAGAGCTCTTTGTCAGGGGTTTCGGATCATTCGCTCCCCTCTGGTCGGCGCCGATCCTACTCATACTTTCGGATGCCGTTCGGTGCGTTCCTGCGGGTGCTCCGTGGGTGGGGGAACTATTGCCGGCACAGCGCGACGCGCTCGTACCTCTTCACCTTCAGGAAGCGAGTATGCTTTCTCTTCCCGATATCCTTCCTACATTTCTGAAGTGTCAACCTTTCCGCTTGAAACCTGTCCAGCCGTGGTATGGAAGAAGCGGCTGATTTCTGCGTAGTGCTCCAATCTCTGCTATCCTTGGGACCCGTCAAACGATGTCCATCCTCGACACTCTCAACCGGCTGCTCGGTGATCCCAACGAGCGCGAACTCAAAAAGATTCGTCCGATTGTTGCGGAAGTGAAGCGCGTCTTTCAGTCGGATGCCATCCGTGCTCTCACGGTAGAAGATCTGCCACGTAAGACGGAGGAATTTCGCAAGCGGCTACGGGAAGGGATGACGACGGATCAACTTCTTCCTGAGGCGTTCGCGGTTGCAGTACGAGCATGTGAGCTCATCAAGGGGCGTACGGCACAGATGGGAAAACAAACGTTCGTATGGGATATGGTACCGTTCGATGTGCAGATACTCGGCGGCGTTACGCTCCATCGTGGGAACATCTCCGAGATGAAAACAGGAGAGGGCAAGACACTTGTCTGTACCTTGCCGGTGTACCTGAATGCCCTCACAGGCAAAGGAGTTCATGTCGTTACGGTGAATGATTATCTCGCGAAACGTGATGCATTCTGGATGGGTATGCTCTACACAGCGCTTGGTCTCACTGTGGGGAATGTCGTTCATGAGAAGAGCACACAGGAACGTCGTGAAGCGTACGCATCCGATGTCACCTATGGTACGAACAACGAGTTCGGCTTCGATTACTTGCGCGACAACATGGCACCCTCCGTCGCGCATCAAGTGCAGCGCGACCTTCACTATGCCATCGTGGACGAGGTCGACTCTATTCTCATCGACGAGGCCCGTACGCCGCTTATCATCAGTCAGCCGGGAGAAGAGTCTACGGACAAATACTTACGCTATGCGCAGCTCGTACGGATGCTCGAGGAAAATGTGCACTATAACAAAGATGAGAAGCAACGCGTCGCCACGCTCACGGAAGATGGAATCAAGAAGATGGAGGAGCTTCTCGGATTGGAGAATATTTACACGGATAAAGGGTTCGAGGAGGTACACCACATCGAACAGGCATTGCGTGCGCATGCAATTTATCAACGTGATGTGGATTATGTCTCAAAGGATGGGGAAATCATCATTGTCGATGAGTTCACGGGTCGTCTCATGCCTGGCCGACGCTACTCACATGGTCTCCATCAGGCGATCGAGGCAAAGGAAGGGGTGGAGGTGCAACGCGAGTCGCGGACGCTTGCGACCATTACATTCCAGAACTATTTCCGTCTCTATAAGAAGCTCTCCGGCATGACGGGGACAGCGAAGACGGAGGAAGAGGAATTTGAATCTATTTATAAACTGCGGACAATCGTTATCCCGACAAATAAACCGATGATTCGCACGGATAAATCCGACGCGATCTACCGGACAGTGGCTGCAAAATTCAAAGCAGTGGCGAAAATTGCAAAGGAGAAGTATGCCAGCGGACAACCGGTTCTCATCGGTACGACATCCATCGAGAAGTCCGAGGTTATGAGCTTGCTTCTCAAGGAAGAGGGAGTTCCTCATCAGGTGCTCAATGCGAAGCATCACGAAAAGGAAGCAGAAATTGTCGCACAGGCCGGCCAAAAGGGGGCCGTCACGATTGCGACGAATATGGCGGGTCGCGGAACAGATATCAAGCTCGGTCCTGAGGTATCTTCTCTCGGTGGGCTCTGTATCCTCGGTACGGAACGCCACGAAGCGCGGCGTATCGACAACCAGCTCCGCGGTCGTGCCGGACGCCAAGGTGATCCCGGCGAGAGTTTGTTCTTTGTTTCCATGGAAGATGATCTCATGCGCCTCTTTGGTGGCGAGCGTCTAAAATCAATGATGGAGCGTCTTCATGTACCCGATGACGTTCCTCTCGAAAATGGCATGGTCTCGCGTTCTATCGAAGGGGCGCAGAAGAAGGTGGAGGGTTATCATTTCGACACCCGTCGGCATGTTGTGCAGTACGACGATGTGATGAATAAGCATCGTGAGATCATCTACAAGCGTCGACAGAAAATTCTTCTTAAGCTTGCAGAAAGCGAGGCAGAGCTCACAGATGAGACGGCAAAAGCGGAAGATCTTGCTGCTCAGCCACTTCATACTGATGTTATGCGGGCCATCAAAGAGCAAGTGGAAGGGCTCATAGCAGTGCACGCATCCAGCGTTGACCCCGAGCAATGGAACATCCGCGAAATTCGTGAATCGATCATTGCATTCCATCCTGCATTCGAAAAAGCGGTCATGGCAGAGAAACTACGTTCATTCAATGAACGTGAGAATCTGCAGCGATCCCTCGAAACCCTTCTCCTCTCATTCTATGAGAAGAAGTGCGAGAAGGAGAACCCGCATACGATTGCTCTTGCTGAACGCATCGTCACGCTTCGGTCCATCGATACGCATTGGATGGATCACATCGATGACATGGCGCATTTGCGAGAGCAGGTGGCCTTCTCCGGTTATGCGCAGCGTGATCCACTTGTTGAGTACAAAGATCAGGGTTTCCGGCGTTTTCAGCAGCTCATCGTTACCATCGACGCAACGATTGCTCGCACGCTCTTGCAAGTGGACTTCGCGCAATTTGCGCCGCGTACGTACCTGCGACGTATGCAGGAGGAAGTTGAGAATATTCAGACGAATGAATCGCAGATCGAAGAACAGCTCCAGCGGACGGGAGTGGATTCCCGCTCAGATGCCCCGAAAGAGGGGGAAAATCCTCTCGTCATGCGTGCTCCGCAGAAATCTCAGAATTCATCACAAAGTCAGCGGGCGATGCCGAAAGTCGGGCGCAACGATCCTTGCCCGTGTGGGAGCGGGAAGAAATATAAGAAATGTCATGGAAAGAAGGAATGAAGCAGCCATTAGCCATCCCGAATCTTCTTCTTTCGTGCTAGCATAGGTTCCCCATGCTCCGGAATCCGGACATTGTCGGTCACGCGGATCAGATTGCTCAATTGCAGGCGGATCTTGCCGCCGGCAACGTCGCTCATGCATATCTCTTCTCAGGAAGTCGACATCTTGGGAAGATGACTGTCGCGCGATGGTTTACATTACAGCTATTGTGTGACGGAGTTGCGCCGGAATCGCATGAACAGGTGAGCGGACAGGTGGTACGTCTTGTACATCCCGATCTGCTCGTCCTCGATCAGCTGTGGATGGAGGGTACGTGCGAAGATTGGGAGGTCATTGCGAGATCCTCCAATGCTTCGCAGCAGGAACGTGCGAAGAATGGTGCCAAGACGGACACGATTGGTATTGATGATGTCCGTGCGTTGCAAGAACGTCTCTACGAGACTGGTACAAGCAAATGGCGTTGCTGCATTATCCGTTCCATTGAACGGATGCAGGATCCGGCAGCCAGCGCCTTTCTAAAGATTCTCGAAGAGCCACCACCCGGTCTCGTCTTTCTCCTTACGACACAAGCATTCCCATCTCTTCTTCCTACGATCATCTCCCGTTCACGCGTACTTCATTTCCATCATCTGCCGAGTCGGGATATCGCAGGGCTTCTCGGCGAGATGGCAGAGGATGATATCCACTTCATCCTCCATCTGGCACAAGGGGTACCAGGGATTGCTTTTCAATTGAAAGAGAGCCCCGATGCCCTGCGCACCCAGCGACTCATGCACTCAAAAGCCCAATCATTCTGGCAGTCGAAATCTCTGCGGGAACGGATGCAACTCCTCACGCCGGTTCATGAGCGCGGAGAAGAGGCTCAGCTCTTTCTCACGCACCTTGCCCTTGCTTTACGTGAGCAGATGCCGAAAGTTCCGATAACGCAGTCTCATGCCCTCACTGATCTCATCAGGGGATTGGGGACAAATGCGCATCGGCAACTCATTGCTCAGAGATTTGCCCTACAAGTGACTTCACGATAGTCACTCGGCTCCTTGCCCGCTATCGAAGCCAATGCTAGCCTTCTTTGCCGTTGATTTACGTTTTTGTCCTCTTCGGCTCTCTCTTTGTCATCCTCCTCATTTTGGGGATGCGTCTGCTACTTAAAAATCGTGCCGTACGTAAGTTTGTACGAAGCATCCGTGCGCGCGTGCAATCTGCAGAGGATCGCGGAGCTGTCCTCATTGAGGAAACCTACATTCCTCGTCCAAAGAAAAGCCCCCGCACATCGGCGGTGGAGCTTCAGCAGGTGCGTTCACTCGTGCGACTTGCGGAAAAAGCTTTCGCTCAGTCGAAAGTGGAGGAGGCTGAGAGGCTCCTCATCCAAGCGCTCACTATCAGTCCGAATGCCTATGATGTCCGAGCACAGTTGGCCAAGCTCTATCTTGTGACGGAACGGGAACCGAAAGCGGAAGCGATGTATAGAGAGCTTTTGCCGTATTGCGATGATGTGTCTTTTCACGCGAATCTCGGGCTTGCTTACTATCGTCAAGCAAAGTATATCGAGGCCTGTCAGGCGTATCAGGAGGCACTCAATCGGGATCCCAAGAGCGCGGAACGTTCAGCGGCACTCGGTCGAGCATGCATTGCCGCGCATCGATTCAAGGAGGCGGTTCCACTCCTTGAGAAGGCGACAACGCGCCTCTGTCGTGATATCGAATTACTTCATCTTCTTGCGGAGTGTCATCTGCAGCTTGGAGATGTTGTGAAGGCTGAGGAAGTCTATCGGCGTATCAATAAACTTGAGCCATACAATGAAGAGGTGAAGGCAAAATTGAGCACGTTGGCACAAGGATGACAGGAGGAGGATACAAAAGGGGGCGGCTGAAGCCGCCCCCTTTGAAAGCATACTGTTGAAGCCTATTTCAAGCCGCGTTTCACCATCCTCGCCGCCCGTCGAGCAGATGCTCGGTCGAGAGCTGCCTGCCTAGCTGCCTTTCTTGCGGCCACTCTGCTCTGAAGGCCGGAAGGGCCTCCAACGGGAGTGGAAATAACAGGCGTGGAGTTTTTCGGGGCAGTTGGAGTGGAAGCAAGCTTGGAAGCGGTGGAAGCTGAACGCCGACCACCTCCGCCACCAGAAGACGTGCCGGAAGTCGCAGCTGTGGCAGCAGTCGTGGCGACAGTGAAGGTCCAGTTGGTGTTGTTGCCGCTATCGGTGCAGCCCGTGGTGCAGGCGAGGGGGGTGACGTGAGCGTTATTTGAATCTTTTACGTCGAGGTAACTCGTGGAACGGGGCCCGTTTGAGGCGAGGATCTTGAAAGCGGTTCCCGAAACTCCAGAACGCAAGCTCAGAAGATTCCCGTCGGTACCTTTGAGGATCAAATCAGCTGCGATGAAGATTCCTTCGGTCGGATAAATGGTGAGCGTGTAAGCTGAAGTGACACTCTTTGTCAGCTTGTTGACAAGGAAGGAGCCACTCATCGTTTGGTTCGTACCGTCGAGAGTCATCGTTCCGGCAGATTGTGAAAAGGTAGCCAAACGATTGACCGTGACATTCCCCGCAAGAAATGCGTTACCGATGGCCATCGACGCTTGAGCGGCATCGGCGAGTGTCACATTTCCGTCGATGTTCATATCGAGGGAGTTGCTTGCGGTATCGAGATTTCCCAAGGTGATGACAAGAGCACCCGAGCAACGGAGTATTCCGCCAGCAACAGTGATGTCGTCACTCGTTCCGCCTCCCGAATTATTGATAGTTAAGTTGTAGAGGGACTGACCGTCGATATCGAGAGCCTGATCGGCCGAGCCGTTCAGGGTGAGGGTTCCTCCTGAGACTGTAAGTGTTGCTGCATCTCCGACCGAGATATTTCCAGCGACCGCCCAGTTGGATTCCGTGACCATTGTTGCTTGTGCGGCATTGGCAATGGTGACGTTCCCTTCCACATTCAATCGGTTGTTGTTCGTATCAAGATCGAGGTTACCCAGGGTGATCGTGAGCGAACCTGAGAGGGCAAGACCTCCATTGACGTTCACATGAACGTCATCGTTTGTTGTCCCTCCGGCGTTATTCAGTGTGAGATTCTGGAAGACCTTCGTCACGTTCGCCCCAATCGTGAAGTTCTGGTCGATGTTGCCGTTCAGGGTGAGGGTGCCAGTAGACGAGAATTGAGGAACAACGGTGCCACCCTTGGTGACGGAGAGCGAACCGGAGAGGGTTGTGGTGTTCTGAAGACCTGTAACGTAGCCTCCTGTCTGCGTGAAGTTTCCGAGGATCGTCACCGCAGCGTTTCCTCCGATGAGCTTTCCGCTTCCCATCTTTACGCCGCCGACTCCGATGGAGAGCGTGCCCGTTCCCTGCAAGAGAGAGCCTGTCCAGACGTTATTGATGACGAGGCCGGCGATCGAGACGGCGCTGCGAATGCGGACTTGCGCTCCGCTGGAGAAGAGGACGACCGTATCGCTCGCTCCAGGAATGCCGGCACCGGCCGGCCCTTTGGGGATGGAAGCCCAGTTGGTTGCCGACTCCCAACGACCGAGTTCGGTAGCTGCCCCTGCCCAGTAGTACGTCGCAGCTTGTGCGGGAACGCTCATCAGGAAGAAAAGCGCGAGACCGATGGCAAGAAAAATTGCTGCGCGTAGCAAATACTTGTCAGAGGATAAAAAGTATTCCATATAGTCTGAGAGGAACAGAATATTGGAGGGATATTCCCACTTTTGCTTCTTCTGATGCAATTTGTTGGGCTTTCCTGTATCGGCAAAAGAGTACGTATTAACAATGGTTGGCAGAGGCTGTCCATTCTTTTTCTTAATCTTTTAATCTTCTTCTATTTCCACGGTAACATCCTCTTCCACAGTTGCCTGGCAGCCAAGACGCTCAGGAGGGGTAATGCCAAAATTGCGCTCATTGTCATTTATTGGGCTGACGTGAGAGCTTTCCTTTACCTTGCAACGGCATGTGCCGCAGAATCCCATGCCGCCGCAGGCAGCTTCCATGGGAATACCTGCCTCGAGGGCAATTTTGAGAATCGTATCGCCTTTTTGTCCTTCCACTTCTCTCTTCTGTCCAGAGACAATGAATGTCACTTTCGGCATGGAGAAAGTATGGATCGTTTGGCTGATGGTAGCCAGTTTTTTTTAAGAAAACGTGGCCATCTTCTTCCGTATGCTGAATACTGCGGGCATCGATAGTTTCTATGGTGCGGACGCCCCCACTCCTTACCGTCACACAACTCCACGCTTCCGTGGCAGGTCATCCGATTCTCCATGGAGTCGATTTGGTCGTTCGTGCCGGAGAAATCCACGTCATTATGGGGCCGAATGGTGCGGGGAAATCCACATTTGTACATGCATTGATGGGTCATCCGTCCGTTTCGGTGACGAAAGGAAAGGCTCTCTTCCGTGGGAGCAATCTCTTCGACCTGTCCCCCGACGAGCGTGCCGGAACAGGCCTTTTTCTTGCGTTTCAATATCCGCGGGAAATTGCAGGTGTGACTTTGGGGTCGTTGCTCTTCAGCGCGTACCGTGCGCTGACTCCCGATCAGGTGGTAGGCAAAGAGAGAATGACACCGGTGAAGTTTCGTGCGCATTGCGAACATAAAGCCCGAGAACTTCATATGAACAGCGCATTCCTCGAACGGCCAGTCAATGTCGGATTCTCCGGTGGAGAGAAAAAGAAAGCGGAGATTCTCCAGCTGGCTGTTCTGCGACCAACCTTGGCCCTACTCGATGAGACGGATTCCGGTCTCGACATCGATGCGCTCAAGGCGATCTCTCAAGGGGTGCAGTCTCTACGAGGCAAGCGGTTCTCCGCACTTCTCGTTACACATTACGCCCGTATTCTCCATCATCTGAAACCCGACAAAGTGCATATTATGATTGCCGGATCCATCGTCGAGAGCGGCGGCGTTGCACTTGCCAGACGGCTCGAACGCGAAGGGTATGCGAGATATGGAAAGAAAGAGGAGAGTGCCGTGCGCATGAAGCTCTAGAACAAACTACAATGGTCCGGGACGCTCACCTTTTCTTTTCATATGTTCAAGGTACGATATATCCCCCTTCCCCCCTTATCTATGGAAGAGCAGAACCTCCACATTCATCCGCCTGTGATCACGCTCCTTGTCGTGACACTGCTTATCGGTGGTTTCTACCTCACTGGTAAATACCTTGAGAAACAGGATCTCACCCCCGTTATGATTTCCGTGGACGCCGATGGCAAAGCCGCGGCAATTCCGGATATCGCTGTCGTGAGTTTCGGTGTGCAGACCGGACGCCAAAGTTCGGCGCAACAAGCCATGAAGATTCTCACGGGTAAGATGAATGACATCATCGCCGTGGTGAAGCAGCAGGGCATTGAGGACAAGGATGTTTCCACTGCCTCTCTCTCGCTCTATCCCGCGTACGATTGGGACGAAGGCCGACAGATTCCACGCGGGTTCGAAGCGTCGCAGAATCTGCAGGTGAAAGTGCGCGATCTCGATAAGATTGGTGCGATTCTCTCTGCTGTGACGACGGCCGGTGCCAATCAGGTAGGAGGCGTCAATTTCACTATTGATGACGCAGAGACGCTCAAGGCTATGGCACGCGAGAAAGCCATTCAAAAAGCTGAGGCCAAGGCGCAGCAATTGGCAACACAGCTCGGTATGAAGATTAAGAAACTGAAAGCATTCTCCGAGGGCGGGGGGTACGTTCCGCCCATGCCCTATACAAAAGCGAATGTGATGATGGACTCGGCCGGTGGCCGTGCGTTGGAGGAGATGGCTGTGCCGGTCGGGGAGCAGGAAATCACCGTGAATGTCACGATGACGTACGAGATGGAGTGACTTTTCAATGGATATGGAAAGAGGCCGCTCGCATGTCGGGCGGTTTCTCTATGTGAAAAAAAGCGTACCGATTTCCTTGTGTGCTATGACGAGGACACTTCCGACGGTCACAAGCAGGAGGCCAAGGATCGTGGGCAAATCTATCTTCTCACCGACAATGGTGGCATTGAAGATCACTGCGGCAATCGGGGCAGCGGCAATCCACAGAGCGATAACGATGAGAAAATTGCCGAAGGATGCGTTTCCCCAATGGAAACCGAGACCGTAGAGCATGTTGATGATAATCGGAACCCAGAGGTACTTGATCTGCGCTATGAACATGCCGATGACAGGAGATGCGTATGGCAGGCCGAGGAAGGTACCACTCAAAGGAATCTTTCCAAGGAAGAATCCGTACCACGAGATAATGAGTTGTGCGCCAAGGAAGAAAATGACGACAAAAAACTTGGTGAGCATATTCTCTTTCTACGCCTATGCGCACTCTTCCCGCAAGGAGCGGGCATAGGAATCAACTGTAAATCTGCAGGTCAACCTTCTTCGTCGTCTTCCTCAAGTAGTGCACAGGTGCACGGATTGTCATCGCATCCGCACCCGTCGCAGTCAGTGCAGATCTTCTCGCCGCAGATCTCACATTTCGTCATGAGAGAGGGCATGGGGAGAGGGGGAAAAGGAGGACTTACCATTTTCCCCGATGAGAGGAGCGAGTGCAAGAGGAGGGCACTATTCAAATCGCAGAGCCTCGATGGGGTGCAGCTTAGCCGCGCTCTGGGCCGGATATATCCCGAAGACGAGGCCTGTGCCGACAGCCATACCGAGCGAGAGCAGGATGGATCCGGGGGTTAGGGCGAAAGAGAGATCGCCGATGAAACGTGAGGCGATGCGCGTAAGGACGAAGCCGAGGAACCCGCCGCCGGCAATGCCGATAAGTCCGCCAAGGAGCGTCAAAGTGACGGCTTCGAGGAGGAATTGCAGCAGAATGTCCCGTCGTCTCGCCCCCACCGCTTTGCGTAGACCGATTTCCTTCGTCCGTTCCGTGACGGAGACGAGCATGATATTCATGATGCCGATGCCGCCGACGAGGAGCGAGATCCCCGCGATGAGGCCGAGGAAGATTGTGATGGAGAGTGTGACAGTCCCAAGGATATCCATCGCTTGCGAGAACGACCGGGCGATGAAGTCATCCTTTTTCGGATCGTCATTCGGATTATCGATCTTATGCCGCTGGCGCAGGAGAGACTTGATGTCTTCGGCCGTCAGATCGGCATTACCTATGGTTTGCAGGGAAATGTAATCGACATACAAACCCTTGTTCGCCATCGTTTTCGCAACGGTGAATGGGACGTAGATCGGTGTGTCCATCTGCGTACCCATGGCACCGCCGAGGGCTTTGAGGACGCCGACCACAGTGAATTTCCGCTCACCGACACTGATGCGCTTCCCCAGCGGGTTGGCGTTGCCGAAAAGATTCTCGGCAGTCTTACTTCCCAGAACAGCCACGCTCTTTCCACCTTTCAGATCACCGTCCGTGAGCAATCGTCCGAGTTCGAGTTTCATGGACCAGTTCGTGAAAATTTCCTTGGATGCTCCGAGGATCATGGGACTCAATTCTTCCGTTCCGTATGTCACCTTCTTCGCGACAAAAATGACAGCGACCACATTCTTCACCGTGGAGAGCCTGGCGATAGCTTCCGCGTCCGCTTCGGTGAGTGTATTCGTTTCCTTGCCGAATTGTTCCAGTCCCTTCGATTGGATTTCAAATGTATTGCCGCTAAAGGTGCTTACCTGATCTAAGATGAACCGTTGGAAGGTGGCGCCGATTGAGACCATGAGCACGACGGACCCGACGCCGATGACGATGCCGAGAGTCGTGAGGAGTGAACGCGTCGTGTTGCGCGTGAGTCCTTCGAATGCCGAATGGGCGGTGTCGGAGAGAGTCATCATTCGTAACGGAGAGCTTCGATGGGGTTCAGGCGGGAGGCCTTGCGGGCCGGGTAGATGCCGAAAGCCAGGCCGGTTCCCGCCGCCATGAGGAGCGAGGCGACGATGGCAATCGGATTCACGGCGAAGACGTAGTTTTCGAGGAAGCGTTTGGCGATACCGACGATGAGTGCGTTGACTCCGAGGCCGGCTGCGAGACCAACGAGACCTCCGAGGAACGTGAGCGCGACGGCCTCGATGAGGAATTGCAGCAGTATGTCGCGTCCTTGGGCACCGAGTGCCTTGCGCAGGCCGATCTCGCGTGTCCGTTCCGTGACGGCGACGAGCATGATATTCATGATGCCGATGCCGCCGACGAGGAGCGAGATCGCGGCGATCATCGTGATGAACAGCGTAAGACTGATGGAGACCGTGCCGAGGATTTCCTGTGCTTGCGCGGCCGAGCGCACGAGGAAATCATCGTTATCCGTAGGGACTCCCGTCGTAGGGGGGACGATCTTGTGCCGGCGGCGCAGCAGCCACTGGATATCATCGATCGCGTCCGCACTGTCCCCTGTCGACTGCATCGTCACCATGTCCACGTATGTACGCTGAGAGACGATATGTGCGGTGTGGAAGGGGATGATGACACGCTCATCCATGTTCTGGAAGAACTGCGATCCGACGGGCGCCAACACGCCAATGACTGTGTACTTGTGATCGCCAATGCCAATGCGTTTGCCGATTGGACTCTGGTTGGAGAAGAGGTCGCGAGCCGTGTCCGTGCCGAGCACGGCAACGAAGCGCCCTTCGAGCTCATCTTGGGCGTCATGAAAACGCCCCTCGGCAATAGTGACAACTTGATTGGTATAGGTCTCGGGGGTTGTTCCGCCCACGCGCGTATCCGTCTGTTCCGTTCCGTAGGTGGTTTTTCCTTCCATGAAAATGATCGGAGAGATGTTCGTGACGGTTTGCAGGCGTTTCAGGGCTTCGACATCGGAGATTTTTAAGCTGTCGAAGTCGGGATTCAGCGTCGCCGCTCCCTGTTCCGGGCCGTTCTTGCCGGGCCACAATGCGATGGTCTTGGGTCCAAGCACGCTGATCTGTCCGAGGATGACACTCTCCATGCTCTTGCCGACGCTCGTCATGAGGACGACCGCCCCCACGCCAATGATGATGCCAAGCATCGTAAGTAAAGCGCGGGACCGATTCCGCGTCACCCCCTTAAGCGCGGTGGTGGAGAGATCGTGGAGTCGCATGGGAGGCGGTTACTTGATCTGATTGCCACGCTTTGCGATGCGCCGCGTGAATGTGCGGTCGTCAGAAACGACATGGCCGTCATGGAGACGGATGATGCGCTCCGCGTGCTCGGCTGTCGCTTGTTCGTGTGTGACGAGGATGATCGTGTGGCCGGCTCGATGCAGATTCTGGAGGATTTCCATCACATGTGTTCCGGATGCCGAGTCGAGATTGCCCGTGGGTTCGTCTGCAAAGATGATCTCGGGTGTTGTTACGAGTGCCCGAGCAATTGCTACACGTTGCTGTTGTCCTCCGGAGAGCTGATTCGAAAGGTAGGTCGCGCGGTCCTTCAGGCCGACGGACTCGATTGCTTTCATTGCCTTGTCCCTTCGTTCGGAAACTCGCGTGGTGCTGTTGTAGAGCAGCGGCAGCATCACATTGTCGAAGACGGAAGTACGTGGCAAAAGGTTGAATGATTGAAAGACGAAGCTCACGCTCGTTGAGCGGATGCGTGCAAGCTCGTCTTCTGTCTTCTCCTCCGTGGAAGCGCCCTTGAAGTGGTAGTGGCCACTCGTGGGCACATCAAGGAAGCCGAGGATATGCATGAGCGTGGACTTCCCCGACCCGGACGGTCCCATGATGGCTACGAATTCTCCATTGGAGATGGAGAGATTGATGTTATAGAGCACCGGCGTCTCCACTTCGTCGTTCACGTAGGATTTGTTCAGGCCAACCAATTCGATGAGAGGGGTGGATTCGGAGGAAGCCATGATTACTTCTTGATGAGGACGACGACTGTTTCGCCTTCTTCCAGTCCATCGATGATCTCGACATCCGTGTCCGATTCCATGCCGGTCTTCACCGGTTTCTCGATCACTTCGCCGTTATCCAAAATACGGACGATCTTCTCTCCCGCATCGTTCTGCAGGACCGACCGAACCGGAGCGAGCAGCACAGAGAGCCTTTCCCCTGTCACAATCTCCGCATCTCCGGTCATACCAATCTTGAGATCTTCATGTGGGTAGACGAATCCGAGAACCACGCGGTACTTCGAGACGCCGTCGATGTCGGTGGCTGCAGGATCGATCTCTTGGACTCGTAGTGCAAATTTCGCCCCAGGGAATGCATCCAACTCGATTGAACCGGATTGCGAAAGTTTCACTTTGGGAATGTCCACTTCCGACGTATACATCTCGATGCGATACGGGGACGTGCCGAGCATATTGATTGCTCCGACGGTTCCGGTTGTGTATTCGCCGATCTTGAAATCTACTTTTGTAATTGTTCCCTCGACCGGAGCACGCAGGATGGCGTCTTCCAGGTTGGCTTTGGCACGCTGAAGTGCGGCATAAGCCGAATTCACAGAAGCGCGGGCGGCATCGATTTGTGTTTTCCTTGCACCAGCTTTCGTGAGGCCCAGTTGTGCTTGTTGGGTTCTGAGTGACGTCTCGTATGTGAGGATATCAGAGAGAGCCGCTTGCTTGGCACCTTCGGCGGCTGCCAGAGCGGCTTCTGCAGTGGCGATTTGCGTATCGAAGCTGGCTGATGCATCCCGCAGGTCCTTGATGGCGGAGTCGAGAGTGCCAAGTGCCGTCTGTGTGTTGGTGCTCTGAGTAGCAAGTGTTGTTTTATGAGCCTCCCGCACTGTAAGAGTGAAGCCTCCAGCTAGCGTCATATTCGAGATCACGCCATATGCGCGTGTGATCGTATCTGCCGTGCGTCCGACGGCACTGCGTGTCTGATCGAGGAAGCTCAGGGTCTGCCTATAGTCGGTAAATGTAGGGCGGATGTTCATCCGTACGGCGTCAATAGCAGCTTCTGCGTCTTTGCGCGCACCGGCGACGAAAGTGAATTCAATGGGCTGTGTGGTGTTCAGAATGTTCTGTACCGCAGGATCCTGGATAACACCATCATAGACTTTGAGTGCGGTTTCGGCGACCGTAAGCTGCCGGTCAATCGTACTTGAGGATGTACCGAAGTAACCGGACAAGCTCGTCTTTGCTTCTTGTGTAAGCGAGTCCAATTTCGCTTGCTCGTTTTTCAGTTTGTCTTCTGCCGTAGCAAGTGCTGTTTTTGCCGCATCGAGTGCTGCCTTCTTATTTTCGACTTGTGCTTCCGCGATGGCGATATCTTCCGGACGGGATCCTTCCTCCAATTCACGGAGACTCGCCTGAGCGGAGGAGAGTTGAGCTGCAGCGCTGGAGACATCTGCCTGCAGCGCGTCCGCTTTGAGGCGGGCGAGCTCCTGTCCGATAGCGACATGATCACCCTCTTTCACGAGGATTTTCGCTACCACTCCCGTTGTGGGAAAGGTCAATGTGAGGTCACGATCCGAGGTGACAGCACCTACAGCTTCCACTTTTTGCACGAGATCACCGAGTCGTATCGTATCAGTGATATACGTGGGGGCTTGGGGTTGTGAGAGGTAGTACGTCAGCCCGCCAACGGGCACGACGATAAGCAGAATGATAATGATTTTGCCGTAGTGCCGCTTTAGAAAAGACATCAATCGGGAGGAGAAAATGAGCGAAGAAGATACCAGAATTTTTGGCTTCTGAGATGAGTTCTCCGATGTTTCCTGAGTGTAGTACTCCACATCAATAATTATATATGTCAATTACCCATAAATCAAGCATATTTAAGCCGATATTTGGCTATCGAATGAGAAATTCGTTACACTTTTTACTCACATGCCGTCTCGTTCTTCCATCGACAGGGTCCGCCAAAAGATGCGAGATCGTCCCGGGTCTACTGCGTATCTCACGGGAGAGAAGCAGATGCTCGACGAGGCGCTCATTCACCATATAAGCGAAGAGAAGCATGAACCGCAGTGGATGCTTGAGTTGCGACTCAGGAGTTTACGGCTTTTCCGTAAATCTTCTTCTCCTTCGTGGGGACCGGATCTTTCTGCTTTACGGCTGGATGATTTGCTTTACTACGTGCATCCGGGTGGGCAGCAGACGGGCGAATGGGAAAAGGTGCCGGCTCACATTCGGAAAATCTATGACCATCTTGGTGTCCCGACATCGGAACAGCGCATTCTCGCGGGGGCAGGAGCACAGTATGAGAGCGCCGTCATTTACCATCGATTGAAAGAGCGGTGGGAGCGCGAGGGAGTGATTTTCCTCTCGATGGATGATGCGGTCCGAGAGCATCCGGACCTCGTGCAAACATATTTCATGCAGTGCATTCCGCCTACAACACACCACTTCGCTGCATTGCATTTCGCAGTGTGGTCCGGAGGAACCTTTCTCTACGTCCCCGCGGGCGTGCAGGTACGCGAACCGTTGCAGGCGTACTTCCGCATGAATGCCCCGCATATGGGCCAGTTTGAGCACACGCTTGTCATTGTGGAGGAGGGGGCGAGCGTGCACTACATCGAGGGATGTTCTGCCCCGCAGTACGGATCGTCTTCGCTTCATGCAGGTGCGGTGGAGATCTTTGCGAAGCGCGGATCAACCGTACGCTATTCCTCCGTGGAGAATTGGAGCCGCAATACCTTGAATCTGAACACGAAGCGGGCGCTCGTGGACAGTGATGCCACGATGGAATGGGTCGGGGGGAACCTGGGCAGCGGCATCACGATGCTCTATCCGTGCTCCATATTGCGAGGCGAGGGTGCGCGTTGCGATCACTTTGGACTTGCTTTTGCCGATGGAAACCAGTGGCAGGATGTCGGCGCAAAAGTTTTCCATCTTGCACCGAAAACATCGAGCACGGTGATCTCAAAATCCGTGAGTGTGCGCGGGGGGACCACGGTTTACCGTGGGAAGATCGAAGTCGCGCCGCAGGCGCGTGATTCCATGGCGAGTGTCCGGTGCGAGGCGCTCCTCCTCGATGCGCATAGCCACGCGGAAACGGTGCCCGATATCCGCGTCCGAAACGTAACGGCTACCGTCTCGCATGAGGCCAAGGTGGGCAAGCTCTCGGAGGATGATCTCTTCTACCTTACATCGCGCGGTCTTCCCGAGGAACAGGCACAAGCGATGATCGTGAACGGGTTCCTCGAGCCGATCGTGCGGCTCCTTCCGCTCGAGTATGCCGTGGAGATGAACCGGCTTATTGAGCTGGAGATGGCGGGGGCTGTGGGGTAGCGGCAAAAGGCGACAAATGGCTGCTTGAAGGCCGATAGGAATCATTGACTTTCAATGAAAATAGTTTAAAATATTTGACTTTGCTCTTTCACAGCATCGCCTCCACAGCTTTGTGCAGCTTCGCATGAGGCGATAGAGAGCTGTGGTGGATCCCAAAACAATTCTCTTTTCCCGAAGGAGTCTCGCATGAGACGCTCGACATTGGTTTTTTGTGTTCTGTTCACGTTCTTTGTGAACACGATGGCGCTCGCTGCGCCGTCGAATCCTCCCGCGAAGTCACCCCCTAACAAGAAGGTCGCTTCGCAAACGGTTGCTGCGGTGGCCCCCACGCTTCCCGCCCCCGCAACACCCATTCCGCAGGCGGTAACCATTTCGGGGGCGACTATCCTCCAGGTGGTTCCCCCATCGAACATGGCAACCAAGGAGGACATTCGGGACCTTGCCGCAAAGATCAATGTGATCAAGGAAGACGTTGCCGGCCTTCGTAGGAAGGTCGACGGCGTCGATGGCAAGCTTGATCTGTTGCTCAAGACGGTCGGTCCCGACTCCGGCTGGGCGAAAACCCAGAAGGCGAAGGGTGCCCAGACGAAGCATCTGAGCGAGCAGGCCAAGAAAGACAAGACGAATGGATTCGTCGAATTGGAAAGGCCAACCAAATACGGAGTGCAGTATTTCCGGCGGATCAATGGACACGAGGAGGCATGGATGCCTGCGAATGTCACAGTCGACTGGAATAGCCAGACCGGCGAAACGGATTGGGACTGGGTGCGCGTCCACGACAGTGGACCGGGTACCCTCGTCTCCACCTGGAATCACGGGTACGTCGAAGGGTGGTTCATCGTCGGGCGCTGCGTCAACGGCGCAACCCCTGTGGCCACCCGCAACGAAGTCGCTGAAATCGAGAAGCGGCTTCGCAATCTCCGCTAGTTTCTCCACCATAGCGCTCCATCCATCAATACCAATGATGGGTGGCCACCCTTCTCCCTTAGCGGAGAGGGGTGGTTTGCTATATACAAATATTTATAGTATAATAAAACTGTTACCACACACACTCATATGGGTCGTTTCATCGGTCGGATTCGGGAGCGTCTCGCAGAACGGCGGAATGCAGGTTCCTCCGCACAGGAGGAGACGGATCAGGTCGTGTTATCCACCGAGGAGCAACTTCAGAAACTCAAGGAGCAATCCAAGCCTGGGCCGGAAACGCCGAAGCAGCCGCTCAATGTGAGGATGCTTCCTCTTAATGAGGGTTGGCATCAGTATGATATTCCGGATATCGGCCAGACGGTGAAGCTCCGCTATCCGTCCGAGAACGGAGATGCGGAACTCCGGCTCGATACCAACGAATCCCTGAGGATGGCAGGAAACACCCTTCAAATGCAGCGGCTCGACGGCCGTATCGTCATCAGTGCGCATAAAGAACTTGCCGGCGTCACGCTCACTGTGGGCGCTGACGGATTCACAGAACAGTCCATTGCGGTTCCGGAGGCGAAGGAAACATCAGAGTCGACAGAATCAGCGCAGCACGAGCTGCGTGAAACCGAAGAGAAGAAAGAAGAGCAGCAGCCCGGAGTGCTCTTCGTCGACAAAGTGGGGGATCGGGAGTTCCTCCTTCCTAAGGAGAATGCGCAACTCTTCATCCGGTACGATCAGGCGGATAATCAAGGATCCATGGTGGGGTGGTACGACATGCAGCCGGATGTTCTCAGGAGCGAGCACGAGTACTTTGTTGTCGATGGCCGCAATCAGCCATTTTTGCATCTCAGTGTTCAGCCGAAATTCACGGGTGATATCCAACTCTGGCGAAATAATCGTCAGGAGGTTATCCACGTCGGGCCCAAAGACGCAGGAGTGGATCAGTCGCCGGAGCACACGTTGGAACGCACAAAGGGTCTCCTTGAGTGGTTGGAGAATCAATCGTCCGACGAGGATGTGATCCGATGCGAACAAGCACACGGCTACGAACGCGATCAACATGGCGGACGCCCATTAAACACGGTTCTTTCGGAAGCACTTGAACAGAAAGATGCCGTGCAAGCTGTGGAAAAAATACTTCAGGGTAAAGAAGACAAACTCAAGAAGCTGACGTCCACAACAGGCGCTTCCGAAGGGAAGGAGATCAATTGAGTACTATGGTTCCGCACATGCGTGCTGAAAAGATTTTCCTTTCTCGTATGAGTCTGCTTCGGATGACGGTCTCGGAGATACCACGATCCTTCAAGCGTTGGATGGCCGCCTCGCGCCCCTTTATATCCGTACTATTCGCTGCCTCGCGGAAGTCGGATTCCCTCGAGAGCAAGTCAGCGTATTCTTCAACGAAGGAGCCAATGGGCACGCACTCACCTCCTTTTGCGGGAGAGGAGAGTGTCCCCATCGCTTCCTGGATAGCGACAGAGACGTGCACGCACCTGTCTCGTTGGGAGTCTGACGGTGGGGCCGGTTGTTCGATCACGGAGGACATACGGGCGAATGGGAGTATAGTGATATATCGCAATATTGCAAGTAATATGCAAGTCATGGAGCATGAGTGGAGTTTCCGCTAGGATCATGGCACTTCGGTACTCACAAATCGCTTCCTTATGCGAAAAAGTAAGATACCTTCGGCTGGCTATACCTTCTCGAAGATGACGGGTACCGATCTTCGTCGCGTGCCAGGGGCATCTTTGGCTTCTCAGAAATGCCGCTGTTCGATTTTGCATATTTTCAAGGGGTCGACTCTCCGTCGCTCGGTCGATATCACGATGAGGGATCCGCACTCTGCGCTCTGTATCTTCATGGAAGAGCGATCGAAGGCGGTGATTCATCTTCTCCTCTCGTCGAAAGTGACCAATGCGTCTCATGTGACGAAAGTATATCTTGCCGAGAGCTCTCATCTTACGATCATCGTGCTCGATGAGTCCTCCGGAGGAGCCGTCACGCAGGAGTGCCACCTTGAAAAAGGTGCAAGAGTGCAGTGGATCTGCGCTTCGGTCGGAAAAGGGAGGGTGACACACGATTTTAACTCAGAGATGCCCGTGCGAGGCGGTGTGTGCGATGTCCGGTGGTTGTTTTCTGCAAATAGAGAAGATCATTTTCACCTCTCCGCGTATCTCGATCTGGCGGGGGCGAAGAATCAGGGAACCGTCGACATGCGTGGCATCGCTGCGGGCAAGGCGCATGTGACCTGCGACGGGTCCGTCTCCGTACAGCGCACAGCGAAAGGGTCCGAGACACACCTCATGCAGCGTGCGCTCATACTCGGAGAGAAGGCGGACATCCGGATGGTGCCGAAGCTTGCGGTTCATACACGTGACACGGAAGCGACTCACAGTGCGTCGGCCCTGCGGATCACCGACGACGCACTCTTCTACCTCCAAAGCAGAGGTATTGCGCCTGCCAAAGCACGGAAGATGTATGCAGAGGGATTTCTGAGAGAGGCTTTGATGGGACTGGAAGACGAGAAGACGAGGGAGGGGATCTTGAGGAGGCTGACGGAGAAGGTGAAGTGAGACAGTCCATTTTTATCGCAGCGCGTTGCGCTGAGCGCGGGGTCAAGCTGTTTGGCAGAAGAGGCGTACCATGAGCGTATGGAGCGATATTTCGTCTACATGCTTCGTTGCATGGATGGGACGTACTACGTCGGGATCACGAATGACGTGGAGAAGCGCGTTGAGCAACATCAGGATGGGTGGGACCCGAAGGCGTACACACACCGCCGCCGTCCGGTGGGGCTGGTCTACAGCGCAGAATTTTCCGAGGTGACGGATGCGATTGCCTTCGAGAAACAAGTGAAGGGGTGGGGGAGGGAGAAGAAGGAGACGTTGATGCGGAGGGAATATGAGAAGTTGCCGGGGTTGTCGATGAATTCCTTGAAGAAGAAAGAACTTCGGGACAAGCAAAAGGGCGTGTCACCCTGAGCTTGTCGAAGGGTCGACACGCCCCCTCCGTGTTCATGCTTCGACAGGCTCAGCATGACACGGAGGGGCACGGACGCGTGCGTGACACGCTTTGTGTGGACAGGCGGGGTGTATCCATAGGATTTCATTATTGCCAGGTATTTTTTGACAAATATCTATAATTGTGTATATTGAGTAAGTCTGATCAGCCTACGATTGATATATTTCGTCGATCGCAGGCTGGACAGTCTGGTTCTTGGTCAACAGCCGCAAGGCTGAAGGGAACGTCCGGTTTGTCTGGCAAGGAGGCCTCTTCGTAACTTCACGTCGAGGCCTCCAAATATTTCTTTGTGACAGCGAAAGTTCTCAATGGTTTACGACCAAGCCCCAATTGTGTAACCGATCAAAACGGAAATGGGCAAAGTGATTAACCAGAATATTTTTGTTCGTAGTGATTTACCGCTTGCATATTGAAAAATGAAACCAGCAAGTAATAAGCCAAGTCCAATTTGTTGTGTGCGTGGCTCTACGCCTGAGCGGAAGAGTATTAATGTGCCCAGCATATCTAGAACAAGCCCATAATCTGTACAGACTAATTCGTCTATAAGTTGGAGAGTCCAGTGTCTCATATGAAAATTATAAACCTTTCGCGAAGCGCGGGTCTCGTGGGCCCCAACGCTGGAGCGACTCCATATAGGAAAAAGAGAGCCCGTGAGAGAAAAACCGCAGGTTTGTCTCTCACGAAATCTTCACAGCATTGCAGAGTAGAGAAGTCTTCCGGGCCGTACAGTCCTCTCGAAGAGGGTGCAGGTTGCTCTCCCGGGCAATCAATAGCATGTCGGCAGATGAGCAACGCCGTTGCATGCGCCCCTCGCGATCCGAAGATCGTTAGGGCCAGGTATTCCCTGGTAAGGAAGTGTTCCATCCGCAGGTTCTCCTACGGATACCTTGTTACGACTTACTCCCAATCAGCAGTGTCGCCGTGGTACCCCCCCTTGCGGGTAAAGGTGCTTCGGGCGCCCCTGCCTTTCATGAGTTGACGGGCGGTGAGTACAAGACCCAGGAACGTATTCACCGTGGCGTAGCTGATCCACGGTTACTAGCGATTCCAGCTTCATGAAGTCGAGTTGCAGACTTCAATCCGAACTGAGGCCGGTTTTATGGGATTGGCTCCCCCTCGCGGGTTCGCTGCCCTTTGTACCGACCATTGTAGCATGGGTGTTGCCCCAGGCATAAAGGCCACGCTGATCTGACGTCATCCCCACCTTCCTCCGCCTTGGAGGCGGCAGTCTCCTATGAAAAAACAACATAGGACGAGGGTTGCGCTCGTTGGCTGACTTAACAGTACACCTCAAGGCACGAGCTGACGACGACCGTGCAGCACCTGTCTTTGGATTCCTTGCGGCACGCCCCTGTTTCCAGGGGATTTCCAAGATGTCAAACCTGGGTGAGGTTCTTCGCTTATTATCGAATTAAACCCCATGCTCCACCGCTTGTGTGGGTCCCCGTCTATTCCTTTGAGTTTTAGCCTTGCGGCCGTACTACCCAGGCGGCGTGCTTACCGCGTTAGCTTAAGGCACTGGGACGATTGAAATTCCCAACACCGAGCACGCATCGTTTAGGGCGTGGACTACCGGGGTATCTAATCCCGTTTGCTCCCCACGCTTTCGTCCATGAGTGTCAGTACACCCCCAGCATCCTGCCTTCGCTTTTGGCGTTCTACTGTGGATCAACGGATTTTACCCCTACACACAGCATTCCAGATGCCTCTGAGTGACTCTATTCCTGCAGTTTCCGGCACGTGCGCGGAGTTGAGCTCCGCGATTTCACGCCAGACTTACAGGAAGACCTGCGGACGCTTTACGCCCAGTAATTCCGAGTAACGCTTGCACCTTCTGTCTTACCGCGGCTGCTGGCACAGAATTAGCCGGTGCTTTCTCCTGAGGTACCGTCAAAAATTTCGTCCCTCAGAACAGAAGTTTACACCCAGAAAGGGCTTCATCCTTCACGCGGTGTCGCTCCGTCAGGCTTTCGCCCATTGCGGAAGATTCCTCACTGCTGCCTCCCGTAGGAGTATGGGCCGTGTCGCAGTCCCATTCTGGCTGGTCGTCCTCTCAGACCAGCTACCCGTCATAGACTTGGTAGGCCGTTACCCTGCCAACTATCTGATAGGCCGCAGGCCCCTCCCGCACCGCCGAAGCTTTACCCTCACGGGAACTATCCGGTATTAGCCCGCCTTTCGGCAGGTTATCCCTGAGTGCGGGGTAGGTACCAACGTGTTACGCAGCCGTTCGCCGCTCCCAGCACCCTTTTGACGTGAGGCAGTTCCCTGCCGTCGATCCGAAGGGTGCTGGGCGCGCGACTTGCATGTGTTAGGCGCACCGCTAGCGTTCACTCTGAGCCAGGATCAAACTCTTCGATAGAAGAGCTCTTGGCTCTCATAAACTTAAAAGAAAATTAAGAGATTTGCCGTGCTTGCTGCGAAAAAATCGCAGAAGACGGCCACACTTCTCTACTCTGCGATGCTGTGAATGAGCTGTGCTCATTCACCCTGAGCGAGTCCTGCGGATGCGGGACGAGTCGAAGGGTGAAGGAACATGGCCTCCGCGACTGGCGGAGATGGAAAATGCTCCTCCCGTACGAATGGCGTGCGAGAGAGCTGACCTATCTTAAGCGCCCTATAAGCAGGGTCAAGCGAAAAAGCGTCTTTGCCACCTTTGTCCGGGCGATTTTGATGGCGCCAAAATGCCGATGCATCCCATGACGTGCCAATCCCACCTGTTGAGCTTTCCTATTTTGACCTTAGCTTTGTCGATGGCGAACAATGATCTCCGCGAGCATGCCGAAGAGGACGATCTGCAGGCCTGTGAGGAGCAAGAGCAGTCCTGAATCCGATACGTTCGCATCGCGGATAACGGTCGTGACGATCATTGCAGTGCCGGAGAGCATGAGAAGTCCTCCAGGCCATCCGAAGAAGCGCACAGGTCGGAAGTAGGTGGTAACGCGGATGACGAGGCCGAGGAAGTTGACGAAATTACTGAGACCATTCCAGCCGCCCATGGAACTCTTTCCTACGCGCTTGAAGTAGTCGATGGGGACGAATTCCACGAGGTAGCCAGAGGTGAGGGAGGCGAGGGTCAAGGTGAGGGTGAAGGAGAAGCCGCGTGGGTAGAGGTGCATGAATTCCATGCCGAGCGCGTGCTTGAAGACGCGCATGCCGGAGTTGTTATCGGGGATGTGCATGCCTGTGAGAGTGTTGGCAAGGAAGGCGAGGATCATCTTCGCTGGACGTCGCAGAAGAGGGATCTTCGCACCCGTTTTCGTGCGGGCACCCACCACCATGTCCGCACCGGTAGCCTTCAAGTGTGCGATGAGTTTCGGGAAATCCTCAATGGGATAGGTGCCGTCCGCGTCGACTGTCGCGATGATGTCTCCCTTTGCCTGCCGCAGGCCGACTTTCATCGCCGTGCCATAGCCGCGGTTCTGCTGATTCCGAAAGATGCGGAGCATCGGGAGATGCAATCCTTCAATGATGCCGCGCGAGCCGTCCGTACTGCCATCGTCGATGACGATGATCTCAAACTCGTCGCCTGTTTGAGCAAGAGAGCGCTGCGCGCGGAGGATCGTATCCTCGATGGCGCGCTCTTCAGAGAAGACGGGGATGAGGAGCGAAAGCATCGAAGAATTAGGGGGATTGACGGAGGGAGCATACCTCGAATTCCGTCTCCCGTAAGCCTTTTCTCTTGCTCGTTTTCGATAGTTCCTTCCAGCCCTTTCGCAGCAGATTGAAGACGGGCCCGACAAGTTTCAAAGGGAGGTGCTCGATGGCCCAACGGGAGATCCGAAGTGCACCGATGGCGAAGAACATTCTCAGGCACCATTCGATGAAGATCCGCGCAGAGGGGATGGAGGTTGGGCGGTAGCCGTAGTCCGGTGCGACTGGCATCCACCGCATGCGGATAAAGGAGCCGCGTTTCTTGAAGTCGAGCATATGGCTGTGCATGGCGAGTGCCTCATCAAGAGGGGTGTCAGTGAGTGCAAGGAGATCTCGTGAGCGCATGTCCTCCAAGATTTCCATGGCACGCGCCGACCGTGCAAGAATCACAGAGTAGCCACCACGCTTGGATTCGTACTTCGGCGACCACGCGTCCCCTACGGAGATGTCCGTGAGCTCGTTGGTGAAGTCAACAAGTTGCAAGCTGCTTCGTGTGATGAAGAAGGGGATCAGGTAGTTATAGTGGAATTTCTCGGCTGTGAGCACGCGGCCGTCTTTGAGGGTGATTTCTAGATGTCCAGGCCACTCGCCCGCACGGTAGCGCAGGCGCGTGATCTCCTTCTCCGAGGAGACGCCGTGGGATCGAAGAAAGCTCCGGATCGCATCGAATGTCATCTGCGTGCCCATGTAGGGGCCGAGGACGAAAGTAATATTTCTAACGGCTGGATGTTTGATGCGCTGGAGCTTGCGGATGGAGGCAACTTGATCGGGGAGACCAACATATGCCAGTGGACCCTCTTCCTTCTCCAGCGTCCCGAGGATGGTATTCACCGGTGTGACGCTGTAGACGCTCTGCGCGCAACGCATTACTTCCTCCTTCGTTCGTGCGATCACCGGCTCGGCCCGGTACGGAACGGAAGCGCCAACTTGAAGGCACACGGCACCAACAATTTGTTTCGTCTCCAAAAGATGGATAAGGATGGCGGAGATTACGCCACCAGATGCACCTGCGCGCCGGATACTCTTGTCTGTCGCATGTCCGACGAAGCTCCCCTCCGTCACTCCCGAGAGCCAGTTCCCCGGAAGTTTTCCGAACACGAAGCGGTTCAAGTCTGGGTAGGGACACGCGAGAGCGGGACAGGCGCGAAATGCCGCCTCCGGCACCTGACCGGATTTCTCTGTTCGGATGGGGAGCACGATGCCGTGATCTTCTCTGAACGCGAGTGTCCCATCCGAGATTCCCACACAGCTGCCGCACTGGGTACAGAGATTGCAATCGAGGACGTCTCGCCGGAGGTGATCCCACCATTGATCACTCATATTTTTTACGACAGAGAAACGTGCGTCTGAGGCAGAAAATGCGTTTGAACCATTCTGGGGAAATCCTCTCCAGCCACTTTCCAAATTTGATGAACCACCGGGGACCGGCTGGGATGAGCACGAACGTGCGTTCCGTTCTCAGTTGCCAGCCAGCGTCGCGCAGCATTCGGAGAATTTCCCGGCGCGGGATCATGCGGTGCGGCCCTTCGCCGTGATGCAAATGCAGGATCGGAGCGAGTGCGTGCAACGGCTCCCATAACACGTTTGGTGTTGTCAGGACGAGCAGCGCCCCCGGTTTGGCGAGCCGTGCGAGCTCTTGGGCGAACGCATGCGGGTCGGGCATGTGTTCGAGCGTCTCGTAACTCAGGATCACATCGAAGCTTCCCTTGGGGTGCGGGAGGGGAAATCCCTTGAGGACTTCCACGTCGGCGTGCAGGCCGGCTTTTTGCAGTTCCTCGCGCGCGAGCCGCTCAAAGCGGGGCGACATGGCCACGCACATGAAGCGTGCGGTAGGGTACTTCTTCAGGAAGAAGGAGGTCCCCTTTGCGGTGCGGCAGTCGATATCGAGCACGCAAGCGTGATCGGGGATGGCGAAGAGCGGAGCGGAGTCGGTAAAACGACGAAAGTAGGAATCCGTGTGCTCGTTTACATCGTCATACTCGAGGGTCGAGTCCCAGTGTGCTGCCACGTCCGCGAGAGTCCATGGTTTCATCGGGGGCAGTGTAGCGGATTGTCTCAAGTGAGTGTTTATATATCCTTCAAAACGCCGCGGCCACGAAGGGCCGCTGCTTGAGGGAAATAGAACCCAGCAGCACCCCTTCGTGGGTGCGGGGTTCTCAGCCAGTCCCTTGAATCCAGTAGAAAAATCCGGGTATGCCGGAGAGAAAAATCATGAGGAAGATGAGCAGGGAGAATGCGACGATCTGTCCGGAAGCGAGACCGAAGGGGAGGAGGAGCGTGAGCAGCGCTGCGTCGCGCGTGCCGAGGCCCGATGGGGCGATGGGAAGGAGCGCGACGATCCCTGCAATTGTGAGAGCGGCAACGAGGAGCAAAGCCGAAAGGTCGATGCCGATGCTCCGTGCGATGAGGATGGTCCAGACGAAGTAGAGAGTCCAGCTTAAGGTGGTCCAAAGCATGATGTACGTTATCATTGCCGGAGTGCGCAACATCTTCAGAAACGACAGCCACTGAACTGCCGCCATTTTCCCCGAAAGTGCCCAGAGAATCAGGCTTGCTATGCCGACTCCGACAAGGCCGATCAGTGCCCACATGCTGCCAAAGAGTAATGCGACAGCCCACATGGCAATGCATGTGATGGCTGCGGCGTCGGCGAGACGATCAGTGATCGAAAGCGTGAGAGCTGTGCCTGCATGCATGCCGCGTCCGCGCAGATAAGCCGCCCGGCCAAGCTCGCCGAGCTTGGCGGGTGTGATGAGCGCGAGAAAAACGCCGACGTTATAGAGCCTCCAGGACTGATGAAAAGTTGGGCTTGCTCCGCATAAGCGGACGAGCAGGTGCCAGCGGGCGGCTTTGGTTAGGTACGAGAGAATGACGATGACGAATGCCGCCGCGATCATGAAGAGATTCGCGTGACGGAGCACCTCCAGGAGCGCGACTCGATCGATGCGCATGAGGATCCACATGAAGAGAAGGACGCCGATGATTTTGAGGAACCCAAGAAGGATCCGGAAATTGAAGCGCGGCATCGCCGGCATGGTAAACTCTCCCGTTGGTTCCGTCATGCAGCGCGAACGATTTCCCATCGGCCACTTCCTTCTCGTGTGTGGATGCTTGGTACTCCTCGTCGCGGTCTGGCTGATCCCGGTTGCGTTTACGGGGTTCTCCTTCACGATCCCCGCACTCCTCTCCGCACGTAACTTCGCTGCGACGGGCATCTTCAGCGTTACCGATTCCATCGGGCGGGTCCTCTCGCCCTCGCTCCTGCCGATGCTCGGTGCACTGAATTCCTCCGATGGGCGCCTGAGTGATGTGCTGTATGCAGCTCTCTCTCACTGGATTCCGTTCAGCTCAACTTTTGCGTGGACGCTCACGGGAGCAGTGCTCATGGCGGCGGCGCTGGCGCTCTTCTGGCTCGCCGCCGTGCGCGTCTTCGGCAAGCGCATCGCGTGGATCGCTCTGGTCCTTTCTGCGCTCACGCCACTCTACTGGCAGCAGGCGCTTATGGCGGACCCGTACAAGTTTGCCTTCCTTTTCTTCTTCGCATCCTTCGCTGCCTTCGTCTGGATCGCTCCGCGCTCGCGTCTCCTCGCCGTGCTCATCGCTGGCATCTTCTTCGGACTCTCGGTGAGTGCCAAAGACGTCTTTCTTACGTTCCTTCCGTGGTTTGTTCTCGCATACATCTGGATGGAGCGGCATCGGTGGAAGAATGCACTCACGGAAATTATCCTTTTTTCAATTCTTGCCGGCGGCATCTATCTGCTGCCGTACATGGGTGACATACGCACGCTTGGTTATCCCGCAAATCACAATCTTGCGCGCCTCTGGCCGGGAGCACGCGATCTTGCGAATGGGACGTATCTGCACCTCTATCCCGATCCGTACACGTACCACTTCGACCGCGAACGATTCGATACAGAGCACTTGAAGGAGGTCGCCTCCCAACCGCTCATCACTCGCCTACAGAACGGGAAGACACTTCTCAATTATGGTCTCGTGTCCGGCACTCTCCTCTCCATCGGAAACGGCGCGTGGCTGCTGCTCAACAGTCTCCCATCCTTTGCCCAACAAGGGCGCATGGGCGGCATCGTATTCTGGCTCTTCTTGATCCCCGGTCTCGTCGTACTCTGGAAGAGAGATCGCAGACTCACGATTCTTTTGGGGGGATTGATCGTGAGCTCCTACTTCATCGTCTCCTTCGTACTCCACTACGAGAGGGAACACCTCATGGACGTCGTGTGGGCGGTCGAGCTCTTTGTGGCCGTGGGCATCCTTGTCGTGAGCGAAATGGTTGCCGCATCCTCCAAACGCATCTCCTCGGGAAAGCTGGCTGCTCTCATTGCCGGTATTCTCTGTGTGCAGCTCGTCCAAGCGAATCGCTTCGAGTTTGCAGAACTCTATAGAAGGACATCCGTGCCGCAGGTCTTCGTGCAAGCAGAGATGGCGAAGGGATTGTCTGAGGATGCCGTCGTCGCCCTTCCGCTTCATACCGACACCATCTCCACGCTTGCATATATGAGTGGGCGAACATTCGTGCGCTTCGATGAAGCGACGGTGAAGCGACTCCTTACCGAGCGGCGCCTTGCGGAGGCGTTCAAGACGTACGGCATCACGCATGTTCTCGGTTATGCGCAAGACACGGAGGCCGCGGTGAAGAGACAGATGCCTTCTGTCGTCATTCTCGTGCCTGCGGTCACGGGAGAGAAAGTGGCGGTCTCGCCGTTCCTCAACTATCTGTTGCACACAGTCCGATAGAGTATGCAGGTCACTGCCTTGTAGAGTGTTCGTTCTGGTTCCATGCTCTTCACCTCTCCCTCCTACCTTCTCTTCTTTCCGGCGGTCGCCGTCGCGTACTTCGCGCTGCCGCAGAGGTTTCGCTGGGTGCTCCTGCTCGTTGCGAGTTACTTCTTCTACGCAAGCTGGAAGCCGATCTACGCGCTTCTGCTCCTCTGCTCGACGATCGTGAACTTCCTGGCGGCCCTTGCGATGGGGCGGGAGACGGATCGGAAGCTGCGATTGGAGTATCTCTGGCTTGCCATCGCAATGAATGTGGCACTTCTGCTCTTTTTCAAGTACTTCAACTTCATCAATGACGAGCTGAGATCGCTGTTCGGATTCGCCGGATTCCCGTACGACATCCCGTCCCTCAAGATCCTCCTGCCTCTCGGGATATCCTTCTATACTTTCCAGTTTCTGGGGTACCTCATCGATGTCTATCGCGGCTCGGTTGCTCCCGAGCGGCACTTCGGCGTCTTCGCCGTATTCTCCTCGTTCTTTCCGCAACTCATTGCGGGTCCGATTGCGCGAGCGGGAAATCTCCTGCCACAGTTCCGGACCGTTCATCTCCTCGAGTACAGGCGTATCGTCGACAGTTTGTTGCTCATCCTGTGGGGATTTTTTAAGAAAGTGGTGATCGCGGACAACCTCGCCGTCGCGGTGAATACCGTCTACGACCATCCGGAGCGTTTCACGGGTCTCCCGCTCATAGTGACTACCGTCTTCTTTGCTTTTCAGATCTACTGCGACTTCTCGGGGTACAGCGACATCGCGGTCGGCTCGGCGCAGGTGATGGGCTTCTCGCTCACAGACAACTTCCAACGGCCGTACGCCGCGCGATCGATTCGCGACTTCTGGCGTCGTTGGCACATCAGTCTCTCCTTGTGGTTCCGTGATTACATCTACATTCCGCTCGGAGGAAATCGCGTCTCGCCGTCGCGTCGCTCTCTCAATCTCATGGCCGTCTTCCTCCTCTGCGGATTGTGGCATGGTGCTGCGTGGACATTCGTTGTGTGGGGGGCACTCCATGGTTTCTATCAGGTATGGGGAGTGATGACTCGCTCGATGCGCGAACAACTGGCTCAGGTGTCTGGGCTTATGCGATTTCCGCGCTTGCTGGGCGCATGGCAGGTTACCTGCACCTTCTTTCTTGTAGCTCTTGCATGGGTCTTCTTCCGGGCCGCGACGTTTACAGATGCCGCCTACATCTTCACGCATTTCACAAAGGGGCTTGCCGATCAGCTCAGCAGTTTCGCTGGTCTGCGCGAGATACTGGGGAATCTCAGTATGTCCAAGACGCTCTTCGTTGGATCGATCCTGTCCATCGTTCTCCTGGAGGGGGTGCAGTGGTTGCAACAACGCGAAGGCGTGCGGCACGGCTTCCATCACATGCCGAAGGTTCTGCGATGGTCTGTGTATTACATCCTCATCTTTGCCATCCTCTTCGCTGGTCGCTTCGAGAGCCCGTTCATCTACTTCCAATTCTAAGTTCGTGCCTGCGCGTTCTCTCTTTCACTCGGCTGTCTCCTTCCTCATCGGGTTCGGCGTGTTGTTCGCCGCATGTTCGGCGTACTACGAAGTGCGCGTCATCCGATCGGATAATCTCCTGAAGCAATTTGCGTACGTGCGGCAGGAATCGCTCCAGCCCGAAGTGGTCTTCTTCGGCGACTCGCACCCGGCCATGGATGTGCGGACGGACGCGATGGGGGGGCGGTACTTCAATTTCGCCTTTCCTTCGTTCAATCTCCGCGAGGCGTACCTCAAGGTACAGTTTATTCTGCAACACAAGCCACGAGTGCGTGCATTCGTCGTCCCCGCCGATGATCATATCTTCAGCGTCTATCGGTCGGAGGATCGCAACTTCGCCCCCATGCTCCATCTGGTGACCCTTCGAGATGTGTGGCAGGTGTACCAGTTCCGTCCGCTCGATATGCTGACTTCGCTGGCGACGTACGTCGCACCGCTTTCGAATCCCATTCATCGCCAGGAATTCGTGCGTGTTCTCAAAAAAGATATCTCATCGCTTTTCACAGGGGAGCTCCTGCAGCGCGATCTCTTCTGGGATGGCCATTGTCAGCTTACCTTGCGCGAAGGAAAAGAGTGGTCGACCCTTCCGGAAGGGCAACGCGAGGAGACCGCGGCCAGCAGGGTGCAGGTGCAACTTCAAGACCCCCTCGTCAATCAGGAACTGGTACGCGCTCTGCGCTCGCTCCTCGCGCTTGCCGAGGAGCACGGAGTGGCGGTGATCGGCGTTCGCTATCCGATTGTCAGGGAATACCAGGATCGCGCCCGGCTCATGGACATCGCCTCGGTGCGCGCCGTGCAGTCGAAGCTCCCGTTTCGCGCGATTCTCGATTACCAGCAGCTCTACGATGACCGGCAGAATCTCTTCCAGGATGAAGATCATCTGAACGAAACAGGCGCAATCCTCTTCTCGCGGCGCCTTGCGAGAGATCTGGAAGCGCTTCTTCCGTGATGTTCATCGATAGAGCGCAAGGTGGGCTTCCACTTGCTTCTCGAGGGAGAAGTATTCTTCAACCCGTCGTTTGCCGGCTTGCCCCATCCGTTGCGCGAGTGCCGTGTCTTTGAGGAGGAGAGAAAGATGATTGGCAAAGGCCAAGATGTTGCGTGGGTCGCAGACGAAACCGGTCTCTCCGTCTTTGACGATCTCCGGCGTGCCGCCGAAGATGGTGCCGACGACGGGCTTTGCGAGTGTCATTGCTTCGAGATTCATGAGATTGAACGTGTCGAGGCAGAGCGACGGCGTCGTCACGAGATCGGCCGCTGCGAAGGCATGCAGCGTGTCCGTGCGATTCAACCAGCCGATACATCGGCAGTGTTCTCTTATCTGTGTTTCCACTCCGGAGGAGTCGAGCAGCCCCCGCCATCGAGCTTCCTCTCCGATGACGAGCAAGAATGCCTCCGGCACGGTGCGCAGAACTTCTGCGAGTGCCTGGAGGAGTTCGCGTGCCCCCTTGTCTTCGCTCAAGCGTCCACCGAAGAGAATTACTTTCTCCCCTTGAAGACGATGAAGTGCGCGGAAATGCCCGCGGTCTTCTGCGGACACCTGCCACTTCTGCGCATCGATGCCATGATGGATCACTGCTACGTTTGTGACCCCATTTGTTTCGAGTGCGGACTTGAGGGCGAAGCTCACGGCGATCACGCGCCGTACGTTTGTGCGCAGGACTTGCCGAATCCGCCAGTTTCGCAGAGGATTCCATTGCAGCTTAACGGCGCGGATGTGGTCCATCCATGTGAGGCGCGGGTCCTTGCCTTGTGAATCGAGGTAGCGCCTGGTCGCGAGTCTCGCGAAAGCGAAACCGAAGACGTCATGCATGGTGATGAACACTTTCGGTGTGAAGGCGCGGGCGATTGCGAGCGCGTCGTAGGTGAGATATTGATGGATATTGTGTGCATGAACGACATCCGGGCGGATGCGAGCCATCTCCTTTCGGAGCATGCGCGAGACCGATGGCATCTTCAGGCAGCGATAGTGCCGAAGCGCCGTACGATAGGAGACGGGGAGGCTCGTGACATTTCCTTCTCGTAAGATGCTCGGAGAGATTTCCCTGCGGTGGGAGGTGAGAATGGCGACGTCATGCCCTGCTCGTGCATATCCCTCGGCGAGATTTTTGACGACGGAGGAAACGCTGCTTGCACCTCGTGGCGGATAGTCGTCATTGAGCAGCAGGATCTTCATGTTTTCAGTGGGAAGAGGTCTTCCACGAGTTCGCCGTTGGTGCGCATGCGCAGGTGCTGTCGGTGCGATGCGACAAGAACGAGGAAATGTTCCAGGTCCTTCCATAAATTATAGTGCGTGAGTTCCCAGCTGTGGCCCCAAAGATGGAAGAACGGAGAGTCGTTCTCCAGTGCTTCCAGGAAGAGTGTCTCTGCGAGAGATCGGAAGCTTCGAAGGGCAAGAAGCGGGATGCGGAGCGTCCTCAATTGAGACCACGAAGTACGCAACTGCCCGAAGGGGTCGAGCATATGCCACCAATGCGTGAATTTCCGGCGCACCGGGAACGGGTAGATATGGAGACTCGTGGGAAGCAGAAAGGGGGAGGTTCCGGAGAATGCGTACCGTTCGGTCGTTCGGGCACCTGTAAATCCGGATTCCTTTACGAGAGAGACGACGGCCGGATCCACGTCGCCTTTCGGATAGCAAAACATGTTGCAGGGTTTCTTCGTACGGTCTTCCACCCATCGCTTGCTGTCGGCAATTTCCCTCCGTGCTTCATCACGGGGGATGTGCGCGAGGCGGGGATGATTGAGTGTGTGAGCGCCGATTTCGTGCGTCGCGCTCAGCGTACGTATCTCCTCTTTCGTGAGCATGTGCTCATCATGCTGCGCGGCCGGGCAGACATAGAACGTCCCGCGCATGCCATGCTGGTCGAGCAACGCTCCAAGCCTAATGTCGGAGGCATAGCCGTCGTCCCACGAAGTCGTGAAAATCATCGGGAGTATTGGAATGAAGTTTCAAGGATATCGCCGATGTGTTGCCAGAGAAAATGTGCATGCACGCGTGCCGCTCCGGCCTGCCCCATCGCTTCCGCTTTGCTTGGGTCGGAGCAAAGCTTCTCCATCCGGTCTTCGAGTGCGCTCTCGTCACGGGGATCGACGAGAAATCCTTCCTTGCCATTCGTCACTGCATCTTTCGTACCTCCGAAGCATGAAGCGATCACAGGCTTCCCGCAGTACATCGCTTCGATGACGGAAGTAGAGAATCCTTGATAGATCATGGGATCGACGAAAACCGAGCAATGCTGGAGAAGTCCGGGAATGCGCTCGTGCGGGATCTCCCCGAAAGAGAAGATATGTTCGCGATCACGTGTCATACTCTTCTCCAATTCTTTGGTGAGCTGTTTCGACCCTCTCCCCACGATCCAGAGCTCGATATCCCCCCGGGATTTTCGCAGTTCTTCGAATGCGGCAAGCAGGTGGAAGAGACCCTTGCGTCTCGCGATACGTCCGATGAAGAGGAAGACGAATCGCTGTGTCGATCGTGGCGGGGGTTGAGCAACCTTGAAGAGTTCCTCTTCCACGCCGTTGAAAAGCAGTATGGTCTTTGCCGAGAGCTTCTTATTCCACTCGTCGAACGTATCTTTGCCTTGGCAGAAAACGAGATCCGCGCGATCGGTGTGATGTTTCAAAGGAAAGAGGACGAACCAGAAATCGGTGAGTAGCGAACAGATGCGGTACCAGAAAGGTTTCCCGCGATTCTCCCATCCTTCTTCTTCATCTTTGCGCTCCCGGTCGTACGCCCAATCTCCGCTCGTGAGGAGCTTCAAGACATCGGTGGTATCAGGAGAGAGGACGCGCACGGCGAGGCGCGCTCCGAGCTTGAAACGGTGGAAAGGAGTGCGTGCGGAGTCGAGGAGATAGATCCAATCGAATCGCATCGTCATGCGCAAGCGCAGTGCGGTCAAGAAGCAGCGCAGCGCGAGAGGCTTGCTCAAGTTATGCATGTTGAATTGCGCGATAGCGTGCAACACGATGCCTTTCACACGCAAAGTCTTCTCAGTCTCGCGGTGGAGATGCACGTACGTTGCGATCACGTGGACTTCGTGCCCGCGTCGTGCGAGCTCTCGGGCCGTGTTCCACACGACGGTATGCAGGCCGCTTGCTGGGCTGTCCGTGAACGCGTGGGTGGGCAGGAGGATGCGCATAGGGAACGTTGCGGGAGTATACCTTCGAAGATTCGGGAGATGTAGGAATTGAAGAAGCTTCTTATGGAGCAATTTGCACATCATCATGTGTTACACTCTTGCACGATGAAGAAGAGCAGCACCCCGTCGAAGAGGTCTTTCTTGTCCGGCAAACGTGCGTTTTATTGGCTTGTACTGATCGGGATTGTGCTTGTATGTCTTGAGCTCACCATGTGGGTTGCGCTCAGCCTGCTACGCGGCGGGGTCGCCACGTATGATCGTCTGCACGATGAGCGATCAGTTCTTCTGGATATCGAGCTCGGCGAGATTCGCGCAAGCAGTGGAGCGGCAACGTCAGACGAAACGCGTATTCTTCATCCGTATGTTGGGTACGTTCACGGCAACAAGATGCCCGAACTCCTCGTCCCCAAAGATGCGAAGAATACTTTTACCATCGTGGTCGTTGGAGGATCTGTGGCGCGGAATATCGGAAAGATCCATCCGGATGGACCAGATGCGCTGATGGCGGAACTCAAAAATCTTCCGCAGCTTGAGGGGAAAACCATTCGCTTTCTCAATCTTGCGGGGGATGGCTACCGGCAGCCGCAGCAGCTGCTCCTGGCAAATTACCTCCTCACGCTCGGCGCGAAAATTGATCTCTTTGTCAATCTCGATGGGTTCAATGAACTCTATGTGCCGGAGAACAATCGCCAGCTCGGGGGCTTCCAAACGTATCCGGAATTGTGGACGTCGCGGATGAGCTGGCTGATGCGCAAGTCACAGTCCACATCGGAACGACTCTTCGATATTTTGATGCTTCAGCGGTTTCGATTGGCTTCCGTCATGCAGCGTGCCCCTCTCAAATACAGCATGACGGCCAATTTCTTCTGGTCGGTGCTTGAAACAATGCTGCGCAAGCAGGTTCTCTCATCTGCGGTGCGTCCCGGGGAAGCGATTCAGCGCATGAAGGAGACCTATGGCCCGGTTACGGCATCCGGTGCGGACATCGGTGGTGCTGCGCTCACGGAGTCTGCCGAGATTTGGGAACGAAGTTCGTCACTTCTTTCCGCACTCGCCTCCTCACAGGGAATCGCATACTTTCACTTCTTGCAACCGAATCAGTACTTCCCCAAGTCGAAGCCGATGGGAGAAGAGGAACGAGCAAAAGCGATCGGGGATTTCTTTTGGAAGGGGATCGTGGAGAACGGCTACCCGCTTTTGCAGCAGGCGGGAATGCGTTTGCAGCGAAAGGGTGTTCATTTTTACGACATGACGCTTGTCTTCAAGGATATCTCAGAGCCTCTCTACATCGACAATATCGGTCACTTCGATCGGCACGGCGAAGCCATTCTCGGGAAAGCGATGGGAGAGAAGATCGTGGAGGTACTGAAGGAGCGGCCATGATAGGTAGATTGCATTAATAATCCACAAATGTGCCAGTCTGAGCTTGTCGAAGACTTGACCATTTGTGGCGTGTCGACCCTTCGACAGGCTCAGGGTGACACGCCATTACGTAACTTGTTGTTGGTTGCCAACACCTCCTCACACAAAAACCTGCCCGTCAGTTCCCCCACGATCCGGTGTCCGAGCGTATTCCAATGCCCCTTACCGGTGCCATTGAAACTGTGGAGGAATTGTTTACTTTGTTCTGCGTACGGCAGCAGTGGCTTTGTAAGGGGAAGGGCGGGGATTCCGTGGTCTTTCGCGAAGCGGACGATGCGATCTTCGGTGTACGTGAGGGATGGTGCACCGATGGAAGACGCGAATTGTGCACGAACGGATGGGTCCGGATGGACGGAAATCGCTGAGCTGAAGACGATCATGGCGAAGCGCTTGCCGTGTGCGGACACTTCTTGATTCATTTCCAAGATGAGTGCCTCGGTGACCGCCCATGCATCGCGCGTGGACGCGTCACTCGGTGGGAGGAACGACCACTCGGGGATGCCGGCTTCACTCCACCCCTCCTGCGCTGCGGGAGTGTTGTCGTGTTTGAATGCAATGGGTTTGCCCTCGAAGCGCGCTCTCACGAATCCTTCTGCGGTATGCCAGAGCAAGCTCACGCCCTGGAGGAAGCGGGAGTGGTTGACGACGGATGCCCACGCGGTCCGGAGCACGGAGCTCTGGCGGATGAACGTCGGGTCACGCAGGAAGCTTAAGTCCTCCGTGAGCGTCGTACCACGTACGGTGAAGTATGGTCGCAAGAGATCCCCCTCGAGAGTGCTGGAATTGTTGCGGATGTCGTTTCCTGCGAAGAATGCGAGAAGCACGATATCCGGATCGTATAACCAGACGCGGTTGCGAAGCATGAGCAGCTCTTGGGCGGTGCCGTAGCCTCCCACGCCGAAGTTGATCGACTCGATGGAGAAGTCGCCTTCGCACATGGCGATTTCCTGTCGCATGACGGACCAGAACGCCTCCGGCAGAGATACCTGGAATGCTTCCGTGAACGAATCCCCGAGTACGGCGATTCGCAGGGTTCCTGCCGGTTTTTGCAGGGAATGTTCGTCGTCATGCAGTCCTTCACTCGAGATGCGAACGAAGTTCATCCCCTCATCGCGATGCCATCCTTCAGCATGTGGACGAAGGGCGTATCCCATAACATTGTCCATGTGGTACCAGGAGGGGGTTGCAATGCGAACAAGTCGCAGGGCAATCTCAATGAAGGCGATCATCATCGCACAAACGGCGACGAGCAGCGTGATCTTGGCCGCGAGGGGGGCGAAACGGCGCATGGGGGTCGTTTAAGTCGAGTATACCTGACGATTATTCTCATTGCTTCGGGCAGCGGGGAGTCGTTACAGTCTCACTGATATGTTCACGGAAATCCGAAAATGCCGCATTTGCGGCAATACGCAACTCACCTCTCTGCTCGATCTTCATGAGCAGGCGCTTACGGGTGTCTTCCCTTCCTCTCCTGATCAGAAGGTGGAGACCGCTCCCGTGGAACTGGTGAAGTGCACAGGCAAGGGGACATGCGGTCTCGTGCAACTACGGCACAGCGCCGCTCCTTCCGAAATGTATGGGATGAACTACGGGTATCGCTCCGGTCTCAATCAGTCGATGGTGCGGCATTTGCAGGGCATCGCCGATCAGGCACTCGCGCTCGTGCACCCGTCTCCGGGCGATCTCATTGTGGATATCGGCAGCAACGATGCAACCCTTCTCAAGTGCTATCACGCCAGCAAGTACACACTCGTGGGGATCGATCCCACTGGCGTCAAATTCAAGAAGTACTATCCGGAAAACATCCGACTGATCGCCGACTTCTTCTCTGAAGGGCTCTTCCGCCGCGAATTTCAAGATGTCCGACCGAAGATCATCACATCGATTGCAATGCTCTACGATCTGGAGGATCCGCAGTCGTTCATCAATGACATCGCGCGGGTCCTCGCGGATGACGGCATCTGGATTTTCGAGCAAAGCTACCTGCCGTCCATGCTTGCTGCTTCGGCATACGACACAATCTGTCACGAACATCTCGAGTACTATGCCTTAGAACAAGTACTCCCAATGCTGAAGAGGGCGGGTCTGCACGCGATCGATGTCACACTCAATGATGCAAATGGCGGAAGCTTCCGTGTGGTTGCCGTGAAGGAGATGAATCCTGCTGCAGCTGCGCCATCTGTTGCAGGGCAGTGGGCGCGCGAGCGTGAAGAACATCTCGAGGATCTTACTGTCTACATGTGCTTTCGTGAGCGCGTCGAGCGGCATCGGGACGATCTTCGGGCGTTACTGCATCGTCTCAAAGGAGAAGGGAAAGTCGTCTTCGGACTGGGCGCCTCCACCAAAGGCAATGTGCTGCTGCAGTACTGTGGGATCACTGCCGAAGATCTCCCCTTCATCGCGGAAGTGAATGAAGACAAATTCGGGAAATTCACGCCGCGAACGGCTATTCCCATCCTCCCGCAAGCGGAGGCGGATGCGCGCAAACCCGACTACTACCTTGTGCTTCCATGGCACTTCCGGGCGGGGATCACGAATGGGATGGCAGCGTTCTTGAAGAGCGGCGGGAAGCTCATCTTCCCGCTCCCGGAGCTCGCCGTCGTCGGTGAGGAGATCCTGCGCGCGTATGCTATTACCGTATGATCGAGGTACATTACAGCGGCGGGCTGGGAAATGTCCTGTTTCAGTACTGCTTCGGCCGCATCCTTGCCTCACAACTTGGTTACGCCTTGGAGGCGAAGCCCGTTCCCGGATTTCCTCATACGTCCGATTGCATCGACGGCCAGCGGTTCCCCGATGGTGAAATCGTGGTCCTCGAAGGACACCAGGCGGATCTCCCCGCACTCCTTGCAGATAAGCGCAATCGCAAAATCATCGTGAAGGGGTGTTTTCAGCGTTACGAATATTACCACCCTTTCCGCGAGCAGATCCGGATGTGGATGCAGCCGGCGTGTTCTGCAGAAGCGAAGCCAAATCCGCGTACGATCGCCATGCATGTGCGTCGCGGCGATTACCTGCGCGTCGAGGGGTATCCGCTTCCGTTCTCCTTCTACGAAGATGTCTTGAAGCGTGCGGATTTCGACCATCTCGTCATCTGCACAGATGATCCAAGAGATTCTTTCCTTCGAAAGTTTCGGCACCATGATCCCGAGATCAAGTCGGGGAACTTGCTGGAGGATTTCTGTTTTCTGAAATCCGCGAAGAAGATTGTCCTCTCACAGAGTACATACTCGTGGTGGGCGGCGTACCTCTCCGATGCGACGGAAATATATTTCCCCCGCTCACTCACGGGGCCGTTCAGCGCCTCTCGCCCCGACATCGACCTGGAAGTCCGCGAGCCGCGTTATATGTACGTGCAGTGCCGGGAGCCGTATACATTCAGTTTTGGTGAACGGATGACACAACTGAAGAAATCCTTCCTGTATCATATCAAGCATCTCTTCGCACTCGTCATCCCGGAAGCGTTGCGACAACGGGTGCGTAAAGTGAAGAAGGTTTCCCCCGTGCTCTTCCGATGAAGAAGAAAGTTCTCATTACTGGCGGTCACGGGATGCTTGGGACTCTCGTCAGAGAGAGGCTTTCGGAGCGGGAATGGGTGGGGGAAGTGATCGCACCGAAGAGTACCGAGTGTGATCTCAGAGATCAGGGTGCAACGCGCGCACTCTTTTGGGCCGTGAAACCTGCAATCGTTGTTCACTGTGCGGGAAATGTCGGAGGCATCGGCTACGCGAAAGATCATCCCGGGGAGTTTTTCTACGATAACCTCATGGTGGGGATCAATGCATTACATGTTTCTCATGAGGTGAGTGTGGAGAAGTTCGTCGGGATCGGTTCCGTCTGCGCGTACCCGGAGTTTGCATCCATTCCTTTGAAAGAGGAAACGCTCTGGGATGGCTATCCCCAGGAGGTGAATGCGCCGTACGGCATCGCGAAGAAGGCGATGCTCGTCGCCGGGCAGACGTATCGGGAGCAATACGGCTTCCATGCGATTCACCTGCTTCTTGTGAATCTCTACGGTCCGGGTGACAAGTTCGATCCGGTTCGTTCGCACGTGATCGCCGCGCTCATTCGGAAATTCTCGGAGGCCGTCGAGAGGAACGAAGCCACGGTGACGCTTTGGGGTGATGGCACGCCGACACGCGAATTTCTCTTCGCGGGGGATGCTGCAGATGCCATCGTTCTTGCCACGGAACGCTACGATGAACCCGCTCCGGTGAACATTGGGTCCGGGCAAGAGATCTCCATCAAGGATCTTGCGGTGCTGATTGCACGTGAAACGGGGTACAAGGGGAAGATCGTATGGGACACCTCGAAGCCCAATGGGCAACCCCGTCGCTGTCTTGATACGATGAAAGCGAAGGAGAAGTTCGGTTTCAAGGCAAATATTTCGCTTCAGGATGGCATCAAACAAACAGTTGTATGGTATCGAAAACACCTTGCGTCGCTTCGTTAATCTCTCACGCTCCTACATCCGTCGTTACGGGGTCGACAATCGATTCGGAGATCTGGGCTATATGTCTGGTGCGTCGCTCAATAATCCACATATTGATGAAGTGACTCACTTTCGACGAGAGAGTATTGGTGATGTGGTAGAGAATCACGGCGACGATCGCTGGCAGGCTTCTGAAGGTAGTGAGCCATACGATGATGCCGCAGGTAACCGCGAAGATCTGCGAAGTGATGGCGAAGGCGAGGGCATGGTGGATGCGGTAGTAACTTCCGAAGCCAACGGTGATACCGTCGATGCCTGCGATGAGCATGAGCAGGTAGGTAGCTCTCGGTAACGCGAAGGCGGGGCCGTAGAGGAAAGTGAGGCCGGTGTTCCCCAACAACATAAGAGGGATGAGGATCACGAAGGTGAGCAGCATGTTGGCAATGTTCCCCTTCCAGAACGCCCACGTCATATTCTTGGTATTCTTCGCGTAGAGATAAGGAAGGACACTGCTCATGAGACGTCCAACATTACCTGAGAACATGAAGGCAATATTGATGTAGGAAATGAGGACGCGGAATTGGCCGATGGCCGTCGCCGATCCAAGTAGGCCCAAAAGGTACGTCGGAACGTAACCGGCGAGCTTCCCCATCTGTTTGTCAGCGGCAATCCACAGGCCGAGGGTGAAACCTTGATGCATCGAACTGGAAGATCCGCGCAAACTCGGGATGCTCGGCAACATCGAATCACCTTTGAGATAGTAGCGCCAAAGCAGCGGACTCAAGACCGCTTTTACTATCGCTGAGGCGACACGTCCGAGAACGAGGGCCGTGACGCTCACGTTCCAGAAGAGCATGAGCAGAGGAAGACAGATGTCGAGTGCATTCCAGACGATATCCACAACGGTGAGTGGAATGATTTTCCGCGCACCTTGGAGCGTGAGGGAGAGCAGATCGTGAATGGGCAGGCAGAAGAGTGTGAGAAGACCCAGCTGCACCCAAAATGCGATATCGTTCTCCGGAGAAAAGAAGCGAATAACGAACGGAGTGGCGACGAGTAGAAGGAGTGTGACCGGATAGACCCAGAAGAGTGCCACGCGCAGGAAGTAACGCATAACCCCCGCCACCTCCTCGGGTGATTTCCTTCCGTACGCTTCAGGGAGCAGAGTCGTCACGGAGTAATTCTGGCCAAGATCCGTGAGCATCCCGACGGTACCGATGATGGTGAAGGTGAGAGCATAGAGACCGAGCAAGCGGGGACCCATGAGTCGCGCGATGATGATGCTCGAAACAAGCTGCATGCCCATGATCGCGAATGTACCGACTTGGAGCGTGGCCACATCGCGGACGAACGGCATGCGGAGATGACGGAAGAGAAAGCTACGCATGATCAGGAGCGGGAGAGCGCATCTTTGCCCAAAGATAACGATCGTTCTCACGGAACGTTTCCACCTGTCGGAATCCCACCTCCATGAGGGTGGATTTTAGTTCTGCGTCCGTGAAACAGGCGCCGTACACGGTGTCGTATGGACGGAGCCATGGCAGCGGGAGCCATCCGCGCCAGAGTGTCAGCGCCAAATAGAAGGAAGCGAAACCCTTAAACCACACCACGCGTCCGGGGGGATTCCCGGGAGCACCGCGGACTTGGATCTTCGCCAGCCCCCCAGACTTGAGGACGCGCAGAAGCTCGCAGAAGTATTTTCGAATCACCTCCTTCGAGGGGATATGCTGAAAGACCATGTAACTGAAGCAGAAATCGATGGAATGATCATGGACGGGCAGCAGGCCGGTGCCGGAAGCGAGGAGGAAATGGGCATTCATGATGGAACGGTTCTCCTCCTTGGCGCGGTGAATCATCTCTTCGGAGATATCGATGCCGGTCACGGAGCCGAAGATATCGGCGAGCGCTCGCACGAGACGGCCGGTGCCGCAGCCGATGTCGAGCGCAGAGAGCGTCTTGGTATGTTCCGGAAAGAGCCCACAACTCTTCAGGTACGGGACGACCAACCGTGCGACATCCTTCTCCCCCTCACGGTAGTATTCCTCCTTTGTCCATTGTTCCTGTCCGCTCACGACCCAGTAGTAGGCGTTTTCGCGCGCGCGCTCATTCCATTGCCGGCGCATGCGTTCAGAGACGGTCATTGCGGTGAGTGTATCAGTTCGTAGATCTTTTCCGTTTCCTCTGTCATTTTTTGTGCGCCATGTTGCTCCGCCCACTTCCTGCACGCCTTCGGATCGATGCGGTGCTCATCGAGCACCCAGTGCATGCGCTCCGCGATCATTGCTGCATTGTGCGGGTCGACACGATAACCGCTCACCCCCTCGGAAATCGCTTCCTCCGCGCCGCTCTCGTTTGGGCCGATAGAGGGGATGCCGTGAGCTGCGGCTTCGAGGTATACCAGGCCGAATCCTTCAAAGGTATCGATGGTCGTCAGTGATGGCATGAGGTAGAGGTCCGCCGAGCGGTAGAGATCGGCAAGTCGTTCTTCGGAGACACTGCCGAGGAGAGTGACGCAATCCTCCAGCTTATGCTCGCAAATGCGCGCTCGCACTGTTTGGACATAGGAATCCTCCTTCGTGCCTTCGCCGACAATCGAGAGCATGAATGGCGAAGAACCGGGCGCGGAACGGTAGAGCGCACAGGCCTCAAGTGCTTCAAGTATGCCTTTGCGCGGCTTGATCCCGCCTACCAAGAGAATCTGCCGCTGAGCGGAATGTTGCGCAGCCTGATGTATGTCCTGTGTGAGCTCGATACCATTTTCGATTACATGAGTGCGTTCCGAGAAGGCTGCTGCGGCAGCGGGGCCGTACCACGAACCAAGCTCGCCTGCCACACGCTCCATTGTGTAGTGGCTTACGGTGATGAAGCGTGCGATGCGGCGGTAGTAACTGCCTGCGATGAGCCGCCACGGCCACGGGAGGTGGAGCGGACGGATGCCGTAGCTGCCGTGAATGGTGAGAATAGTCTTCTCCCTTACGGACTTTGGCAGGAACGGTACGGTCATGGCATACGGTTCCACGGTGAAGTGGATGATGTCATGCAGGTGACCTTGGAAGTACCGCCGCAGCGCGAGTGCAGAGAGAAGATTCTTCCAGGGATTGGTGAGGATGGAGAGCGGTGGCGGCAGAATGGAAACGCCGGCCGTCGCCGTGTCCCCAGCTGCGCAAACGATGTTCACGACATGTCCATGCAAACGGAGAGAACGCGCGAGAGAACGCGTGTATGCAGCCCAACCGTTTCTGCCGGAGATACTCTCGCAGACCAGTGCAATATTCACAGTAAAACGTTACCTTTTTTGCGGGCGCTAGGGTATCTTTTTCCGCGTTTATGCCGCGAAAAAGAGCGCTCATTACAGGGATAACCGGACAGGACGGTTCGTATCTGGCCGAACTACTGCTGGAGAAGGGCTATGAAGTCCACGGACTGGTACGCCGGTCTTCCACTTTCAACCGCGGGCGGATCGAGCACCTCTTCACCGATGCTCAGGTGGGGTCCAAGGATCTGGTTCTGCACTACGGTGATCTGGGGGATTCCAACTCCCTCATCCGTGTTTTGCTCGCTGTTCGTCCCGAGGAGATTTACAACCTCGCGGCGCAGAGTCACGTGGATGTGAGTTTCGACATCCCGGAGTACACCGGTGATATCACGGGTCTCGGCACTACGCGCTTACTCGAGGCGTTGCGGTCGAGCGGGCTCCCCGCGCGGTTTTACCAGGCAAGTTCCAGCGAGCTCTTCGGCAAAGCCGTGGAGACTCCGCAGAACGAACGCACGCCGTTCTACCCGCGCAGCCCCTATGGGTGTGCGAAAGCGTATGCGTTCTACCTCACGAGGAACTATCGCGAAGGTTATGGTATGTATGCGGTGAACGGCATCCTCTTCAATCATGAATCGCCGCGGCGCGGCGAGAATTTTGTCACACGCAAGATCACCCTGAGTCTCGCAAACATCTACACGGGCAAGCAGGAGACGCTGCTTCTCGGCAATCTGGAGGCGCGGCGTGACTGGGGATATGCCAAGGAGTACGTCGAAGGGATGTGGCGCATGCTCCAACGCGAAACACCCGATGACTTCGTGCTTGCGACCGGCAAAGCTGCTTCCGTCCGCGATTTCCTCGAGCTATGTCTTCGGCAGGCCGGTATCCCTTTTGTGCGCAGTGGCGAGGGGAAAGAGGAGAAGTATGTCGACACCAAAACAGGAAAGACGATCGTTGCCATCGATCCGGAGTACTATCGCCCTGCCGAAGTCGACTATCTCCTCGGCGATCCATCCAAGGCAAGACGGGAGCTTCCGTGGGAGGCCAAGACGCAACTCTCTGAGCTTGCCCAGCTCATGCTGGAGGCGGATTTCAAGGCGAAGGGAGTGAAGTTGCCGGTGTATTGAAAGAAAGAAATGGAAAATTCGATGGGTATTCAGGTCAATTTTTGCCGCCTTTGTCCGGCGACAAAAGTGGTGCCCCGCCCGTACCGAACGTCGGTACATTCGGGCGGGCAAAACGCCGGTGCGCCAAAGCCTCTCCGCCCGGTTCTGTGCCTCCTCGTCGGCCCGTCCCGCACGTGCGGGACGGAGCAGGACCTTCCTCTTCACCCCCCGCGGCGCGCCATCCCCCAACTAGTTGATTTATAGCGCCAGATACTTTCGTCCTGCCAGTTTTTGTGGATCCAACAGGGACTTGAGATCGTAGATCACGCCACCCTCCTTCGTCGCTTGTACGAACGCCTCTTCTCCAGCGGCGAGATACTCGCGGTGGGGGACGAGGAAGAGAATGGCGTCGTAGGGACCGGAACGAAACGATCCGGGGACGAATTCCAGCGCCTTCATTCTTTCCTCGTCGAAGGAGGGATCGTGTGCTTCGACGGAGCAGCCGGCTTGTTTCAGCCGTGCAATCACGTCGCCGGACTTGGAGTTGCGGTTGTCCGGCACGTTCTCCTTGAAGGTAAGTCCGAGCACGAGGACACGTGCCGACTTCGGCTTCGGCAGCGCATGGAGCACTTCCTCCGCGACAAAGGTTGCCATTGAGTCATTCAGGGCACGTCCTGCGGCGATCACCTTCGTATCCATCCCGAGCTGCCGTGCTTTCTCCACGAGGTAGTACGGGTCGACGCCGATGCAGTGGCCGCCGACGAGCCCGGGGGAGAAGGGGAGGAAATTCCACTTCGTCCTCGCAGCACTCAGGACGTCCGTCGTTTCGATGTCGAGACGATGGCAAAACTTTGCAATTTCGTTGATGAAGGCGATGTTCAGGTCGCGCTGCGCATTCTCGATCGCTTTCGCCATCTCCGCGACTTTGATGGACGGGGCGCGGTGGATCCCAGCCGTGATCACGGCTCCGTAGAGCTCCATGAGGATGTCCGTCGTCTTGGCGTCGGAACCGGAGACGACCTTCTTGATCTTCGTGACGGTGTGCTCCCTGTCTCCCGGATTGATGCGCTCGGGAGAGTAACCGAGTGTGAAGTCCGTTCCACATTTCATTCCTGACACCTTCTCGAGGATTGGGCCGCAGATCTCCTCGGTCGTGCCCGGCCAGACAGTGGACTCGAAGACGACGATCGCCCCTTTCTTCATGTGCTTGCCCACTGTCTCGGTGCCGGCTTTTAAGATCGCGATGTCAGGGTTGTTCTCTTCATCGATGGGGGTGGGCAGCGCCACGATGAAGATATCCGCGTCTTTGAGAATGGCGGGGTCGACATCGAATCGGATGGGAACTTCTCGCAGTTGTTCGGGTGTGAGCTCATGGGTCCAGTCTTCGCCTGCTTTCAATGTTTCAATCGGCTTGTGCGAGATATCGTATCCAATCGTGGGATAACCATGCTTCGCGAAGGCATGTGCGAGCGGGAGGCCGACGTAACCCAAACCGATGATG
>JAQTSD010000027.1 GCA_028711445.1 Candidatus Peribacteraceae bacterium
GGCACGGGTGAACGGCTCCGTCGTTTCGCTCGATCACGAGCTCGAGAACGGCGATGTGGTGGAAGTGCAGAAATACGCGACGCCGCGACCATCTCCGCAATGGTTGCAACTCGTGAAAATGGCTTCGTCGCGCTCCAAACTCAAACGTCATCTCTATGCCCAGAGGCGCGAAGAGCTCGTCACGCAGGGGCGGGAACTCGTGAATGCGGAATTGGAGAAGCATCGTCTGTCGCTGCTCGACAGCGATCTCTCGGTTCTGCGAATCTGTGATGGAGAAGTACTGCCGTTCGCGCGGCGCGAGGATCTGCTCATGAAGATCGGACAGGAATCTGAGCGGGCCTCGACACTCCTTGGCCGTCTCGGTGCATTTGCCAACTATGATTTTGTGCGTGAGCAGCGCCCCCGTCGTACCAGACGTAAGCGCGGACGCCTCAGTCGCCTCCACTCGGATGTGGAGATCGAAGGAGGTCTCTCTATGCCCGTGCGCTATGCGAAGTGTTGCAAGCCCTTCGATACGCCTCGCGAGAAGATCGTCGGCGTCGTGAGTCGTACGGGACAGGTGGTGCTCCATCGCGAAAAGTGTACCTTTTTGAAGAATGCGAACCCGGAGAGGAAGGTGTGGGCGAAGTGGCAGACAGTTTCATGAGGGGAAAACCGTCAAGGTTTTCCCCTCATGGGCACCTCTTTCCCTTTAAGGAGCGGCTCCAGCGCGGGTACCCCGAGACCCGCGATCCGCCGGTTCTTTACGTGCGGACGGAGCCGATGGCCCGCCCGCACGGATTACGAAAAAATTGGCCTTTCCCCTTCACTTCTGAACCTGTCTAAGAGCTTGACGAAGGATGGCGGCGGATCCCGCCAACTTCTGCTCACTCTTTCGCGAGCAATTCTTCTACCAGCTTCTCCACCTTGAGCTTCCAGGTGAACTGTTCCCAGCCTTGGAATCCCTTCTGGTAGGTCGGTTCTTTCTGGCGACGCTCGGCTTCCGGGAGGTCTTGTAAGTAGGCGGCGATGGCTGCAGAGATTTCCGCATCGGAGACCTCGATTGCCCGATCTGCGACGAGCTTCTGCACGCCGAAACGAAGGGTGAGCTTCGCTTCCGCGTCCGCATGTACCTCCTTGTGAAGGTCCTCTATCTTTTTTCCGCTCTTCTTGAGCCATTCTTCCAGCGTGAGGTTGCCACCCTTGAGACGTTCGGTGAAGTCAGCCAGAAGATCGTGTTCCTCCTCCTCGATGAGCTCCGGAGCGATCTCCACTGTCGTTGCCTTACGAATCATTTCGAAGAGTTCGTTCTCGCGTCGCTGTCGCTCGACGCGCTCCTCCTGTTCGTGCATGGATTCTTCAATACGCGTGTGGAACTCTGCTGCTGACTGCGCATGTAGATGTTCACGGGCGAAGTCATCTGTGAGCGGCGGTTTCTCGATTTCTTCGACATTCTTCACTGTCACGGAGAACGTAACGGGTTTCCCTTCAAGATGTTTGGCGTGGTAGGGGACCGGGAAGGTGAGAATGAAAGATTTCTCCGCTCCTTTCTTGAGACCCTTCAACTGTTCCTCAAATCCGGGAATAAGTTGATCGGAACCGAGCACAACACTGTGGCTGGTTGTACGAATACCATCGATCTCCTTACCATTGGCATCCTTGCCGAAGAAATCCATCGTGATCCGGTCACCGGATGCCGCAGCCCGATCCACCTCTTTCGTCTTCTGATGTCGTTCGAGGATGTAATCAACCATCTTCTTGACGTCCTTTTCCGTGACGGCGGAAGGCTTCTTCGCAACGGTGAACTTGCCCTTTACGGTGACATCCGGATGCTCCGTGAAGGTGATCAGGAGAGTCAGAGGATTAGCGGATTGCGCCTCGATCTTGGGAGGAAGGATGGGCTTCAAATTGTGCTCTTCGATGAGCGCTTTCAGCGTCTCCGGGAGCAGCATGCGCACCGTCTCCTCAAACATCTCGTCCGGCTTAATCTTTTGTCTTAGGATCGCAGCAGGTGCTTTGCCGGGGCGAAAGCCGGAAATCTTGATTTGGGAGCCGAGCTTTTGGAGCGCCTTCGCACCGGCTTCCTCTACTTTCTTTTGGTCAATCGTTACCGTGCACTCGACGCGGTGACCCTTCAGCCGTTTGATGGCGGATTTCTCAGACATCGGAGAAGAGCATACAGATGTTTTTAACTCCTGAAAAACGCGTTATGAGAAAATTATTCGGCTCAGTCTCTCTTCCTCCAGTAGATGAGCAGCGGAGATGCGATGAAAAAGGAAGAGTACGTTCCGACGATCGTTCCGACGATGAGAGTAAGCATGAACCAGCGGATACTTGAAGCCCCGAAGAGAAACATGGCGATGAGCATGAAGAGCGTGGTCACCCCCGTGCCCAGCGTGCGGACGATGCTCTCCTTCAGACTTCGAGTGACGAGTTGAATGAACGTTTCCCCCTTTTGTTGGTAGTTCATGTTGTCGCGGATACGATCAAAGATAACGATGGTATCCATGACAGAGTAACCGAGCGTGGTAAGCAGCGCTGTTACAAAGAGAGTGTCGACTTCGAATGTCGTGAAATGGCTTAAAACGATGAAAACCCCACTCGTAACGAGTACATCGTGAATGAGTGCAACCACTGCGAGGATGCCGAATTTCCAAGGATTTAATTTGCGCGGGACATTGCGGAAAGCGAATGCGAGATAGATGATGATGGCAATACAGGCAATGGCGAGCGCGAGAAGAGACTTGGTCTTGAGACTCGCTCCAACCGTGGGGCCGATGGCAGTGAATTGCAATTCCTCAGCACTCCCAAGCGCTGTTTCCAGATGGGTAAGCAGGGCAAGGTGATCTTCGTTGGTCATATCACGCATCCGCAGAAGGAAGGTGCCGCCTTTCGTTGCGGAGATGCCCGAGTGATCGAGGCGCGTACCATCCTTCAGTGCGAAAGTGTCGAGAGCATCGGTGACGGCTTGTTTCGTCGTGTTCGACGGAACGCGTATCTCCATAAGGGTTCCTCCTGCAAACTCGATCGAGAGACGCGGACCGGGAATAATGAAGAGGACTACGCTCGATATGACAGCAAGCGCGGAGATCGTCAGGAAGACGTTAGCGATGCGAAGGTAGGTCACGGGAGTAAGGGAAAGGTGTTCGGGGCGGCATCGTAGCGGGTTTGGAAGCCGGATGCCAGGGAAAGCGTGGGGATTAAGTAAAAGTATTGGAGCCATCGTGTCATGGTTCGACAGGGCTCACCGTGACACATTTTTTCGAGTGGCAACCTTATTGTTCATTGTTTACCGTCAGCGTTGTTACCGAATTCGTGGCTTCGATGGACCAGACAATGCTTTGTGTCGATGGGAGAGGAAGAAGAAGCACCGGAGACTCCTCAAGGAGTGCTGGTGCCGATTGTGCGAACAACTTGCGAAGATTATTGAGATTCAGCACTCCCCCCATAAGCAGCCGCCCGTGGCCGGCGGTCGTGGGGAGGGATCGATTCTCATCGCGTTCGAGCAGATCGGTGAGGAGTGTGGAATTTGTGGAGAGAGCGAAAGAGACGGCGCTTTGAGCTGTTGTGAATTCGTGAGCGTCTCCGCGGATCGTATGCTCGACCTGCCACCACCCCTGAGAGGTTCGTTGTGTTGATATCGTGGAAGGGTCGATGCGCAGAGAAGTGAAGGTGAGGTCTCGCTTCAATGGTTGTGTTGTGGTGATGATGGGGGCGACGGCGGAGGAAAAGGCGTCACGGAGAGTCGAGAGCCTTTGCGTGAGCTCTTGAAGAGCTGGGAGTGCTCCGGTCACAGCGATGTTCGTACTCGATGAAGTTTGCGTAAGAACCACGGTTGTTGCATTGGTGAGGAGAGGCAGAAAGTTCTCGCGTATGCTTACTTCGGGGCCGAAAAACTGTGCAACGGCATACTCAAGTGAGCCCCGTACGAGGCTCAGATTCGGGCGATCGAGATGTTCCATTAAGACCTTCCACAGGGTGGCGGGATCCGCGATGCGCACGATTGCGAGGGTGCCGCTCATGGAGCCTACGAAGAGCGGAGATGCGCTCACCATGGCTGGCCAAGCTGTCCCTGCCACGCGCACTTCGCATCCCGTAGGAGTAAGAGTAAGCACTGTGGCGCGGGAGTCTGTTTGCAGGAGTGCCGAGAAGAGATGTTGTGGGAGGGAGGATGGTGGAGGAAGACTTCCTGCAGCAAAGAATGCCCACTGATCGGCAGGTTTTCTCTCTGTACTCAGTAACTGATAGGGTGTGTGATGGGCAAGCCGCGCGTCCTTGAGACCGAGGAACTTCGTGGCGCGGGCATCCGAGACAGTGACTTTGAAGGGACCCATGATCGTTGCCGTGTCTTCGGGTTGGGATGTAACGCGATCGAAGATGACGGTGGATGGCGTTTCATCGTCGAGTCTTATGATGGCGATTGCAGCATGGTCATCGGTGATGCTCGAAAGCAGCGGGAATGCGTCGGTGAATCTCTTGAGCATCGGCGCCGGCATGTTCGAGAAGAGCGCCTCGAGGCGGTCAGCGGGCAGAAGATGCGCCGGAGTCAGAGTGGCAAGCGTGAAAAGGTGGGTGGCGATCAGGAAGATCGCGATGACGAATATGGAGAATGCCAGAGCCGACAGGATGCCGATGGTCTTGAGTGGCAGCGAACGCATGCGGTGTGTGTACTCTAAAGGTTGGGAGGGAACGGGGAAAGAAGGGATGGAATATGATTGTCTGCATCTTGAGACTCTCCGCTGGTCGTCCTTCGATACACCGCCGTATCACTCTGTGCCGAGCGAAGAATGTATCGAAAAGTAGACACGGCGGCACTCAGGGGCCCGTCCTGAGCCCGACGAAGGATGACACGGCGGAGCTCTTGGGAGGGTCGCCCCGTGGCGGCGGGGTCTAATGAATGTTCACTTCATCGCCTCCAATTTCTTTCGTGCGCTCTCGAGTGTGGGGTCCAGTTGGAGAGCTTTTTCAAAGGCCGCGAGCGCGTCGGCGTCACGGCTCGTCCCCAGAGCGGCGGTTCCGAGAAGCTCGAAGGCGCGGGGATCCTCTGGCCAATGTCTGGTCGCCGCAAGTGCCTTCACATACGCTTCCTCACCGTTCCCGGCTGCGAGACTTACGGAGATGAAGTCTTCAAACGTTTTAATGGTAGCTGCATCGTCCTCCGTCAGCGCCGCCAATTGCTCAAGAGCGAGCTTCGTGTCACCCGAAGACAGCGCCTCTTCGGCGATGAGACTGCGCACTTCCGCTTTCGGTTCAAAGCCGTTTACGAGTGCGTACTCGAAGAACGTGATTGCGTTACCGTGTTGGAGTAGTGCGGCATAGGCGCGACCGAGAAAGTACTGGATCTCGGGTTTCTGCGGATCGAGATTGTAAGCATGCTCGAGTGAGGCGAGCGCTTCTTGAGAGCGTTCGGTCGTGAGCTCGCAGTAGCCTTGGACGATCCATGCGTCGCGATAGTCATCTTTGCCGTTCGTCACTTGGATAAGCAGTGGCAGAGCGAGTTCGCATTCCTGTACCTGTGCGAGTGCGCGTGAGAGAAGCGTGATGAGGTGGAGCTCGGATCCTTCCGGGAAAAGTGCAAATTCGTCGTAAGCTGCTTGAAGCGTCTTCGCATAGGATCGCAAGACCGGTTCCCACCCTGCGGCGACGAGGGCAAGCTCCGTTTGTGCGGTCTTATGATCGCCTTGGATGAGAGAAAGCAACGAAAGGCTGTAGTGTTTTTGCGGCGAATCGGGTGCGTTGGAGAGGAAGTCGCGCGCCTTCACGAGTTCCCCCGTGCGCAGCTCTACGATGCTTTCGAGGAGCAGGAGATCCTCAGGACGGGCACCGGCTGATTTCAAATTCTTGATCGTCTCGTGCACGCCCTTGATATCGCGACGCTGCAGCTGGGCGGTGGCGAGTTTGCGCAGCGCTGGCAGGCCGCCATTGGCTTCCACCGAGAGCTTGTACTCCTTTTGAGCGCTCTTCCAGTCCCCCTTGAGGGCGAAGAGATCTCCTTGTCGTAAGTGTACGAGCGCTTGATCACGCGGATCGATGACTTGCGGAGGAGCAGTGATTGCCGGTTCGTTTAAGAAATCATCCTGTGGGACGACGGTAGTGGTGTCCGGTCGCAATACGACTGTGGATCGGGCGATCTGCCACCAGAGAAACACGATAAGCGCACCGGCACACAGCAGTGCCAGAACGATGGGGGCGGTGATGCGCGAAGAAACCTTCACAGGTGCTTGAGCGTACCAAGGGAGAGAGCAGAGTGCCAGAAACTTCAGTCGTCATGGGAAGAAATAAGGGATTAAAGGTTCAAAGACTTCCTATCCTTTATTTCCTCTCAATCTTCTATTCCTTCTTCAGTCCACGCTCGGACTCAGTTCCCCGTCTTCATCCTTTGCAACATCGCGGAATTTCTCCTTGGCTGCGGCTTCTGCGAGTTGTTTGGGGATGACCGCCTCCACTGCACCCCACTTGGCTTCGCCGTCTTTCGGCAAAAGGATCGTCACCTGGTCACCAACCTCCGCGCGATAGAACGTTACCGATGCGAGAAGTACGCGATAGGCCTTCCCTTCGGCGAGCACTTTGTATTGACCGTCTTCCTGAATGAGTACACCGACGGTCGTGCGTCGTTGGATGGGAGCGATTTGCTTGTAGATGAACTTCCCCTCATCCGTGATGGTCAACTTCATACCATCTCCTTCGACGAGTTTGCTCTTGCTGGCATAGTTGGCCGGAACAGGGTACGTCTGTCCGGAGGCATCGATCATGTTCTGGCCGTCGAATGCCCCTTCGATGACGCGACCGCTCACGGGACCATTACTTGAAAACGACTCGGCCCGCGAGACGATGCGCTCGCGATCCGTGTCGACAATTCCCGTAAGATCCCGCATGAGAGCGTGTGCCGTCTTGAGGGAAGACATGGCGGAATCAATGAGTTCCTGAACTTGAACGAGCTTTTCTGTGGACATGGATGAGGGTGGAATGTGTCTCAGGAGTCGAGCGGCCGGACGGAGACGGGCAACTGCATGGACTTCACTCTTACGCGCATCTCGGTGTCTGTGAGCAGTCCCGCTTGCGCGCCAATCGCGCCGACAACACTGGTAGCATTCATCGTACCCGCTTTGAGGGCTGTAGGCAAGTCCATAGCGTGGAGCAGCGCCCATGTGACACCTGTTCCGAAGGCATCCCCGGCACCTGTCGTTTCGAGAACCTGCGCGGAAGAGATAGAGGGGCAGTGATAGAGGTGTGTGCCGTCCGAAGCGGTCACACCTTTTGCTCCTTCCGTGATGCATACCGTGTGCACGCCTGTCTTGAGGAGTGAACGGAGAGCTGCTTCCATCATCTTTTCGCCGGTGAAGATGAGAGCCTCTTCGTCATTGACAAGCAGGAGGTCCGTTCGCTTCAGAAGTGCGGCATTCATTTGATCGTGCATAGAGGCGCGGATTTGCGGATTTCCCGGATTCCATGTGAGGAGAGGAGCTTGCGGTGCATTCAGTGCCGCAACGATGTCATCCTCGATGATGCGACTGGATTCCTGCAGGCTGTTTAAATAGACCCGCTGTACGCCTCCGAGCGCTTCGCGGTCGAAGACAGCATCTTGCAGATGCGCGTTCGTCCCCGGTTCATAGAGGATCACACGCTCGCCGCTCGTGGCAGAGAGGATGATTGAGAAGCTCGAAACTTCTCCCTCTACGATGGTCGCACGGCGCGTGTCCACTTCCTCCCTGCGCATGTTCTCGAGAAGCCGCAGCCCCCATTGGTCGGAGCCGACGACGCCGCAGAACGCAGCATCGCATCCGAGGCGCGCGAGACCGACGGACGTATTGGACGCGCCGCCGCCGCACGTTTCCTTGACCTCCCGCACGCGAACCTTCGCGCCCAGCGGAAAGACGAAGGCATCGCCGTCGTCGGTACTTGCCACAAGGTCACGATCGGCGCGTACGAAGACGTCGATGGTCGCTCCCCCGATGGACAACGTCCGTGGACGCGGGGTAGGTGCCATGGTCACTTAAGATGGTAGCGCGATTCCATCTCCTGCAGAAACTTCCATGTTTGAGTCAGGGTTTTACGGCGCTGCCAATGCCACGCGAAGAAGAGTGCACTCACGCCTACGGCGATCCAGAGGTAGGAGAGCGGCAGACCCACCGTCGGTGTGGTCAGAGGTGCTCCGCCATGGAGATTGCTGATCGGCGGAACTGAAGAAGGTGTCGTATTCTGTGCCCCTTGGCCGACATCTGTCGGGATCGGATTGGCAGTGGTCGTCGTGAAGCCCGAGCCGCTTCCCGCGGGTGTTCCCGAAGCGGTTATGGTCAGATCCCGCAGCACGTTACCTGTCGTCGTAACAGGAGTGATGCGGATGTAGTAAGTCACGCCGTTCAGGAGATCGCGTAGAGTGTAGGCTCGCAAGTCGCCGTTAATGGTCCGCTGTTCGGTGAACGTGTCCACCTCCACGCCGTATTCGAGGAGATAGCTTGCCAGTGGTGTCTCCTGTGGGAGGTTCGACCACTGGAGCATGAGTGCTCCATCCTGCGGTGTCACAGTCATGCTCATGCCGAGCAAATGTGCCGTCACAGGATCACTCTTCTCTCCGCTCTCGCGATCGCCTTGCAGCGCCGTGACAGCAAAGGAGTAGGTGATGCCAGCTTTCAGCCCCGCAACCTTCGCGGTCGTGGTCGGCTGGCCGGTTTCGAGTGTATAGAGGTAGTTGTCCGGTTGTTCTCCCACGTAGACGCGGTAGGCGTCGACTTTCTCGACGGTGATCGGATCCCACGTCAGTGAGACGGCATCTACCTTGGCTTCCGCTTTCACATTCTGTACCTTCGGGAGCGTGCGTTTGGTAATGGTGATGTTGCTGCGCACTTCCACAGTATTACCTGCAGAGTCCGAGGCGATGATGCTTGCTTGGTAGGTGCCTGCGGTCGGAGCGGGAAAGGTGACTTCGTACGTCCCGGAGGCGGTCTTGCTCTCCGTGAGCGGGTAGTCCTGTTCCAGGATCTTGAGCTTCACGGAGGAAAGCGATGGTTCACTCTTCACCGTAAGCTTCACTGGCATGGTTTCCTGTGGGCTCAAAGGATCGAAGGTGACCAGACCTACCTCGGGGGGAGTGGCATCCAAGCGAATATGCAGGTTTCCCGAGTCATAGCGTCCGGAGTCGTCGCGGACGCGCAGTGTGTGATCCACGAGTGAAGGGTCGAGGTCTATGGTGAGCGAGAAATTCCCGTCCTGATTCGTTTCGCCGCGAACATCCTCCATGCCGCCGGTGACGATGAGATTGATGAACGGAGCGCCCTTGCCTTCGATGCGCACCGTCGGCTCCTTCACACCGCTATTGGGTTTGGGAGACGTGATCTGCAACGTGGGAGCGGTTGGGCCTGCATCACCTGCGACCATGACGGTGATCTCGCCACTCACGCGTGGATCGGAGCTGTCCTCCACATGGAGGATCTGCTCGCCGGGGGTCCGGAATCGGAGTCCCAAGGTGAGGACTTTCTGTCCGAGGTTCTGCGGCTGGAACTGCACTTCGCCGTTCAAAGGGAGGACTCCCAACGGATCCGTCGAAGAGAGGAGCGCGAGTCCCATGTAGTCCTCGACGGTCGTGCCGTTCTTGTCGACGGCAGTGATGCGAATAGTCGCATCCTCGTTCGGTTTCATACTCTTGGGTCCTTCGATGACGAAACCTGCGATGACGTCGAAGGTGCCGGCCTGTCCATAGAGGGTGCGGCCGAGGATATTGCCCGTGATACGACTACCGTACGATCCACCGTACGTATTCATCCCCATCATCGGATAGGGCATATAACCGAACGTTGGATAGGCCATCGGTGCGTATGATGTCGGCATGTACTGGGTGTTTTGCTGTGTTGCATACCCGCCAGCCGGTGCACCGGATTCTCCTGCGGAGATGTCCACGGTACCGCTGAGCATCTTGCCCGAGAGCAGGTCCATCGCCCTAAGGGACAATGATCCGATTTGCGCGGTCGTCATGGTGAACGTCTGCTCGCCGCTCTCGTCCGTCTCACTCGCAGAGGAAGAGATGGCATCGGCACTTCGACTTGAAATGAGCTGAATAGGCCGACCGGCGAGTGTGTTGCCGTAGCGGTCGCGTGCGATCACCGAGATGGTCACCGTATCGGAGCCGTCTGGCGTGATGGATGTGCGGTCCGCCTGCAGTGTGCTTCCGTTCAGGTCAATGCTCTCGGGGAGCACCGTGAACATTGCGGAGGCATCGACGATGTCATTGATCGTGAGTTCTATGGAGTAACTTCCCGCCACTTGGGTGTCACTCGCCGACACCTCGACCGTGGCCTTGCCGGCAGTGTCCCGGTTCACGGGGAGGACGATCTCACTCCCGAATGGGGGAGTGACGACGAGAGTGGCCGTCTCACTGTCATTCGTCGCCAGAGCGGAGATCTTTACTTCCGTTCCGAGCCCCGCCACCGTGTCGGATACTTCGATCTTCGCCGCGCCCAAAGCGGAGGCGGGCAGGAGTAGCAGGAGTCCGATGAGGGAGATATGGAGAGTGAAGCGATTCATAAATCCTCTTACTATAGCAGAAAATCGATCGTTGCTCAATTCCTGGAAGTGATTCCAAGACATGAAGTGGATATTTGTCTACATCCTCATTCGATACAACCAGCTCTACGCATAGGTGTGTTGTTTGCTCAGATATTGGATGCATTTTTGTACTTCTCAGCTCTTTCGTCATGGTGAGGAGCCCCGCACTCGTGGTTCGAGACGCACGTCGCTACGCTCCGTGCTCCTCACCATGACGAGTGCGGGGCGTCTCGAACCATGACCTGCCAAGCGCCTTGTTCCTTCTTGTCTCTTGGGGGCGTATGCTGTGCATTAACTATGAAGAAACCTCTCACCCTCCTCCTCGGTTTTACGCTCTTCCTCGCTGCCTGCGGTGGTGGCACGACGGTGGCGAAGTGTGACAAGGATTACTGGGACGGGACGTACGGCACGTGCCTGCCTGCCGGTTGGGCGGTCGTCGACCGCGAGACGCTCAGGCAGCGGGGTGTGCCTGACGAGACCATCGCCGCGTTCAAGGCAGAGGCGTCCGTCTCGGGACAGTTCCCTTCTGTCACGGTTACGCGTGAAGCGCTGAGTCAGCCGATGACGCCGACCGATTACAGTGAAGCTAGCATGCGTTCTGTAAGCGTGTTGCCCGGCTACTCCCTCGTGGATACGAAGAAAGTGACGATCGACGGGGAGAGTCTCTCCTTACACATCTTCACCGCGCAGCCCGTGGAGACCGATCCGGCGCGGAGGTTCTACCAGTTGAGCACGTCGAAGGATTCCGTCGGCTACACCGTGACCGCCGCCGTGCCCATGTTCATCGATGACAGCGTGGAGAGCGAGGTGCTGCTCATCCTCAAGAGCTCGACGCTCGTGAAGCCGGAGTGAAGCGGCGACATTTCAATTCGTTCATATTAAGAAGTGTGTCACGTTGAGCGTAGTCGAAACGTGCTGTGTTCCAGCAAATATGTCTGTCCTTCGACTACGCTCAGGATGACATATTGAGGGCTTTCACAGACTCCCTGTTCTGATAGTCTGTAGGCAGCGGTGCCGTAGCCAAGTAGTAAGGCAGGGGTCTGCAAAACCCCCATACGCGGGTGCAATTCCCGCCGGCACCTCCATCCTTCGCAGAGTGGAAGAGATACTCGGTTATCCAACATGCTTCCAGAAACACTTCTGACACTCGATCGCGTAGGGGGCGTCCGGTGCGTAGGTCGTGAGCATGGGGCTGCCGCATGTGGTGCAGATGCGCCTGTGGAGCGCGCGCTCGTTTCTGAGTGCCATGCGTCTTTTGTGACGGCAGGCCGGGCACTGGTCCGGAAGCGGCAACTTCTTCTCGTCGTAGATTGTCGCTTCCTGAGGGATGACGAGGAATTCCTTGGAGCATTCTGTGCACATGCGTTTCGTCTGCTGCGCCATGGGAGAGGGGGTTAGAGGGGAGGGACAGTGGAAGCGATGGCAGGGTCCATCTCTGTACGTAGCCGGTTATGTTCGTAGTCGGAGACGAAGAAGAGGTTGAGGTTGTGCAGGCCCGCCTCCGAAAGCTCACGACGGAGTTTCGCCACTTCCTCCTCGTACCTCTCCGGCGCGACGGGCGTGTTAAGGATGTGGTACTCCTTGCGGTCGAATGATGCGCAGCCGAAGCAGTGCTTGCAATTTCGCAGGTACGAGGAAAACGCGCAGTCATTGGATTGATCCGTGAAGATCACATGATCGCAACCGTGATTCATCGTCGATTGCACGCAGTGCGCACACCACTCATTTTCGAAACAGACGGTGAGGTCCATACAATTTTTGTTTCCGTTGGTTTCTATGCAGTAGGCGCAGTCCTCGTTCAGGAAACTGTCGAAGCATTGATAGCTGTTCTTGCACTGCGTCAGGTGGTCGCCGACGCACCCCTCCGTCATGAACTGATGGATGGCAAGGTTTGGTGTCTTCCGGCGAAGGTCGTTGACTCGCTCCTCGACAAGCATGCGCTGGGAGAAATCTTTGAGATTAAGCTCATGCATCCGCTTCTCGTACTCCTCCCGGGAAAGCTTTTCATTGAACATGTGGTACTCCTTCTGGTGGAGGCTGCTTGAGCCGAAGCAGTTGCGACAGCCGAAACAATCCTTACAGAAGAGACAGTTGGAGCAATTTTGGCAGTCCTGCGCGTAGTGGCAGCTGTAGCACTTCTGGCAGTCCACGCACTCTGTGCACCACTCGCACTCTACGCAGAACGTGATGCCGTTGCAGCTTGAGCACTTGCGCGAGTAGCGGGCGTAGTAGACGTCCTCGCAGTAGAAGACGCAGAAACTGTAGTAGCAGTTCTTCGACTTGAGCACGGTGTCGGCATAGTCGCTGTTCTCGGCCATCACGTGCTTCACCGAGAAGCGCGGAGAGGCAAGCAGGAGCCGTTGGAAATCGGCGATGAAAGACATCGTGAGTAATCAGACTATTATAGCTGATTCGGCGAATTGGAGCCAGAGGCCACCGAATCGTGCTGAGCGAGGACGCGCTCGACAAGTCGGCGGATAATGTCTCTTCCCTGTTGCAGCAGATCCACGCAGATGGCAGCGACGTGTTCGATGCGATCAGGACTCGATGCCTCCGCTTCCACTTTTGCGCGTTGCTCCTGCCAAAGTTCTTCATCTGTCTTGAGGGCATCGGTATAGGGTGTTCCACCGTCTTCGTCAGGACGCTGCAGGAATTCGATGAGTGCTCGAAGATCGCGGATATGCCGGAGCGCCGAGATCTCATGATCAATGATCTGATCAAGCTGTTCCTGCGATAATCGACCGGTGGGTCGGGGGATGGCGCGGATCTGGTCGAGCCCAAGAGGTGAGGTTTCCATGGTAAGATGATTAGGAAACAAATAGCTACAATTCGCAATATACCGCGAAGACCAATTTCTGTCATCTACATACAGATATTCTTAAGGACATAAATATATATTTTGGCTACACTAAGCTAATTTTTTTGTGTTATAATGTGTGGAGAACTATTCCACATTTATGCTCTCAGCCGTCGAACAGCGCCGGGTCAGTGAGCTCCTCTGCCACTTCGGCTGCAATGAGCGTGAGGCGAAGATCTACATGCAGTGTCTCTCCATGGACCCATCGAGCGTTCAGGAGATCGCGCGTCGAACCGGGGCGAACCGTTTCACGGTCCACAGTGCCGTGGAGCAGCTGATTGGGAAGGGGCTCCTCTACGAGACGCGCAGGGGGAAGCGGCGCCTCATCGTCGCCGAAGACCCCCACCTGCTGCTGCGCCTCCTCGAACACAAACATGCAGAGGTCGTAGCACTGTCTCGTAACGTGGAATATGCCGTCAAGCTGCTCCAGTCCACTCTGCCGGCGGAGACGAGCAGGCCGAGCGTGCGCTTCTACGAAGGAGCCGAAGGATACAAGCGCATGCTGATAGAGACGCTCTCCGCGCGCGGGGAGGTGCTCGTCTTCTCCTACGTGCCGCTCCTCGCCTTCATCGTCGGGCCGGACCACCTGGAGACGTACTTCCGCAAGCGTGGCCGCAAGGGCATCGCGACACGCCTCATCTTCCCGCGCTGCGCGTTTGCGGACCGCGTGCTCAAGCGGGCGAAGGAGTATCACATCACCATCCGTTACCTTCCCGAGGGGACGGCGTGGCAGTCGGGTATCTTCTGTTGGAACGACTGCGTCGCCCTGCTCTCCTACACGCAGAACCGCTTGAACTGCACAGTCATCGAAAACAAGGATATCGCGGATTTCTACAAGAAAATCATCTTTGAACTCTGTTGGAAACAAGGGGTAGCATCCTGATGTTGCTGTGCGATCACTCCCGCTTCCTGATCACGGGGATCCTCAGAATCTTGGCGAGCTTAAAGAGGATGTACCTCGATACTGTGGAATTGGTATTTGGAGCGGATATCTGTTGGAACATGACCAATGTTTCTTCGGAGAGCCGTCGCGCGCGCAGGGAAACAGTGACAAAAGCTCTCATCAGATCGATATCCATATCGAGCGGTTCCTGGCCGAGAGGCATGTCTTCCATCATTGCATCGGTCCGATCCGTGCCGCTCTCTACATTGTTCGTACTACTCATTAAACTCATTAAACATCGATAATTCATAAATGTCAACTATTTGCTTTACGGTAGCCATTAATCCCTTCTTAGGGCGTTTGGCGTATAAAATATCCTTGCCAAAGCGGTGAATTTTGGTAAGATCCCCGAAATTATCAATTTTATGCCGAAAGCTCGTCCCATCCTCCCGGCTTCGAAGAAACCCTCCGATTACTGCATCGCCACGCTCGGGAGCCACACGGCGCTGCAGATCCTGAAAGGAGCGCGTGACGAGGGGATGCGTAATCTCGTCATCTGCAAGAAAGGCGCCGAGCGGCCGTACAAGAGTTACGGGGTCGCCGACGAGATCATCACGGTCAACGATTGGGCGGATTGGAACGAGACGCTCGAGGAGGAGCTCATCAAGCGCAATGCCATCGTTATCCCGCATGCGTCGTTCATCGCGTATGTCGGTCTCGATCGAGTCGCGAAGATGCAGGCGATGTACTACGGCACAAAGGAGATCCTCAAGTGGGAGTCGGACCGCGCACTCGAGCGTCAGTGGCTCGAGAAGTCCGGCTTGATGCTCCCGCGTGTTTTCGAGAAACCTGAGGACATCGATCGCCCGGTGATTGTGAAGTTCCA